>DATFWE010000335.1:0-15454 GCA_035259575.1 Haliangiales bacterium
GACCGTGTGGTACGACGCCACCGCACCGGCCGCCTCGATCGCGGCCAGCGTGGCGCGGAGCTCGCGCGCGGCGAGGACCGCGGCGATGGCCGCGTCGATCTGCTTGGGGGTGTGCCCGTCGGCCCGGGCGAGGAGCGCGCGCCGCAGCGCCGCGGCGTCGCCGCAGTCCTCGAGGTCGGGGTCCTCCGTCGCCGGCAGGGGCGAGCGGCCCACCAGCTCGAGGCGACAGCCGAAGCGTTCCGCCAGCGCGACCGCCACCCGCGCGGTGATGCCGCGCGCTCCGCCGGTGAGGAGGACGACCGACTCCTTGGCGAGGAGCTCGTCGAGCGCCAGCGGCGCGAGCGGGCTCTCGTCGGGGCGCGCCGGGACGACGCGGACCGCATGGCGCGCGCCGCCGACGTAGCCGACCTCCACGGGTCCCTCGCCGGCGAGGATCTCGGCGAGGAGGAGCTCGGCGACCGCCGCGGGCTCGGCGGTCGGATCGAGATCGACAGCGCGCACGCGCACCCCCGGCCATTCCTTGGCGATGCTCTTCAGCAGCCCGACGATGCCGATGCAGGGCAGGCGCACCGCGCTCGCGGCCGGCGCGAGCCCGAACGCTCCGCCCATCGCCGTGGCGGCGTACAGCCACGTCGCGCCCTCCACGACCGCGTCCTTGGCGAGGTCGAACAGCAGCTTGCTCTGCCCCGGCACCGGCGCCTCGGCGAGCGACGCCAGGTGGACGAGGCCATCGACCTTGCCCACCGCGTCCCCGATCGCGACGACGCGCGCGTCGGCGCCGTTGCAGACCAGAAGCGCCGCCAGCGCCCGCGCGATGCCACGGCCGTCGTCGGTGATCGCGAACGTCTTGCCGTCGACCTTCAGCGTTCCCGCCGCCGCCGCGAGCGGCTCCAATGCGAGCACGTATCGTCCGATCGACTCTTCCTCGGGCGTGGTCGTCGTCGTTGACGTTGACGTTGACGTTGTCGTTGACGTTGACGGCGACGGCGACGGCGACGTGGCCGTGGACGTCCGTTTCTCCACCCACCCCGCGATCCCCCTCAGCGTCTTCACCCCGGCGAGCTCCTCGATCATCGCCGACCGCTCCCCCTCCGCGGCCGCGGCCATCCCGATCCGCTCCCCCAGCGTCCCGAGGATCTCGATCCTCTTGATCGAATCGATCCCCAGGTCCGCCTCCATATCCAGATCCGGGTCGAGCATCTCCGCCGGGTACCCGGTCCGCTCGCTCACCACCGCGACGAGGACCTCGAGCGGGCTCTTCACGACCGGCGGCGCCACGATCTTCGCATGCCCGTTCGCCGGGGGCGGCGGCAGCGCCGGCGGCGCCGGCGCCGCCGGCAGCACCATCGCGTCGACCACGCCGTCGCCCAGATAGCGCAGCAGCACCTGTCGCTGCGCCTCGGCGAGCTCGCGCATCGCGCGCAGGTACTCCAGCAGGACGGCGTCGCGCGGGGGCTCCGCGGGCCGTTTCTCGACGACGATCGGGTTCATGATTGGCCTCATCGCAAAGTCGGGGAGCTCCCCGACGAGTGGTCGAGCCATCTGCCCGTTCACCATCCAGGCCGTCGGAGACGGCCCCACGCGTGGCGGCGCCGCGAGGTCGAGCGTGCGCGCCCCGCGACCCACGTAGAGCGGTCGAAGGTCCACATCGACCCCCGCCGTGCACAGGCGCGCGAGCGCGCCGAGAAACGTCGGGAGGCCCGGCTCCCCGCTGCGGTCGATCGCGACCGCGAGGTGCGGGCGGTCGCCGAGGACGCGGTCGACGAGGTCGGTCAGCACCGTGCCCGGCCCCGCCTCGACGAAGATGCGCGCGCCGGCGGCGTACATCGCCTCGATCTCGTCGGCGAAGCGCACCGTGCGGCCGATCTGCTCCCCCAGGCGCGCGCGGATCGCGTCGGCGTCGTCGGGGTAGCGCTCGGCGGTCGTGTTCGAGTACACGGGCACTCTGGGCGCGACGACCGACACGCCGTCGAGGCGGCGGCGGAACGCCTCGCCCGCGGCCGCGACGATCGGGCTGTGGAACGCGCAGGCGACCAGGATCCGCCGCGCGGACAGCCCCGCCGCCGCGAGGCGCGACACCGCCGCGTCCACCGCCTCGTCGGAGCCGGCGATGACCGTCTGATCGGGGGCGTTGAGGTTCGCGAGGACGACGCCGGAGCCCTCGCCGAGCGCCGCGGTCACCTCGGCCGCGCCCGCCTTGACCGCCGCCATGGTGCCGGGCGCGCCGCGGGCCGCTGCAAGGATGTCGAGCGCCCGCCCCTCGCTCAGCGCCGGCAGATCGTCCTCGCGCAGCGCCCCGGCGACGGCGAGCGCCGCCAGCTCGCCGTAGCTGTGCCCGCCGAGCATCGCGCCGCGGACGCCGCAGCGCTGGAGGAGATGCGCCGCGGCGAGGTCGCACAGGCCGAGCGCGGGCTGGGCCACGCGCGTGTCGGTGATCGCCGCGCGCCGCGCGTTCCGCTCCGCCGGCGTGAACGCCGCCGGCGGGAAAAGGATCGGCAGCCACGCCTTACCGCGCGCGAGGATGTCCTGCAGCGACGGGAACGCCACGAACAGATCGGCGAGCATCCCCGGGCGCTGGCTCCCCTGCCCGGGGAACAGCATCGCCAGCGCGCCGCCGCGCACCTCGTCGGGGACGTCGGCGACGAAGATGCTGCCGGTCGTCGACGGGCGCGCCGCGTCGCGCGCCGCCGCCAGCTTGGCGCGCAGGTCGTCCGCGCTCTCGGCGACGAACGCGATCTGCGCCGGGCCGGAGCCCTCCGCCACGCTGCGGGCGAGGTCGCGCAGGCGGTGGCCGGCCGCGGCGAGCGCCTCGACCGCGGCGCCAGCGGCCGCGGCGGCCGCGCGCGTCGCCCCGCGCAGCACGAACAGCTCGGCCGGCCACTCCTCGAGGCCGACGGCGGGCGCCTCGCCGTGCCCCTCGATCACCGCGTGGAAGTTCGTCCCGCCGAAGCCGAACGCGCTCACGGCGGCGCGCCGCTCCGCCGCCGGCCACGGATGCGCCGCATCGCGGAAGACGAACGGGCTCGTGTCGCGATCGTAGGCCGGGTTGGGCGAGCGGATGTTGCGCGTCGGCGGCAGCACGCGGTGGTGGACCGCCAGCGCCGTCTTGATCAGCCCGGCGAGGCCGGCCGCGCACTTGGTGTGGCCGATCTGCGACTTCACCGACCCGAGCGTGCAGGCGCCGGCGCGGGCCCCCGCGGCGCCGAACGTCTCGGCGAGCGTCGCCAGCTCGGTCTTGTCCCCGACGACGGTGCCCGTCCCGTGCGCCTCGACGAGCTCCACCGCCGCCGGCGAGAGCCCGGCGCGCGCGTAGGCGCGATCGAGCGCCCGCTTCTGCCCCTCCTTGCGGGGCGCGGTCAGCCCCAGGCTCTTGCCGTCGCTCGATGCGCCCACACCTTTGATGACGGCGTACACCCGGTCGCCGTCGCGCTCGGCGTCGGCGAGGCGCTTGAGCACCAGCGCCGCGACTCCCTCGCCCAGGGCGATCCCGTCGGCGGCGGCGTCGAACGGGCGGCACTGCCCCGTTGGCGACAGCGCGTGCACGCTGGCGAACATCAAGTAATCGTTCAGGCCGTTGTGCAGGTCGGCGCCGCCGCAGATGACGAGGTCGCTGGTCCCCGACGCGAGCTCCTTGCACCCGACGTCCACCGCGGCGAGCGACGACGCGCAGGCGGCGTCGACGGTGTAGTTCGCCCCGCCCAGGTCGAGGCGGTTCGCGATCCGGCCGGCGATGACGTTGGCCAGGACGCCGGGGAACGAATCCTCGGTGAGCTTGGGGAGGCTGCGGTCGAGCTCCTCCGGCATCTCTCCCAGGTACTGGCGGTGGGCCGCGCGGAAGCCGTAGGCGCCCGACAGGTCCGTCCCCGCCTCGGCGCCGAAGATCACCGACGCGCGCTCGCGGTCGAACGGGCGCTCGGCGTAGCCGGCGTCCTCGAGGGCGCGGCGCGCGACCTCGAGGCTGAGCAGCTGCACCGGCTCGATCGCCGCCAGCGACCTCGGCGGGATGCCGTAGATGCCCGGCTCGAACGGGACCTCGGGCAGGAATCCGCCCCACTTCGACGGCGTCCGCTCGCCCGTGCCCTTCGGGTCGTAATGGAGGTCGATGTTCCACCGCTCGGGGGGGACCTCGGTGATCGCGTTCTTGCCGGAAAGGATGTTCGCCCAGAACGCGCCGAGGTCGGGCGCGCCGGGGAAGATGGCGGCCATCCCGACGATCGCGACGTCGAGCGGCGCCGGGCGCGGCGTCTCGACCACCGCGGGCGCGCCCGCGCGGAGCTCGCGCGTGGACCCGCCGCTGATCTCGGTGTGGAGGTCGGCCATCGTGAGCGTCGCCCGGCGGAGCGCCGCGACCTGTCCGAGCATGTACATGCCGTCGCGCCGCTGGACGTCGGCGTCGACCGGGACGAGCTCCGCGCCGGCGCGGACCAGCCCCTTGGCGGCGATGCGCAGCCGCCCCACGTTGAGCTGCTCCAGCGCCTCCCACACCTCGGACGCGCTTCGCCCCTCCGCCACCAGCCGCGCCCGCTCGGCCTCGAACGCGCGCACGTACTCGCTGTCGAGACAGCGCGTCGAGTGCCCCGGCGCGGTGTCGAGGAGGACGGTGCGCTCGCACGTCACCGCCGCCGCCTGGAACCCGGGCAGGATCGCGCCCGACGCGACCGCCTCGTGGGTGAACAGGTACGCGGTGCCGCACAGGACGCCGATCTTGGCCCCGCGCGCGGCGAGCGGCGCGGCCGCTGCGGCCACCATCGCCGCCGAGCGACCGTCGTGGATGCCGCCGGCGAAAAGGACGCTCACCTCGCCCAGCGCCGGCTCGGCCAGGAGGCGCTGGATCGCCGATTCCCACAGGACGAAGCTCGAGCGCGGCCCGACGTGGCCGCCGCACTCGCGCCCCTCGAGGATGAACCGGCGCGCCCCGTCGCGGAGGAACAGGTCGAGCAGCCCCGGCGAGGGGACGTGCAGGTACGTGGCGATCCCCCGCTCCTCCAGCGGCTTGGCCTGGGCCGGGCGGCCGCCGGCGATGAGCGCCACCGGCGGGCGGAACTCGCGGATGAGCGCGAGCTGCTCCTCGCGCAGGTCGGGCGGGACGAAGCCGAGGATGCCGACCCCCCACGCGCGCCCCTCGAGCAGGCGCGCGGTCTCGGCGACGAGCGCGCGCGCCTCCTCGCCGCGCATGAGCGACAGGGCGAGGAACGGCAGGGCGCCGGCGCGGGACACGGCGTCGGCGAACGCGGCGCGATCGCTGACCCGGGTCATCGGCCCTTGCGCGATGGGGTAGCGGACGCCGTGGGCCCGGGCGAGCGGCGCGCCGCTCCCCAGCGGATCGAGCTCGCGCGCGCGGCGGGCGCCGCGGGTGGATGCGTCGACGAACGCGCGCACCACGCCCGCCGTGGTGTGGAAGCGCTCGGCGAGCGCGCGGGCGAACGCGCCGTCCTGGCCGACCGGCAGGAGGTGCGCGGCGCGATCGGGGCGCGAAAGGACGCGTCGCCCGCCGACGACGATGGTCTCGCTCCCGTCCATCGCGCGCACGGCGGCCTTCACCGCCGGGGGAAGGTTGGACTCCTCGACGAGCGCCAGCTGCGCGTCGAGGACGATGCCCGCCGCGCCGCCGACCATGCACGCCGCGGCGGTGTGGAGGCCGATGCCGCCCTGCGCCCAGATCGGGATCCTCCCTCCGAGCTCGCCGACGAGCTCCTGGAGAAGGACGAACGTCGTCGCGTCGCCGACGCGGCCCCCGCTCTCGTTCCCCTTGGCGATGATCGCGTCGGCGCCGTCGGCGAGCGCGGCGCGCGCCTCGTCGAGGCAGGTCACCTGCACCATCACGCGCCTCGGGCGAAACGGGGCGACCGGCACACCGGCGCCGAGGATCACCATCGTCACGCCGGCCGGCAGGTCGGAGGGCCCGAGGGAAGTCCCCTCCGGCAGCCTCACCCCCCACCCGCCGCGCACCTGCTCCCCGACGGCGGCCATGGCGCGTCGGGCGGCGCTCGCATCTAGACCTACATCGAGTACACCATGCGCTCCCGACCTACATAGCGAGGCTGCTAGCTGCGGGTCTGGAATCTCGAACGGGCAAACGCCGACGACCCGAGCAGCGTGCATGCGTGGTCCTACCAGCGGATCGACACGTACGTTGCCGCACACATGATTACCCTGTCAACAAGAAACATTCATTTACCTTCATGCCGATCGATCCGACCATCCATTCACCGACGGAGGTGGGCGCCGCGCGCGGCGTCGTCCATCCTTGCGCCCGCGCCCGTGATGGGACATGCGATCCAAGGCTTGAAAACGCGAGCCATTCCTGATGATTATGGGGTGGAGGACGAAGCGCTTGCTCGAGCCAGCCCGGGAAGCGCGTCCGCCGAGACCTCGTATCCTGTGAGGGAACCCGGAGCGTGGTGAGCCAGGCGTCGCCAAAGAAGACCGTCCCACTGCGCTATGCCGCGAAGACCGACGTGGGGCGCGTGCGCAACCACAACGAGGACAGCTTCGGCCTCCTCCCCGAGGACCGCGTGTTCGTCGTCGCCGACGGCATGGGAGGGCACGAATCGGGCGAGGTCGCGTCGCGGCTCGCCGTCGACACGTTGAGCGAGTTCTACGCCCGTTCGCGCGACGACGACGCCACGTGGCCGTACCGCGCCCTGCGCGGCATCTCGGCGGACGCGAACCGCCTCGTCTGCGCCATCCGGCTGGCGAACCAGCGCATCTACGCGCGGTCGGGCGCGGACGCCGGCCAGCGCCGGATGGGCACCACGATCGTCGCGATCGCCGCCGTCGGCGATCGCGCCATCCTGGGCCACGCGGGGGACTCGCGCGCCTACCGCATTCGCGACGGGCGTCTCGAGCAGCTCACCCGCGACCATTCGTTCCTCGAGGACATGAAACGCGCCTACCCCGGCATGAGCGACGAGGAGCAACGGGCCTTCCCCCACAAGAACGTCATCACCCGGGCCCTCGGCATGCGCGAGGACGTCGAGGTCGAGATCCAGGAGCAGCTTCTCCTCCCCGGCGATCGGCTGCTCCTGTGCTCGGACGGACTGTGCGGCCTCGTCGACGACGCGGGGCTCCTCGAGGCGGGGCAAATGCCCGACCTCCAGCGCGCCTGCGACGATCTGGTCGGCCGGGCGAACGCTGCCGGCGGCACCGACAATGTCACCGTGATCCTGGTGGAAGTGTCCCGCTGAGCCGGCGCGCCCCGTAGGGCACCCCCCTTCAAACCGCGCCCCGGACGGACGATTCGCGGGTCGATGGCTTTCGTTGCCGCCGACCGGTGGATGGGCGAGCTCGTCGAGGGCGCGACCGACGTCGCGCGCGCGATGGGCCTCGGATCGGTCCGCGCGATCGAACGGGTCCCCCCGCCGCGCGATCTCTCCGGCGTCTACCTGCCGATCGTGGGACGCGGCGGCGACGTGGTCTACGTGGGGTGGCTCGCGTCGTCCGCCGGCTGCGAGGCGATGGCCCGCGCGCTGCTCGGCGGTCTCGCGGTCGGCCCCCTGTCGCAGGCGGAGATCCTCGACGCGATGGGCGAGATCGTGAACATCGTCGCCGGTGCGGTGATGCGGCGGATGCGGCTCGTCGACGGAAGCCTGGCGCTCGGCCTGCCCATTCGCGCGGGCTCGCCGCTCGTCCCCGCCGGCGAGCGCACGCAGGCGACGCGCGTCGTCTGCGGCGGCGTCGACGGGGTCCTGGTCCTCGTCGGGAACGTGGGCGCCGGGGCCAGGGAGGCCGGTCCACGCCCTGGAAAGGACGCCGATGACTGATCCCCTAACTGCCCGAATGGGCTCGGTGGCGCCGAGGTAGGGCCGCGTGCGCCGCGCCTGGTACGAGGGTTGCTAATCCCATGGCCGGAGGAATGTCCGACAACGCCGACATCGTCGCCGAGTTTCTCGTCGAGAGCCACGAGAACGTCGAGCGCATCGAGCGCGAGCTCGTCGCGCTCGAGTCCAATCCCGAGGACGCCACCACGCTGGCGTCGATCTTTCGGTCCGTCCACACCATCAAGGGCACCTGCGGCTTCCTCGGCTTCGCGCGGCTGGAGAAGCTCGCCCACGCGGCGGAGAACCTGCTGTCGCTGGTGCGCGACGAGGAGCTCGAATATGTGCCCGCGATCGCCGAGGGCCTCCTCGCCATGGTCGATGCCGTCAAGGGCGCGCTCGCGACCATCGAGGCGTCCGGCTCGGAGGGCGGCGAGACGCACGCCGCGCTCGTCGCCCACCTCGAGGCCATGAGCCGCGGCGCGCCCGCGCCGGCGCCCGCCCCGCGCGCCCCCGCGCCCGCGCCGGCACCGCCACCGTCTGGCGCGATCGCCGACACCAGCGTGCGCGTCGACGTCGTGCTCCTCGACAAGCTGATGAACCTGGTCGGCGAGCTCGTGCTCACGCGCAACCAGGTGCTCCAGCTCACCGCCAACCAGCCGTCGTCGACGCTGCTCGCCGCGATCCAGCGCCTGAACGTCATCACCGCCGACCTCCAGGAAGGCGTGATGAAGACGCGCATGCTCCCCATCGAGCAGGTGTTCGCCAAGCTCCCCCGCCTGGTGCGCGACGTCGCCGCCGCCTGCGGCAAGGACGTGCGCATCCAGATCGACGGCGCCGCCACCGAGCTCGACCGCACGCTCATCGAGGCGATCAGGGACCCGCTCACGCACCTCGTGCGCAACGCCATCGACCACGGGGTCGAGGACCCGGGCGTCCGCCGCGCCCGCGGCAAGCCGCCGCAGGCCACCGTGTCGGTGCGCGCGTACCACGCCGCCGGACACGTGAACATCGAGATCGCCGATGACGGCAACGGCATCGACTCCGAGAAGATCCGTCGCAAAGCGGTCGCCCACGGGCTGATGTCGGTCGACGCGGCGGGCGCGATGGGCGAGCGCGAGCTCCTGTCGTTGATCTTCCTCCCCGGCTTCTCCACCGCCGCCGAGGTGACCGCGGTGTCCGGCCGCGGCGTCGGCATGGACGTCGTGCGCACGAACATCGAGCGCATCGGCGGCACGGTGGACGTGGACACCGCCGCGGGGCGGGGGACGACGTTCCGGGTCAGGATCCCGCTGACCCTGGCCATCATCCCGGCGCTGATCGTGGCCAGCGGCGGGGCTCGCTACGCCATCCCGCAGGCCAGCCTGGTCGAGCTGGTGCGGGCCCCCGCCGACCGGCTGGAGAGCTTCCACGGCGCGCGCGTGTACCGCCTGCGCGGGCGCCTCCTGCCCATCGTCGACCTGCGGGCGGTGCTCGGAGACGCCCCCGGGGACGCGCCCGAGTCGGTCAACATCATCGTCCTCCAGACGCAGGAGCAGCCCTTCGGCCTCCTCGTCGACGAGATCCAGGACACGGCCGAGATCGTGGTCAAGCCGCTGTCGGCGCACTTCCGCTCCATCGGCGCGTTCTCCGGCGCCACCGTCCTCGGCGACGGCGGGGTCGCGCTCATCCTCGACGTCGCCGGCGTGGCCGCGGCCGCGGGCGCCGTCGGCGACGTCGCGCGGCGCGCGACCGCCCCGGCGCCGGCCGCCGTCCCCGTCCCCGCGCCGGTCGACGACGAGGCGCTGCTCCTGTGCCGCGGAGCGAGCGGCGGCGTCGTCGCGATCCCGCTGTCGGGGGTTCACCGCCTGGCGCAGATCCCGGTCGCCGCGATCGAGCGCACCGGCGACGAGGAGGTCGTGCAGTACCACGGCGCGATCCTTCCCTTGCGGCGTCTGTCCACGCTGCTCGGCGAGGTTGACGCGGGCGACGCCGGCGACCGGCTGGACGTCGTGCTCGCGGGCCAGGTCGGCGTGGTGGTGAGCGAGATCCTCGACATCGTGCAATGCCCGGCGAAGGTCGAGCGGCGCTCCCCGCGGCCGGGCGTGGTGGGCTCGCTGGTGGTGAAGGGCCGGGTCACCGAGCTCCTCGACCTCGGCGAGCTGCTCGGGACCGCGCGGCCGCGCCTGGGGGTGGCGGCGTGATCGAGCTCTGCACCTTCCGCGTCGGCCCGCTGTTCCTCGGCATCGAGGTGGCGCGGGTGCAGGAGGTGCTGCGCCACCTCCCGATCGTGCGCGTGCCGCTGGCCGCGCCGGCGATTCGCGGGCTCATCAACCTGCGCGGGCAGATCGTCACCGCAATCGACCTGCGCCGGCGTCTCGGCCTGGCCGATACCCCGCCCGCGAGCCCGGCGAACGTGGTCGTGCGCACCCCCCACGGCCCGGTGAGCCTCGTCGCCGACGACGTGGGCGAAGTGCTCGGTGTCAGCGACGAGGACTTCGCGCCCCCGCCCGAGACGCTGCGCGGGCCGTCGCGCGCGCTCTATCGCGGCGCCTACAAGCTCCCCGGCGAGCTCCTGTTGCACCTCGTCGTCGACGAGGTGGTGAGGGTTCCCCAGTAAAGGACACCATGCTGCAGAACATCCGCGTCCGAACCAAGATCCGCGTCCTCGTCGTCTCGCTCCTCGCGTTCATCGGGGCCACCGGCGCGTTCGCGGTGTCCCGCCTGCGGGACATGGCGAGCCACTCGCGCGACCTGTCCGAGACGCGCATGCCGGCCGCGCGCATGCTCGACACCATGCAGGAGAAGTTCCTCATGGAACGGATCCTCACGCTGCGGACCGCGTTGACACCGGCCGAGGCGCACGACAACGAGACGGCGATCGCCTCCGAGTGGACGGACATCGACGGCCTGTGGGCCAAGCTCGCCGCGTTCCACGCGTCGGACGTGGAGGCCGCGCGCACGAGCGCGATCCGGGACAAGCTGTCGCGCTACCGCACGCTGCAGCGCGCCGTGGTCGCGACCGCGCGCGGGGGCGGCCGCGGGGACATGCCCCAGCTCCTCGCCCAGCTGAACGACGCCGAGGCGGCCGCGTGGGACGCGCTGTCCGAGGCGGCCCACGCCGACGACGACGCCGCGGACGCGGCCACGCGCACGACATCCGACCTGCTCGTGAGCACGCGCGCGTGGCTGATCGGCGCGCTCCTCCTCATCGCGGCGGCGGCGGTTGTCCTGTCCGAGCTCCTCGGCCGCGGCGTGGCCCGGCCGCTCCGGCAGCTGGCGGAGACCGCGGACGCCATGGCCCACGGCAAGATGGATCTGCGCATCGATTACCGCGGCGCGGACGAGCTGGGCACGGTCGCCGACGGCCTGCGCCGGTCCGCGGAGGCGCAGCGCGGCCTCATCCATGAGCTCAAGCGCGTCATCGACGCCACCGCGGCCGGCAGGCTCGACGTGCGCTGCCGCGACTACGGTCTGGAGGGCGTGTACGCCGAGGTCGTCGGCGGCATCAACCGCACCGTCGACAACCTGGCCGAGTCGATCGGGTTCATGGGCCGCAACGCGGTCGCCCTCGCGGCGCAAGCCACCCAGCTCAACGCGGTGTCGACGCACATGGAGTCGAATGCGCGCGAGACGTCGGATCGCGCGGGCGTGGTGTCGGCGGCGAGCGAGGAGGTGTCCAAGACTGCGCAGGCGGTCGCCGCGGCGGTCGAGCAGATGAACGCGTCGATCCGCGAGATCGCCAAGAACGCCAGCGAGGCGGCCCGGGTCGCCAGCGCCGCGGTGCAGGCCGCCGAGGCGACGAACGGCACCATCGGCAAGCTCGGCGAGTCGGGGGCGGAGATCGGCAAGGTCATCAAGGTGATCACCAGCATCGCCCAGCAGACGAACCTCCTGGCGCTGAACGCCACCATCGAGGCGGCGCGCGCGGGCGAGGCGGGCAAGGGGTTCGCCGTCGTGGCCAACGAGGTCAAGGAGCTGGCCAAGGAGACCGCCAAGGCGACGGAGGAGATCAGCCACCGCATCGAGACGATCCAGACGGACACCCGCAAGGCGGTGCAGGCCATCGGCCAGATCGGCTCCATCATCGGTCACATCAACGACATCTCCATGACCATCGCCGGCGCGGTGGAGGAGCAGACCGCGACGTCGTCGGACATCAGCCGCAACGTCGCCGAATCGGCACGCGGCAGCATGGAGATCGCGCGCAACGTCACGAACGTGGCGATGAGCGCGCAGAGCGCGGTCGAGGGGGCGAGCCAGACCCAGGCGGCGGCCACCGAGCTCGCCCGCACGTCCGCCGACCTGCAGGCGATGGCCTCGCGGTTCGCGCAGGCTCCCGCGCCGGCGCGCCCGGCAGGTGCCGCATAAATGACCCGCGCCCGCGTCCTCATCGTCGACGACTCCGTGGTCGCTCGCCGCGCGATCGCGCGCGCGCTCGAGGGCGACCGCGAGATCGAGGTCGTGGGCTCGCTCGCCGGCGCCCGCCAGGCGCTGGCGCGCATCCAGGAGGAGCAGCCGGACTTCATCATTCTCGACGTGGAGATGCCCGACGTCAGCGGGCTCCAGGCGATCCCGCTCATCCGCCAGGTCGCGCCCGACGCGCGCATCATCATGTGCAGCGCGCTGACCGCGCGCGGCGCCTCCATCACCCTCGACGCGCTCAGCCTCGGCGCCGCCGACTACGTGACCAAGCCGACCGGGGCGGCCGACGCGGAGGAGGCCTACCGGCGATTCCGCGGCGACCTCGTGTCCAAGCTGAAGGGGCTGTGGCGCCGGGAAGTGCTCGCGCCGCGCCGCTCGGCGAGCACGCTCCCCCTGCGCGAGCGCCGGCTCGGCCCATCGCGGGTCGACGTGGTTGCCATCGGCGCGTCGACCGGGGGGCCGAACGCGCTCGTCGAGATCCTCGCGGGGCTGGGGCCGAGCTTCGCCGTCCCCGTGCTGGTGGTGCAGCACATGCCCCCGGTGTTCACGCGCCTCTTGGCCGAGCGCCTGGCATCGCGCACGGGCATGCGCGCGGTCGAGGCGCGCGACGGCGACGACATCGGCGGCCCCGGGGTGTGGGTGGCCCCGGGCGACCATCACATGATGGTGGCCCGCCACGGGTCGCGCCTGGTGCTGCGCTTGAATCAGGAGCCCGCCGAGAACTTCTGCCGGCCGGCGGTGGACGCGCTGTTCCGCTCCCTGGCGCCGATCTGCGGCCCGCGCGCGCTGGCGGTGGTGCTGACGGGGATGGGCCAGGACGGCTACCGCGGCTGCCGCGACGTGCTGTCCGCGGGCGGGCAGGTCATCGCCCAGGACAAGGGCTCGTCGGTGGTGTGGGGCATGCCCGGGGCGGTGGTCGCCGCCGGTCTCGCCGACGAGGTCGCCCCGCTGTCGGAGATCGCGGAGCGGATCCTCCGGCGGGTCAAGCTCGGCGCAGAGGCGCCGCCCGCGCGAGGTGCCCGTGTCGGCTAGGCGCGATACCTGGTCCCGCGTGCAGGAGTTCACCTACCGCGCGTGCGGCGTGGTGCTCGAACCGGAGCGCCACTATCTCCTCGACGGGCGGCTCCAGCGGGTGGCGCTGCGGCTGGGCTTCCGCAGCGTCGACGAGTTCGTGCGCGCGGCCTGCGCGCCGGGCGCCGGCCAAAATCTGACCGACCCGCTCCTCGACGCGATCACCACCCACGAGACGTCGTTCTTCCGCGACCCCGCGTTCTGGCGCACGCTCGAGGAGCAGATCCTTCCGCCGTTGGTGCAGACGGGGCGGCCGCTCAGCATCTGGTCGGCGGCGTGCGCCACCGGACAGGAGGCGCTGTCCCTGGCGATGCTCCTCGCCGAGCGCTGGCCGGCGGCGTTCGACAGCGTCCGCATCCTGGCCACCGACGTGTCCGGCGACACCATCGCGCGGGCGCGCGCCTCCACCTACAACGTGGTCGAGGTGAACCGCGGGCTCGAGCCCGAGCGGCTGGTCCGCCACTTCGACGTCGTCCCGCGCGGGTTTCGCGCCAAGGCGGCCCTGCGCGAGCGCATCGTCTACATGGTGCACAACCTGCTCGGCGCGGCACCGTACCCGTCGGGGTTCGACCTCGTGCTGTGCCGGAACGTGCTCATCTACTTCAACGACGTCGATCGGAAACGCGTCGTCGAGCGGCTGTTCCGCTCGGCGGAGCCGGGCGGCCTCGGCGTGGGCGTGACCGAGCTCGTGGTGGGCGGGCGCTCGCTGGGCAGCGGCTGGTACTCCGCCGAGGGAGCGGGGGCGCCGCGATGACGCGCATCAGCGACGAGGGCCTCGCGCTCCTGATCTCCAAGGTCACGCTGACCATGGCCCGCATGGGATTCCTCGCGGCGCCGTGCCGCATCGGGCGGAGGCCGATCGGCCGTACCGCGCTCGTCGCGCTGGGGGACGGAGCGTGGACCGTCGGCCTGTCGTGCGACCGGCTCAGCCTGGAGCGCCTGTGCGCTGCGCTGCTGGTGGGGACCGGGCTCCAGGCGGACGAGGCGCTGCGCGACGACGCCCTCCGCGAGCTTGCCAACATGACCGCCGGTCAAATCAAGGGCGTCCTGTGCCCGGACAAGACGCTGGGGTTGCCTCGACTGATGGACGGCGCGCCGCCGCCCGACGGGAGCTGGCGGCGCGTGTGCCTCCACTCCGACGACGTCGAGGTCGTTCTGTGGTTGAAAAAGAGCAAAGGGACAGATTGGGAGCCAGTCACATGAGCAGAATCCTGACCGTTGACGATTCGCGCGCCATCCGGGCCATCGTGGCCAAGCAGGTGGCGGAGATGGGGCACGAGCTCGCGGAGGCCGAGGACGGCGAGCAGGGCCTCCAGCGGCTCGCCGAGGGGAGGTACGACCTCGTCCTGCTCGACGTGACCATGCCGGTGCTCGACGGGCCGGGGATGCTGCGCCGCATGCGCGACCGCGGCGACCGGACGCCCGTGCTCATGCTCACGTCGGAGTCCAAGCGGGCGATCATCGCCGAGTGCATGCGCTTGGGGATCGAGGATTACATCCTCAAGCCGTTCAAGCCCGAGGAGCTGCACGCGAAGATCGCGAAGATCCTCCCGGGTGGGGCGGGCGCGCAGCCCGGCCCCGCGGCGGCCGCGGCGGCGCCGGAGCCGGGCGCGGGCAAGGCGGCGGTGGACTTTCTGCTGGTGGACGACATGGAGAACGTGGCGAAGAAGCTGCGCTCGCTGCTGCCGGCCCACGTGACCCTCGACACGGCCACCGGCGGGCCGGCCGCGCTGCAGATGTGTCGCGAGCGGACGTACCGGATGATCCTGGTGGATACCGACATCCCCGACACGAACTCGGCGGCGCTCATGGGCCAGCTGCGCCTGCTCCAGTCGCAGTGCGCCTTCCTGGCGCTGTCCCTGCGCAGCGTGCAGGACGCCGAGCGCATCGCGCGCGCGGACGGGTTCGACGGGTTGGTGTGCAAGCCGTTCCACGCGGGGGAGCTCGAGGACCTGCTCATCAAGCACTTCGACAACCAGGAGATCCTGCGCGCCGAGGACAACCTCCTCCGCGCCGGTCCGTGCCCCAACAAACCGGATCGTCTCGAGCGCTATTTCCGGCGCATGACGCAGATGCTGGGCCCGGCTCTGGCGCGCGTCGCGTCGGCTTGCTATGACGACGTCATCCTGGACATGAGCGACATGCCGCTCCGTCCCGACTGCACGCCCCACCTGGTGAGCGATCTCATCAACCTCGCCGGGGGCCACGGCCTGCGGCTGCTG
>DATFWE010000336.1:0-15097 GCA_035259575.1 Haliangiales bacterium
CGGCGCGCTCGGGGCGCCGCCGCTGGCCGACGCCATCCAGGCCAAGGGCAAGATCGACGGGACCTTCGACCGGCCCACCATCGTCGCCGACGTCGCGGCCGAGGGCGCGCCGCTGACCCCGCACGTCGCGGCGCACGTCACCTACCGCCACGCCGACCGCCGCCTCGACGTCGCGAACCTCAACGCCGACACGCTGGGCGGCGCGACGACCGGTTCGGCGAGCGTGATCGTGGCGCCGCGGCCGCACGTGATCGCCGCCGACGTGGCGGCGCAGCGCCTCGACCTTTCGCGCGTCCCCTGGCTGGGCGGCTACCTGCACGGCACCGGGGCGGTGACGTTCCACGGCTCGGGCACGCTCGACCGGCCGAGCGGGCGCGTCACCGCGTCGGCGCGGGGCCTCACGCTCGACAAGACGCCCATCGGGGACGCCGACGCGGACATCGGCCTCGAGGAGGTCGGCGGGCGCTCGGTCGCGCACATCCGCCGCCTCGACATCGGGGGCGCGAACGCCGGGCGCCTCCACGTCAGCGGCAGCGTCGGCGTCGCGCCTCCCTATCCGCTCGCGCTCGACGACGTGAAGCTGGAGGACCTCCCGCTCCGCCTGATCCCGGGCGTCGCCAAGAACGAGACCCTCGACATCGACGGCAGCGTATCCGTCGCCGCCAAGGTGGGGGGCACGATGGCACAGCCGCGCCCCGAGGGCAGCCTGTCGCTCAAGGGCTTCAGCATCCTCGAGGCCATGCTCGGCGGCGGCAAGGTCGCGTTCGCGCCGCAGCGCGACGGGCGCATCGAGTTCTCCGGCACGCTGTTCCAGGGCAAGCTCAGCGCCAGCGGCGCGATCACGACCGCGCCGTGGGGGATCGAGGGGCGGGTGTACTTCAACCGCGTCGATCTGTCGGAGTTCCTCCCCTGGCTCCTGCCGCGCGTGGGCGCGAACGGCTGGGCCACCGGCTACGTCGACGTGCGCACCCAGCCGAGCCTCTACGCCGAGCTGCACGTGCAGCGACTGCGCATCGACTTCGAGGGTTTCGAGCCGGGGCGGCGCACCCTCCCGTTCACCGTGGAAAACCGCGACGAGATCGTCATCGCCTGGGAGGGCGACAAGCAGCGCGCGACGCTGCCGAAGCCGATGCGCATCGCCAGCTCGACCGGCGAGTTCACCCTGACCGGCTTCGCGGGCGCCGACGCGATGAACCTGGCGCTCGTCGGCGACGTCCAGCTCGGCCTGCTCGAGTTCTTCACCCGCCGCTACGTCGACCGCGCCACCGGCAACCTCAAGGTGCAGCTCACCGCCACCGGGTCGCCGGCGCACCCCAACCTCGCCGGCACGATCGCGATCCAGGACGCCGCGGTGCGCCAGCGCGACTCCGAGACGGAAGTGCACGTCCCCCAGGGGCTCTTCGTCCTCGACCGCAGCCAGGTCCTGGTGCCCGCCGCGCAGCCGCTCGTCGTGGAGGTGGACGGCCAGACGCTCAACCTGTCCGGCACCGTCGGCCTGGTCGATCTCGTGCCCTCGCGCGTGTCGGCGACGCTGCAGGGGCGCCTGGCGGGGAAGCTGCTCGAGCTCGTCTTGCCGCGTTTGATCACCAACGCCGGCGGCTCGGCGGCGGTGAGCCTGACGCTCAACGGCCCGGTGTCGAACCCTGCGCTCGACGGCACGGTCACCATCGACCGGCCGGTGTCGTTCGTGCCCCGCTCGCTGCGCCGCGAGGTAGTCCTCAGCTCCGGCCGCGTGCGCCTGAGCAACCGCGAGATCCGCATCGCCGAGGCGGTGACCGGATCCATCGAAGAGGGGCGCATCGTCCTTTCCGGCGGCGTGTCGCTGGCCGGCGGCCGCCCGTCGCAGGCCGACCTCCGCGTCAACATCGACAGCTTCACCTACAAGGTGCCGGAGGTGTTCGAGGTCGAGCTGGGCGCGCGGCTCGCGGTCGGCTGGGACGGGGCGCGCCTCACCCTCACCGGCGACCTCGACGTCCTCGACGGGCGCTACGTCAAGCCGCTCATCGAGGTGGAGCGCTTCCTCCCAACCCGCACGTCCGAGCAGTCCGAGCCGTTCTGGGCGGGCCAGCCGGTCCTGGCCAACATGCGGCTCGACCTCAAGCTCCACACCACGGGCGCGTTCCGCGTCGACAACGACCTGGCCAAGCTGCCGCTCACCGGCGCGATCACCATCCAGGGCACGCCGCCCCGCCCGCAGTTCGACGGCAACGTGCGCGCCGAGGGCGAGGGCACGGTGAAGATCCCGTTCGTGCGCACCGGCGATTTCAGCGTGAAGACGGCGACGGTGAACTTTTCCCCCGTGAAGTCGTTCCCCCTCGACACGCCCGACTTCGTGCTCAACGCCGAGTCGCCGTTCACCGACCTCGACGGCAACGAGCACCTCGTCCTCGCCGAGGCGCGCGGCACGCTCAAGCCGAACGGGATCGTGTGGCACCTCACCACCAACACCGGCCTCACCGACGCGCAGACGCTGCTGCTCATCACCACCGGCCGGACGATCCAGGACCTGCGCGCGCGCATCCGCGGCGACACCGCCGCGCTGGAGCGGTCGAGCTACTCGTCGATCGGGACGCAGTCGAGCGCGGCCAGCTTCTCGGACGAGGTCATCAAGCAGGTGTCGGGCAACGTGATCTCGCTGTTGCTGCAGGATTCACTGCGCAGCTTCACCGGCCTCGACTGCGCGCGCGTGGCCCCCGGCTTCGAGTCGGTGCAATTCAATTTCTGCAAGAAGCTGGGGCAGGTGTTCACCTTCACCGTCGACTACGAGCAGGGCTATCAGGGGTGGCTGCGCTTCCGCGCCGCCCTCAACTGGAGGACGTCCGACAACCTGTTCCTCGTGCTCCAGCGGTACGACGAGAGCCGGATCCGCGCCGAGGACGTCGCCCAGGGCGCATGGCGCGTGCAGTTCAGGTATCGTCTCGTTGTCCCGTGACCTTTCGCCTGGTTCTCACCGTCACGCTCGTCGCCGCCGTCGGGCGCGCGCAGGAGCCGCCCGCGGATCTCGACACCGTCGAGGAGACGCCCCAGCCGCCGACCGCCGAGGACCGGCTCGGCATCGGCATCGACATCCTCGGGGGCCTGGCGAACCTGGGCAACCTCGCCGCCTGCCGCAGCCTCCCCTACGACGCGGGCGACCCGGCGTTCGCCGGCTTCGTCATCCAGGGCAGGCTCATCGAGGACGAGGCCGAGCTGCGCGTGTTCCTCGACGCCGCGATCCAGCCCAGCAAGAAGGGGCGGTTCTACACCGAGGAGAACTGCGTCAGCCTGCGCAAGGCGCTCGACGCGCTCGGCTACCGCTCGAGCGTGCAGGAGCGGCCCAGCGGCGGCGGCGTCCAGCTCACCGTCATCGTCCGGCCGGTGGTCGCCGTCCGCCGGGTCGACATCACCGGCAATCTGCCGCTTTCCGAGTTCCTGCGCTTCTGGGAGGATCACGTGTTCGCCGACGAGCTGCGGCGGCGGCTGTTCCTCCGCCCCGGGTCGGTGCTCGAGGACGACGAGGAGCGGCGCAAGCAGCAGCTCCTCGACGACGAGAACCGCGTGCAGCAGTACCTCGCCCGCAAGGGCTTCTTCGACGCGAAGGTGAAGGTCGGCGTCGACGTCGAGCGCGACGCGTACGAGGCGATCGTCGTGGTCCGCGTCGACAAGGGGGACGGCTACTCCGTCGGCGACATCAAGGTCGAGGGGAACGCGTCGGTGGCCGACGACCACCTGCGCTCGCGCCTGGAGCAGCGCTTCTGCGTGTGGACGGCGTGCCTGTGGAAGGCGCGCTTCTCCGCCGACCGGCTGAAGGACGACCGCCAGGCGGTCATCGCCGACTACCAGGACGAGCACGGCTTCCCCGGCGTGCGCGTCAAGATCGACTACGACCCGGCGACCAGCCCCGACCGCCAGACGAAGACCGTACGGCTCAAGGTGACCATCGAGGAGCGCAAGAAGATCGACGTCCTGTTCCAGGGGAACGAGGACAAGTCGTCCGAAGAGCTCAAGCGCTACCTCACGTTCAACTCCGAGGGCGCCTACGACGACTTCGAGGCCCAGGCGTCGGCGGACGCGATTCACCGCGCCTACCAGGGGAACGGGTTCTTCCAAGCCAACGTGCGCTGGGACCGCATCCGCCTGCCCGGCGACTACGAGCAGATGGTGTTCTTCATCGACGAGGGCTCGGAGCAGCGCATCGAGGAGATCAGCTTCGCCGGCGCCAAGAGCTTCCCCGAGGACGAGCTGCGCCGGCACATCCACAGCCAGGAGTATCCGAAGATCGACTGGCTGCCCGTCGCCGGCGGCGGCTACCTCACCGACACCCAGCTCGAGCAGGACGTCAAGGAGCTGACCGAGTTCTATCGGGCGGAGGGGTTCCCCCAGGTGAAGGTGACGGCGCAGGTGGCCAACGCCGACGACGTGTTCGACGCGATGGGCGCGATCGCCGCGCAGGTCACCGCGGCCGATCCGGGGCGGCGGCTGTACCTGCGCTACACCATCGACGAGGGTCCGCGCGAGGTCGTCAAGACGATCGAGGTCACCGGCGCGCGCGGCGCCGCCACCGACGACGAGATCGCCGACGTGCTGACGCTCGTCCCGGGCAAGCCCTACACCGACGCCGCGCGCGACCGCGACGCGGGCGAGATCGTCCGTCTGTTCCAGCAGAAGGGCCACCTCTACGCCGACGTGATGGCGACGCGGCTCGGGCCCGGCCCCGACATCAACCTGCGCTACACCGTGCACCAGGGGCCGCTGGTGCGCCTCGGGCGGGTGACGTTCCGCGGCAACTTCAAGACCAAGCGGTGGGTCGCGTCCGACATCCTCGACGTCAAGGAGGGCGACCCGCTCACGCTCGACGCGCTCGACGCGGCGCAGACGCGCCTGCGCACGACGCTGTTCACCAACGCCCGCCCGGCCCGCCTGGGGCGCGAGCGCGTCCACCTCATCTTCCAGGTCGAGGAGCTGTACGACAACTTCGGCACCGTCGACTTCGGCGCCGGCTACGCCACCGACGTCAACCTGTTCGTGTCGGCCATCTACGGGGTGAACAACATCTTCGGCCTGGGCCTGGCGTTCATCGGCACCACCGAGCTGGCGCTCAAGCCGCGCGTCCGCGTCGAGGGCACGCTGCGCTTCCCCGACTGGCTCGTCCGCCGCGCCATCGGCCTGCCGGTCAAGCTCGACCTCACCGGCCGCTTCCGCCTGGAGCAGACGCCGCGCTTCGGGCTGCTCCGGACCATCGGCACGACCGCGTCGATCTCACGCCGCCTCGGCGACGGCGTGTACCTCAGCCTCAAGTACGACTGGAACCGCTTCGCCCGCTCGGTCGACCTCGTGCGCGCCCCCGGGCAGGACATCAACCTCACCCAGGCGCGCATCACCACCACGACCGCGGCGCTCGGCCCGGCGCTGGTCGTCGACAAGCGCGCCCCGTCGCCGTTCGCGCCGAGCGAGGGCTACTTCCTGTCGGCGTCGCTGTCCCTGGCGTCGACGGCCCTCGGCGGCACCGACGACTTCGTCAAGCTGGGCCTGTCCGGGCAGGTGTTCTTTCCCCTGAGCGCGCGCGTCCTGTTCTCGACGTCGCTGCGCTACGACCAGGGCTTTCCCCTCGGCGGCGACGTGCTGCTTCCCGACGTCGAGCGGTTCGCCGCCGGCGGCGACACCAGCGTGCGCGGCTTCGAGGAGGATCGGCTCAAGACGGAGATCATCCGCACCCCGCTCGACCCGTCCTCCGGCGTGACCGCGTTCCGCGCAGTGCCCGCCGGGGGCAACATCCGCCTCATCCACAAGGCGGACCTGCAGTTCAAGGTGTGGCAGCTCCTCGACTGGCCGGTGGCGACCGCGTTGTTCGTCGACACCGGCATCGTCACCAACTCCTGGCGCGGCTTCGAGCTGGCCCAGCTGCGCCACTCCCTGGGGATCGCGTTCTTCCGCTGGGTGACGGCCGGCGGCTCGTTCTCCTTCGAGTATGCGTTTCCCCTCGACCCGCAGCTGGGGGACAATCCCCTGGGACAGTTCCACCTCAACGTCGGCTTTGTGTTCTGATGAAGCTCGCCCGTAAGCTCACCCTGGCCCTCGTCGCCGGCATGCTGGCGGTGTTCGCGGTCTATGCCACGATCAACGTGCTGCGCGAGACCCGCTTCGCCGAGCGTGCCACCCAGCGCGCCGCCCACCAGACGGGGCACGCGCTGCAGCTCGCGCTCGAAGAGATCTGGCAGCCCGACAACCCCGCCCGCGCGCTCAAGCTCGTCGACGACCTCAACGAGGTCGAGAGCGACATCCGCATCCGCTGGGTGTGGCTCAACGCGCCCGAGGGCGATCCCTACGCCCCGCGCGCGCCGCGCGCCCTGCTCCGCCCGGTGGCGCTCGGCCAGGAGATCACCTGGCGCGACCCCGCCGCGCGCCAGTCGCGCACGTACGTGCCCGCGCCGATCGAGCGCGCCCGCCCGGGGGCGCTGGAGATCTCCCAGTCCACCGACATCCAGAGCCGCTTCGTCACGTCGACGATCCGCAACGCCATGTTCGCGACGTTCGCCATGGCGGGGGTGTGCGGCGCGATGGCGATGATCATCGGCGCGTTCTTCGTCGGCCGTCCGGTGCGCAGCCTCGTCGCCAAGGCGCGGCGCGTCGGCACCGGCGACCTGACCGGGCCGCTCGAGCTCGCGCAGCGCGACGAGCTCGGCGTCCTCGCCGGGGAGATGAACGCGATGTGCGATCGCCTCGGGCAGAGCCAGGCCGAGGTCGTCGCCGCCACCGAGCAGCTGCGCCACGCCGACCGGCTCAACACCGTCGGCAAGCTCGCCTCCGGCATCGCCCACGAGCTGGGCACGCCGCTCAACGTCGTGTCGGGGCGCGCGCGCATGATCGCGTCGGGCGACCTCGACGGGCGCGAGGTCAAGGAGAGCGCCGAGACGATCGTGGCCCAGGCGGACCGCATGGTGCGCATCATCCGGCAGCTGCTCGACTTCGCCCGCCGGCGCACCGCGCAGAAGGCGCCGGAGAGCCTGCCCGAGCTGGCGCGCCGCACCGTCGCGCTGCTCGGCCCCATCGCCGACAAGCGCGGCGTGACGCTGGAGGTCGCCGAGGGCGGCGGCCCGCTCCGCGCCGAGGTCGACGCCGTCCAGCTCGAGCAGGCGCTCACCAACCTGGTGGTGAACGGGATCCAGGCCATGCCCAAGGGGGGGACGGTGACGGTGTCGGTGTCGCGCGAGCGCGCGCGCCCCCCCGCCGACCACGGCGGCACCGAGCAGGACTGGGTGAAGATCGAGGTCGCCGACCAGGGCGTGGGCATGGCGCCCGAGACCAGGGCGCACGTATTCGAGCCGTTCTTCACGACCAAGCCGGTCGGCGAGGGCACCGGCCTCGGCCTGGCGGTGACCTACGGCATCGTGCAGGAGCACGGCGGGTGGATCGACGTCGCCAGCGAGCTGGGCGCGGGCAGCCGGTTCCGCGTGTACCTGCCCGGAGAAGCGGCATGAACGGACGCGTCCTCATCGTCGACGACGACAAGGAGATGTGCCGCCTGCTCGAGACCGCGCTGGGCAAGCGCGGCTACGGCGTTTCGGCGCGCACCACCGCCGAGGAGGCGTTCGAGCTCCTCGCCGCGGAGGACTTCGACGTCGTCGTCTCCGACATCAACATGAAGGGGATGAACGGGCTCGAGCTGTGCGCGCGGGTGGTGCAGAACCGGCCCGACATCCCGGTGGTGGTCATCACCGCGTTCGGCACGTTCGACACCGCGGTGGCGGCGATCCGCGCCGGCGCCTACGACTTCATCACCAAGCCGTTCGAGGTCGACGTCCTCGAGCTCACGCTGAAGCGCGCCATCCAGCACCGCGTCCTGCGCGAGGAGGTGAAGCGCCTGCGCCGCGCCGTGGAGGATCGCGAGCGCGGCTTCGACGACCTCATCGGGAAGAGCCCGGCCATGCACCAGGTCAAGGAGCTGATCCTCCGCGTGTCGGAGAGCGACACGTCTGTGCTCATCACCGGCGAGAGCGGCACGGGCAAGGAGGTGGTCGCGCGCGCGCTGCACCAGCGGTCGCGCCGCGCCGGCGGTCCGTTCGTGGCGATCAACTGCGCGGCGATGCCGGAGACCCTGCTCGAGAGCGAGCTCTTCGGCCACGAGAAGGGCGCGTTCACCGACGCCAAGGCCAAGACCCTCGGCCTGTTCGTGCGGGCGAGCGGGGGGACGCTGTTCCTCGACGAGATCGGCGACATGCCGCTCGGCCTCCAGCCCAAGCTCTTGCGCGCGCTGCAGGAGCGAAAGGTCCGCCCCGTCGGCGGCGGCGGGGAGGTGTCGTTCGACGCGCGCGTCATCGCCGCCACCAACCGCGACCTGGAGACGGCCGTCGACGAGAAGCGCTTCCGCGAGGACCTCTACTACCGCATCAACGTGATCCACGTGCCGCTGCCGCCGCTGCGCGCGCGCGGCAACGACGTCCTCATCCTGGCGCAGCAGTTCCTGCACCAGTTCGCCGCCCAGAGCGGGAAGAACGTCGACGGACTGTCGACGGCGGCGGCGGAGAGGCTCCTTTCCTACCACTGGCCGGGGAACGTGCGCGAGCTGTCGAACTCGATCGAGCGCGCCGTGGCCCTCACACAGTTCGATCGGCTGCAGGTCGAGGACCTGCCCGAGAAGGTCCGCGACTACCGGCCGTCCCACATCATCGTGGCCAGCGAGGATGCCAGCGATCTCGTGTCGATGGAGGAGGTCGAGCGCCGCTACGTCCTGCGCGTCCTCCAGGCGGTGGGGGGCAACAAGACCATGGCGGCGCAAATCCTGGGGTTCGACCGCAAGACCCTCTACCGGAAGCTCGAGCGCTATGGCGTTTCCGCGGAAACGTGACCGTGGCCTTTTGCCCCGTGTGGCAAAAGGGGGCAGGTCTGGGGCACTTAACTAGCTGAAATAACTTGGCTTGTTCCGGCACGTGGCATGCACGATGCGGGAGCGAACCAAGGAGACACCCAACCATGAAAAAACTGATTGCCGCTCTCGCCCTCACCCTCGCCGTTCCGTTCGCCGCGTTCGCCCAGGGCGCTGCCCCTGCCAAGGCCCCCGAGGCGAAGCCGGCCGAGCCGCCGAAGGCCGAAAAGCCCGCTGCCGCCCCTGCCGAGCCCAAGAAGGAAGAGGCCAAGAAGGCTGAGCCCAAGAAGGAAGAGGCCAAGGCCCCGGCCGGCGAAAAGAAGGACGCCACCAAGAAGACCACCACCCACAAGAAGGGTACCGGTGAGGCCAAGCCGGCGGGTGAGGCCAAGAAGGACGAGGGCAAGAAGTAAGCGATTCTTCGCTTCGATTGAAAACGCCTCGGCGCGAGCCGGGGCGTTTTCCTTTTCGGCTCAGAATCGACCGACGACCTGCAGACCGCCCCCCTGCGGCGCCGCGGCCGGCAGCACCGCCACGCCGGGCTCGCGCTCGCGTCCGAGGACGAAGTAGAGGACGGCGCCGCCGGCGAGCGCGGCCACGCCCAGCCCGCCGAAGATGTACATGTTGCGGTTCGCGGCGCGCCCGGCGTCGTACTTGCTCTGGTCCCACGTGCCCCCGTCGGCGAGATCGGACAGCTCGTTGGAGAGCGATTTCGCTCGCAGGCCGAAGTACACGCCGGCCGCGACGAGGGCCACGCCCGCGCCCGCGGTGATGGCGCCGGCGACGCGGTACGTCGCCCGGGGCCGCTCCGCGGCGACGTCCGTCGCGGCCGGTGGCGCCGACGCGACGGGCGCGGGCTCGGGCGGCGGCCCGGGCGGCTCCGGCGCCGGCGCCGGCTCGGCGGGCGACGGCTCGGCCGTCTCGCGCTCGAGGATTTCGATGAACCGCTTGGCGTCCGCGGCGCCTTTTCCGTCGGGCTCGGCCTCGACGTACTTGCGGTAGTACTCGAGCGCCTGGCGTTTGTCGCTCGCCGCGCCGGTGACTTCTCCCTTGCGGCGGTACGCCGCCCCCAGGTTGAAGAGGAGCTGCGGTCGCATCACGAGGACGTAGGCCGCCTGGTACTCGACGATGGCCTTGTCGTAGTCGCCCGCGCGGTAGGCGGTCTCGCCGGCGCGGAAATGCGCCTTCGCCTTGTCGAGGTCTCCCTTCGCTGGCGGCGCGGCCGCGGCGGTCGCGCAAAGGAACGTCAGGATGGCCGCACAGAGGACACGCATGGCATCACTCCGAGAACGGGTCGAGCGTCTCGGCCCGGCGGGAGCCGCGCGCGCGGACGAGGCGCACGGTCGCCTCGCGCTCCTTATCGGGTCGCAGGTCCACGCGGCGCGGCGCGTAGCCGTCGAGGCGCAGGCGCAGGGTCACCACTCCGGTATCGGGGGGCACATCGAGCTGAAGCGGCGTCACGCCGAGGCGCTCGCCGGTGGAATCGCGAATGACCTCCGCCCCGGGCGGCTGGGACTTGATCGTGAGCGTGATCGGCGGTGGAGGTGCGGGGACCGGATCGGGCGCGGGCGCCGGAACGGGCGCGGGCACGGGGACGGGCGCGGGCGCGGGCGCGGGATCCGGCTTTTTCGGAGCCGGCGCGGGCGGGGCGGCCGCGACGGCCTCGACGGGAGGACCGCTCGCCGGCGGCGGCGTGGGTTCGCCGTGGCCGCGCCAGAGCATCCAGGCGAGCCCGGCCACGCCGGCCAGCGCGGTCGCCGCGACGAGCACGCGCGCGGTCAGGGACCGCCGCGGGCGGCGGCCCACGTTCGCCGTCGATACCTCCCCGGCGGTGCGCCCGTGGGTGGTGATCGCCGGGGACGCCGGCGCCGCCTGCGTCGCCGCGGCCAGCGCGAGCGCCGGCGGACGCTGGCCGAGGAGCGCCGCCACCTCGTCCATCGATTGCGGTCGATCGTCGGGGCGCTTGGCCAGCATGCGCAGGATCACGTCGTCGAGCCAGGTCGGGATCTCGGCCGCGATGCTCGACGGTCGCGGCACGGCCGCAAACATGTGCGCGGCGATCACCTCCCCCACTCCCTCGAAGTAAAACAAGCGGCGCCCGGTCACCGCCTCGAACAGCACGCAGCCGAGCGAGTAGATGTCGGTGCGCCAGTCGAGCGCGCCGGCGCCGCGGCACTGCTCGGGGGACATGTAGACCGGGGTGCCGAGCAGGCTCCCCGTGCGCGTCACGAGCCCGCCGCCGCGGGGCTCGGTGACCAGCTTGGCGACGCCGAAGTCGAGGATGCGCGCGCGCACGCCGAACGCGACCTCGTCGTCGCGGACCACGAACACGTTCTCCGGCTTGAGGTCGCGGTGGATGATGCCCTTCTGGTGCGCGGCCCCCAGCGCCGACGCCGTCTGGCGCATGAGCGACACGGCCAGGTCGATCGGCAGCCGCCCCCGCCGCCCCACGATCGCCTGGAGCGACTCGCCCTCGAGGTACTCCATGACGATGTACGCGCGCCCGTCGGCGAGCTGGCCGAAGTCATAGACCTCCACCAGGCCGGGGTGGCGCAGCGACGCGGCCAGGCGCGCTTCGTTGAACATGCGCGCCACCATGTCGGGGTTGCCGGACAGCTCCGGCAGGAGGACCTTCACCGCCGCGAGCCGGCCTATCGCGAGGTGCTGGCCCAGGTACACCGTGCCCATCCCGCCGACGCCGATCTCGCGGAGGATGCGGTAGTTACCGAGCTGCTCGCCGAGCATCCGACTCCATCATAGTGTACACGGCGTCCGGCAGCATCCGCTGGTGCACCACAGGGAGCAGTTGCACGTACTGGCCACGCAGTCGCCGCAATAGCAGCACTTGGGAGCGAACGTGTCCGTGCATGGGCAGCTCAGCGTCCCGCCGCAGCCGTCGCCATGGGTGCCGCAGGGGGCCACGCTGCAGTCGAGCGGCGTGCACACGCACGTGCCCGCACCGACGAGGTCGCTGCACGTGTTTTGCCCGGTGCACGGGTTTCCGCAGTCGTATGTCTGGCCGCAGCTGTCCGTCCAGTGGCCGCAGCGCGACGAGTTGCACGGGTTGACCGGGGTGCAGCAGCTCGAGTTCGACACGCACACGTCGCCCGCATTGCAACCGATGTTGTCCCAGCCGCTGCCGTCGGTGCGGCAGCGTTGCAGCGTCGTGCCGTTGGCGCACTGCGTGGCTCCGGGCGAGCAGACGGTGCAGTTGCCGGCGCCCGAGCAGACGGGGGTGGGGGCGACGCACGTCCCGCCGCTGTCGAACTGCCCGGTGGCGCCGCACGTCTGGTAGTCGGTGCCGCTCACGCACTTGCGGCTGCCGGGCACGCATACACCGGTGCAGGCGCCGTTCACGCACGCCTGGCCCTGCGCGGCGCAGTCGGCGCCGTCGACCCACACGCCGCTCGCGTTGCAGCTCTGCGCGACCTGGCTGCCCGGCCGGCAGCGCACCGACGCCGGGTTCTGAGCCGTCGGCACGCACTGGACGCAGGCGCCCCCGAGGCACACCGGCGTCGTGCCCCCGCACGCGGGGCTGTCGACCCACGCCCCCGACGTGCTGCAGGTCTGGGGCACGTTTCCCCCGGCGGGGCTGCAGCGGTGCGACGACGCATTGTAGAGCGTCGGCTCGCACGTGCCCTGGCACGCGCCGCTCACGCACGCCTGCCCAGTGCACGGACCCACGTCCATCCAGGTCCCGCCGGCGATGCACATCTGCCGCGTGTTCTGGTTGCAGCCGAACGTGCCGGGGGAGCAGGCGCCCGTGCACGCCCCGTTGGAGCAGACGAACGGGCACGCGCCGCCGTTGTTGACCCACGCGCCGCTCGCATTGCACATCTGCGGCTGCGTGCCCACGCACCGCAGCGCGCCGGGCGTGCAGCCGCACTCGTTGGGCACCGCCGCGCCGCACTGGCCGGGGCAGCTCACCCCTCCGGCCACCTGCGAACAGTCGACGGACTGCCCGCAGTTGTTGGTGAGCGTGCCGCATTTGCCCTGGCAGCGGGTTGCCGTGTCGGGGACGCAGCAGACGTTCGGCGTGCCGCCGGCGCCGCACAGCGACGCGGGCGAGCAGGTGACGCCGCCCGGCCGCGTCCCGCAGTCCACCGTCTGGCCGCAGGTGTCGGAGAGCGAGCCGCACTTGCCGTCGCACAGCCCCGTCGGCGGCGTGCACCCGCAGGCGTTGGGCGTGCCGCCGCCGCCGCACGTCTGGGGCAGCGTGCAGGTCACGCCCCCCGTGACGACCGAGCAGTCCACCTCCCGGCCGCAGTTGTTGGTCATCTTGCCGCACTTGCCCGCGCAGCGCGTGACGTCGTCCGGCATGCATGCCTGGCACGCCCCGCCCGCGCAGCCGAACGCGCACGACATCTGGGCCTGCCACTCGCCCGCGGGGGTGCAGGCCTCCACCGTGTCGGCGTTGCAGCGGGTGCGGCCGGGCACGCACTCGCCGGCGCACTCCCCGCCGGCGCAGGTGAACGGGCACGCGACCCCGCGCACCCACAGGCCGTCGGCGCTGCAGGTGCGCGGCACGCCGCCGTCGCAGCTACGCGATCCCGGGACGCACTCGCCGGTGCACGTGCCCGCCCCGGTGCATACGAACGGGCACGCCGTCTGCTCCTGCCACACGCCCGCGACGCACGTCCGCGGGATGTTCGGCCGCGTGCAATCCTTGTCGCCGTCGGAGCACGGGCCCGAGCACGACCCCGCGGCGCAGTTCGTCGGGCACGTTTGCCTGGTCGCCCAGTGCGCGGTGGCGTCGCATTCCTCGACGGAGGTGCCGTGGCAGCGGCGATCCCCCTGCCGGCACTCGCCGGCGCACCCGCCGCCCTGGCAGAGATAGGGGCAGGCGGGCGCGACGAACCAGGTGGCCGTGCTGCCGCACACGCGCGGCTCGCCGAACTCGGAGCAGTCGTGCGCGGCGGGCACGCACTCGCCGACCATCACATCGATGGCGGCGTCGGGGCTGTCGGCGAGGAAGCAGAAATCCTGCCGGCACTGGTAGCCCGGCGGGCAGGCGCCGTTGTCGCAGTGGAGAGTGCCGTTGGTGAAGTTGAAGTGGGGATCGAAGCACGCGACCAGGCCGAGCCAGAGCACGCCCGACCAGACGACGGCCGAGCCCGCCCGTATGTGCAAGCGTCTTCCCACCGGCCGCCCAAAATCACACCATTCGCCGGCGGCGATGTCAATCGAACCGGCGACGCGCGATTGCGATCTTCGTCACGCTCCGCGGGGAGCTGTAAGCGAGGACGCGTGTTACTCGACGGGGGCTTCGGCGGCCTTCTTCTTGGCCTTCTTGACGGCGGGGGTGGCCTTGGCGGCGGGGGCGGCCGGATGCGCCTCGGCGGCCTTGGCGCGCGCGGCGGCGATCTGGCGGGCGATGCGGGCCTTGAGCTTGCGCTGGCGGATCCTCCGCCGCATCTTGGGCGAGCGGCGGTTGTCGTTTCGTCCCATGGCGCGGCATCTTGGCCCGCGCCCCCCGCGGTGTCAACCGGCGCCGAAGGGGAGCTCGGTGACGGTCGCGACGACGTCCCCGGCGCGGAGCTCGGTCCCCGGCGCCCACACGCTGCGGTGGACGTAAGCGAGCGCGATCGGGCCGAAATCGGGGGACACGACCGACGAGGTGACGGTCCCCGCCTCGGGGCGCGCGGCGGCGGCGAGCCTGGCGCCCGCCGCCACCGGCGAGGCCAGGCGCAGCCCGACGAGACGCTTGTTGGCGTGGCCGCGCGCGCTCGCCCGCGCGACCACCTCCTGCCCCGCGTAGCAGCCCTTGGTGTAGCTGATGAGGCGGTCGAGGTTGGCCTCGAACGGGAAATAGTCCTCGCCCACGTCGACGCCGTAGCGGGGAAAGCCCGCCTCGACGCGCCGGATCTCGATCTCGCCGTCGGGCGACGGCGCGGGCGCCGGCGCGAACGCGGGCGGCGCGGACCACACCGCCTCGATGGAGTCCCACACCCGATGGCACGGAAGCTCCACCGGCTCGAACGCCACATCGTCGGCGATGGCGTGGCGGTCGAGCACCTCGGCGACCTTGCGAGCGGTGACGGGCTCGGTGAGGACCAGGTAGCTCCCCTCCTCCGCGACGATGTCGACGACCGCGAGGACGCGCCCCTTCACCGACAGGATCGCCGCGCGACGGAACGACCCGACCGCCATGCCCGCGAGGTCGTTCGTGACCATGCCCTGGAGGAAGCGCTCGCGGTCCTCGCCGGTCACGCGGAGCTTGCCCCACCCCGACTGATCGACGACGACCGTGCTCAT
>DATFWE010000337.1:0-2086 GCA_035259575.1 Haliangiales bacterium
ATCCCCAGCGCGTCGTAGACCACGGCCGAGAAGAAATCGACGTTCACGGGCAGCGACGTCCGCGCGCGCATCGCGTCGTACACGCGCTCGGCGACCTCGAAGAGCTTCTGCCGGCCGGTCGCCTCGGCCATCGACTTCGCCATTCCCCGGAGCACGCGCGCGCGCGCGTCGTCCACGCGGTAGACGCGGTGGCCGAACCCGGGCATGCGCACCTTCGGATCGCCGCGCTCCTGCTTGGAGAGCCCGGCGCGCGCGCCCATGCGCGCCTCGACGTAGCTCTCGGCGCGCGCCGGCTCGCCGATCTCGAGCAGCATCGCCAGGACGTCCTCGTTGGCGCCGCCGTGACGCGGCCCCTTCAGGGTGGCGACCGCCGAGACGATCGCCGCGTGCAGGTCGGTGAGCGTGGCGACGCCGACGCGGGTCGCGAACGTCGATGCGTTTAGCTCGTGGTCAGCGTGCAGCGTGAGCACCAAGTCCATGACCCTCGCGACCTCGGGCGACGGCGCCTTGCCCTCCAGAAGCTCCAGGAAGTACGCCGCGTGCGACGCCGCGCCGGCTGCCGCCACGGGCGTCCGGCCGGTGCGAATCCGCTGCCAGGCCGCGACCGTCTCGGGCACCAGATTCATCAGGCGAAACGCCTTGCGCAGATTTGCCTCGGGCTCGTTCGAGCGCGTGTCGGGATCGCGGGTCGCCGCCAACGAGACTGCGGTCCGCAGCGCGTCGAGCGGGTGAGCGTCGCGCGGAAGGGTCTGGAGCAGGTCGCCCACCGCCAGCGGAAGTCCGCGCGACGCCTCGAGCCGCGCCTTGAAGGCGGCCGAGGCCGCGGCGTCGGGAAGCTCGCCGTGCCAGAGCAGCGCCGTCACGTCCTCGAACGAGACGGCGCCGGCGAGATCGCCGATCTCGTAGCCCCGGTAGTAGAGCCTGCCGTTGACGCCGTCGACCTGGCAGATCGCCGACCGCGCCGCGATCACGTCCTCGAGCCCCGCCTTCCACGCCGTCTCCATCGACGCCTCCTTGATTTGAGTCGCGGGTCGGCCGGCGGGCCCCAGCCCCTCGACCGCCTGCGACGCGAACGGCCTTTAGTTGATTTATATTGATTATACTTGATTCATATTGATACGCCAGCCAGAGTCTGGACGAGACCGGCCGGGCCTGCTAGCGTCGGATGGCGAGACGCCGATGTGCGCCCTGCAGGCCGTCGCGGGGCTGGGGCCCCGCCGGCCGAGGCGCGCCTACGGATCATGGTCAGTGTGAACGGCGAGGAGTACATGACGGTCAAGGAGGCCTCGCGCCTGCTCGGCGTGAAGCCGGCGACGCTCTACGCCTACGTGAGCCGCGGCGTCCTGCGCAGCTACCGTCAGGGCATCAAGCGCCAGCGGCTCTACCGCCGGGTCGAGGTCGAAGGCCTCCTGCGACTGGCCCCCAGCGCCACCCGCGCGGCGAATGTCATCCCGCTGCGCGCTCCCCGGCGGCAGCCACGCATCCCGCTCGCCGAGTCCTGGATCCGGGACTGATGGGCGATCCCCGGCGCGCGGCCTTCATCAATCCGGGGCGCGACCTGACCGGCGGCGTCGACCTCGCGCGGCGCGCCGAAGCCCTGGGCTACGACAGCGTGTGGGTGACCCACGGCTCCGGCCGCGACTCGTTCGTGGTTCTCGCCGCGTACGGCGCCGCGACGACGCGCCTGCGCCTCGGCAACGGCGTCGTCCCGATCTATCCGCGTCACCCCGTGGCGATGGCCCAGGCGGCGCTCACGCTCTCGGAAATGACGGGCGGGCGCTTCCTGCTGGGCGTGGGCGTGAGTCATCGCGCCAGCATGGAGGCCGGGCTTGGTCTCGCCCTGCGCGAGCCCTTGGCCGTCATGCGCGAGTACGTCTCGGTGCTCCGCGGCGCGGTCGGCGGCACCGCCAAGTTCGAGGGCCGGCACTACCGGGTCAACTGGAGCCTGGCGGTCCCCGAGCGTCCGCCGGCGCCGCCGATCTACCTGGCCGCGCTGTCCCGGAACATGCTCGAGCTGGCCGGCGAGATCGCCGACGGCGTGGTTCTCTGGCTCTGCTCGCCTGGCTACGTGCGCGACGTCGCCGTG
>DATFWE010000338.1:0-15125 GCA_035259575.1 Haliangiales bacterium
GCCGCCGCCTCCCGGCGGGGCCCCGAACCCGCCGTACGCGCCCGTCGCGCCGCCCGACGGCGGCGGAGGGGGGGCACCGCCGGGATTGGCGCCTCCGGTCATGCTCTGCATGTTGATGCAGAACGGACACTTGTCCCACGACTTCTCTTGTGGTTGCCCGCAGTTGGGACAAACGTTCTTTTTTCCGAACAGCCCCATTTTCTTCTTCGCCTTCTTGGCTTGGGCGGCTTGCGCGGGCGCTTGACCGGCCACCGCTTGCGCCTGGCCCGCCGCACCTTTTGCCTGAGCTGCCGCACCCTGCGCCGCCGCCTGGGCGCCCTGGGCGGCTCCTTTGGCTTGACCGAGCTTGTCCTTGGCGGCTTTCGCGTCGTCCTTGGCCGACTTGACCTGGTCCTTGAGATACTGCGCCTCCCCCTTGAGCTCCTGGGGAATCTGCTTGATGCGCCTGGCCTGCGCCTTGAGCGCGGCGGGTTGGTTGGTGATCTCGCGCGCCGAGGAGAAAAGGTTCCGGATGGGCGTCAAGAGATCGTTGATGAGCTTCGCGATCATGTTCCCGCCGGGCCGTCAGTATACCAACTATTTTGGTTGGAAGAACCAGTAGTGGAACATGTTGACGTCGCGTCCGGCGGTCAACGCCACCTGCTTGATCGTGAGCGTCGATTCGGTGACGTGCGCCGCCGGGATGAGGAACGGCCAGTTACGCCATCGGTTGATGCGGTCGGTGCCTGCCATGGACGCCACGCCGACCGATTTGTTGTTCACGAAGAACTCGAGCTCGTAATCGCCGTAGACGTAGTCCATGCGGCGGATGATGATGACCGGCTTCCCCGGCACCGCGTTGAGGACGCGGTAGGTCGCGTAGCCGCCGACGTGCGCGCGCCCGGTGTCCTCGACCACGGTCCCGTCGGGGTACTTGAGCTTCTGGCGCGAACGGTAGGTGTCCTTGGCGTCGTTGATGGCGAGACCGTGCTTGTCCTCCGACTCCTTGTCGAGGACCTCGATCTGGTCGACGAGCAGCCACACCTGGCCGTTGGGCAGGGTGATCTGATCGGGGATCGCGGACAGGGACTTGAACGCATCCATGTCGGTGGTGGTCGGCACCCCAACCGCCGGAATGACGACGGCCGGGCCCCCCGGCTGAGGCATGGGCACGTTCTCGTACGCCTTCTTCATGGCGTCGAGCATCCCCTGGTCGAGCGTCACCGCCGCGACGCCGGACTCCGTCGTCTTTCCCTGGTAGGCGAGGAGGTTCATCAGCGCTTCCATGTTGTTCTTCCGCTCGCCGATGAGGCCGCGCAAGATTTCGACGTTGCGCTTGAAGTCGGTAAACTCCTTCTTCTGCGCGATGAGCGCGTGCATCGGGTTGTAGTCGACCTCCGCCTGCAGGTTCGTCTCCGCGTCGACCACGACGCCGAACACGTCGAAGATGTTGCGCATGTCGACGAGGTCGCACGCAGTGAGCATCTGCGCGGCGTTGGCCGCGTTCAGCACCTCGTAGCCGCTGACGACGCCGCGCAGGGCGAACACGGCGGCGTACTTGCGGATGGCCTGGATCGTCTGCATCAGGCGCAGCTTGAGCATCGGGCTGAGCATCGACCCGGCTATGCCCGCGACGGGGCGGAAGCGCATGTCGATCTCGTTCGCGCGCGGATCGTTCGCGTCGCGCGCGTCGCGGATGCGCGTCGCGCCCTTCTCCAGGAACACGCGCCCGACCTCGACCTCGCGCGCGAGGTCCGGCTCGGTCTGCGAGATCTCGACCATGCACATCTCCTGCCAGCGCCGGTGGCCCTTGTACTCGAGGTTCTCCTTGTAGGCGATGAAGTCGGACAGCTCCTCGGCGAAGCGCAGGACGAAGTAGAGCGTCTGCGGCAGGCGGTATTCTTCCGGGTTGACGTTCTTGATCGTGGCGTCCGACAGGACGAGATCGTTCCCCTGGCCGTCGATCGCGTAGCCCGTCTGCACCTCGACCGAGAGGTCGCCGCGCGCGCGCGCCATCACCCTGAGATCCCCCTGGTAGCCGAGGACGACGCCGGGCGCGTGGAGCAGGCGGTTGTGCAGCTTCCGCTTCTCCACGTGGTAGCTCTCGGCCTCGTTCCAGTCCTTCTCCGTCGTCAGGAACCCCTTGAAGAAGTTGATGCGCTTGAACCCCTTGGGCTGCTCTTTCTTCTCGACTCGCTCCGCGCTCATGTTCGCCTTTGCCCTTTTTTTCGTCGGCTAGTCCTGTTCGGGTCCCGTGGCTTCCTCGAGGATCTCGTCGCCGATGCCGATCCCCGTGCGTCCCATGACGCCCACCTGGATGAACTCGCGCAGCTCGCCCTCGCCCGTCTCGGCGGCGAACCGCAGGTAGTAGTGGGTGTTCGCCGGCTTCTCCATGATGATGATGTTGTGGATGCGCACGACCATTTCCGGAGACAGGTCCTGGAACTTGACCGGCATCTCCACGATGAAGCAGCGCGCGATCTGCACCGGCGGCAGGATGATGGAGTCGATGCCGATGAGGCCCTCGGTCTCGATGCGGAAGCCGCGGAACGGCCATTCGTTCTCGATGATCTTGGGCCGGTGGCCGGTGAAGATCTCGAGGAACAGCTGTAGCCCCTTGCGGGTGCCGCGCATCCCGTAGAGCTCGACCGCCCGGAGGATGATCGCCCGCTTCTTCTGCACCGGCCAGTCGAGGTCGGTGACCATCGCCGTCCAGCTGGCCAGGAACGGCAGGAACTCGTCCGGGCACTCGCGCGGGTCGAAGTAGCGGTAGATCTCGTCGAGGCGATCGTTGATCCCGCCGAACAGATGCTCGAACAGCCAGGCGAGCTCGCGCGTGGTGTTGCGCCCGGTCGGATCGCTGCGCCGGTAGATCGCGGGCAGGAGCTCGGTGGGGCTCTTGCGCGCGGTGTACAGCGTGACCGGATCGCCGGAGTAGACCATCTGGCCGCGCGCCGGTTTCTGCTCGAGGACGGTGTCCTTGTCCTCGTACGATTCGCGGAACAGCACGGCGTCGAGGCGCAGCCCGGCGTTCTCCACCATGAGGCGCGCCTTGCGCAGGTGCAGCCCGGTGAGATCGGGCATGCGGACGACTTGGCGTATCCTCAGCTCGGCCATCAGACGATCTCTTCCCGCACCTTCTCGACCACGGTGACGGCGACCACGTGCGGGAGCTGGTCGGCCTCGAGGCGGATCTGCTCCACCATCACCCTGCGGTCCTCATGAAAGATCTGCAACGAGTCCACGGCGTCCACGCCCGGGACCTCCTCCACCAGGTGGACGAGGTCGCTCTTCAACACGGGACGCCCGAACGGCCAGCCCTTGGTGTCGCGCCCGCCGGTCAGCGGGTGGAGGAAGCGGCGGACCCGCTCCTCGATGTCGCGGCGCAGGCGCTCGCTGGTGCCCACGCTGCGGCGGAGGAGCGCGATCTTGACCGAGAACTCCTCGTAGCGGGGCTTGATCACGTGGAGGACGGTGCCGACCAGGCGGCGCTCGTCGAGGTACTTCTTGACGTGGCGGAGGATCTCCGCCGACGGCAGGAGCTTCTTGTTGAGATCGACGATGCGCTCCTCCGCCTTGGGCACCAGCGCCAGCAGCACGTGCCCCTGGTGCGTCGGGTCGGGGAGGCACTTGGCGCGCGCGATCGACGTCGACGCCCGCAGCGCCATCTGCTCGAAGTCCTCGGAGGTCACGGCGCGGTCGCGCGACTTGATGTGGTACGGCGCGCGCTCCTTGGCCTCCTCCACCGTCTCGGCGTCGGAGCCGCCCGCCGCGGTCATGAAGTTGTTCACCGACTCGATGTAGGCGATGGCCTTCGACAGCGACGTGAGCGTGTTCACGTTCACGTTGCCGTGGGATCCGCCGCCGACCTGGTAGCGGCGGACGACGATGTTGTTCTTGCCGTCCTGGGGGATCTGGCCGCGGCGGCCGTCGCCGAAATGGATCTTGCCCGTCTGGTAGTCGACGGTGAAGTGGCGCGCCGTCGGGCTCGACCCGTAGAAGCTGTCGGTCTCCTTCCACCGCACCCACACGCCGCCGCCCTCGGAGTCGGGGGCCTCGCGCACCGCGTTCTCCCCCAGCTCCTCGAGATCGTCGCCGGCGGGCGGCTCGCGCTCGCGCACCTCCAGGGTAACGCCGCTGAGCAGCGGGCCCTGGGCCACCTGGAACGTCTGCAGCGGCGTCCCGTCGGACGAGCCGACGATCTCGTCGCGCAGCGTCACCAGGTGGCGCGCCTCGACGGTGTTGATGAGGATGCGCATGATGCGGGGCGAGCGCACGTACCCGCCGTGCTCCAGGCGGGCGCGCAGCCAGTGGCGCTCCTCGGTGAACTTGATCGTGGGGGCGGCGTCGTCGGGGCCGACGAAATCGACGAACCCGGACTCGACGAAGCCCTTGGTCATGTCGCGCACCGCCAGCGGCAGCCAGCTCGTGCCGTTGGAGTACTCCCACAGGACGCGCGACTCGCCCTCCCAGTCGGTCTCGGCGCCCAGGTTCTCCGCCATCTGGAAGTAGAGCGCGTAGTTCTCGTTGGGGAGCTTGCCGTCGAAGCCGAGGTAGAGCGTCGGCGACTCCTCCGGCACCGCGTCGAACGGCTGGAACAGCGTGTACTCGGTGCGCGCGTCCTCGGTGAGGTCCTTGTAGCGGAAGTCGTTGTAGGAGACCACGTGGCGCGCCTCCTTGTACTCCTCCTTGTACTTGAAGGCGATGTTGCGTAGCGCCGGCGGGCGGAGGGGCTTCTCGTCCTTCCACACCCACTTGTCGTTCTCGAGCGAATACACGCCGGGGCGGCCGTAGTCGCCCTGCTCGATGCGGGCGCGCACCCAGTAGCTCTCCTCGCCGTTGACCTCGCCCTGCGCCATGTCCTTGGGGCGGATGAAGCTCACGACGCCCGGGCGCACGAACGCGTACGTCTCGTCGCGGAACGCGATGTCCTCCGGGTTGCCCGGGCGGATGCCGCGCGCGCCGCACTTGCCCAGGAGCCGCCACTTGCGGCCGTCCCAGTACTCCCAGGCGATGATGAGGTCCTCCGACGGCGTGGCGAACGGGATGATCGTCCAGTCGGCGGGGGTGAACTCGATGCGCACCTCGCTGCCCGGCGTGCGCAGGAGCTCGCGGCAGGCGAGGTAGAGGCAGCAGTCGGCCTTCGGCTCCTTGCCGAAGGGAAACATGTTCTTGCCCAGGTCGAGCCCGAGGAAGGCGTTCGACTCCAGGTTCGCGAACGCGCGATCGGGCGGCACGCCCTCGCCCACGACCTCGACGCGGATGCGCACGGTGTCGATCTCGGTCTCCTGCGGGTTCTGCGGCACCTCCGCCAGGCGGCCGCGGACCCACAGGTCCTCGATGCCGTGCACCGTCGTCGGCTTCAGCTCCGCCGGGCCGCGGAACACCGCCTCGCCACGCTCGACCTCCATCGGCGCGGCGACGAACTCCTTCCAGCGGGCGCCGTTCCAGTACTCCCACTCGAGGAGCCGGGCCAGATCGCGCCCGCCGTGTTCGGGGCAGCCGAGGTAGATGCGCAGGACCGCCTCGTCGCCGAGGCCGGCGAAGCGCGCGTCCCCGAGGTAGAGGAAGCGCTCCACCCGCTCCGCCCCCCCGAACGCCTCGAACCCGCCCTCGCGCCCGCCGACGATGTGCGCCGAGTTGTCGCTGTAGGTCTCGTTCCAGTACGAGTAGCAGCGGTCGAGCTTGACCTTGGTGACGACGAGGTCGCGCACGCTCTCGAAGCTGACCGCCTCCTCGTCGGCGGCCTGCGGCGTCGCGACCTGCGTCCCCTCGCGGATCACCTGCCGCTCCGCCCCGTCGATGAGCCCGAACGTCAGGAGCGCCTTGGCCGCCTGCGGCGGCTTGAGCTTGATCCCGAGGAGGTTCAGGAACGCGACGTAGTTGCGCTCCGGGACGCGGTTGAGCCGGTAGAGGATGATGTCCGTCATCCATGCGGCCAGCTCGATGAGCGTGATCCCGGGATCCGACGGGTTGTGGTTGGTCCACTCCGGGCAGTAGCGGGGGATGAGACGGATTGCTTCGGCGACGATGTCTTCGAATGCGCGATCGTCGAGTCTGGGTGCCGGGATCATCGATGTCCTCTGCGCCGTCTAGAGACGCCCTACGCCTTGTTTTCGTCCGTCTTCAGGTAGAACGGGTACACGAGGTTCCGCGTCGTCGAGTTGGCGGTGACCATGTACTCGATCTCGATCAGGATCTTGTTCGGCTCGTCGGGTGCGGGCCGGGCCTGGGCGCGGATGTTCTGGATGCGAGGCTCCCACTTGTTGAGCGCCTCCTCGCAGTAAAACGCGGCCAGACCGCAGGTGTTGGGGTTGTTCGGCGCGAACACCAGGTCGTGGATGTCGCAGCCGAAAGTCGGTCGCATGATCCGTTCGCCCGGCGCCGTGCCGAGGATGATGTAGATGGAGTCCCGGATGCTCTCCTCGTGGACGGATACGGACACGCCGCCGGTCCGGTCGATGTCGACGGGAAACCTCAATCCCTTGCCGAGGTGCGCTTTTCTCACCAGCATGGCTAGTACTCGGGTCCCAGAGAGCCTTCGATGAACTTCTTGCAGTTCGGGCAGCTCACGCGGAGCCCCCCGGTCTGCTTGTCCTCCACTGCGAGCTGCCCCTTCCTGCAAAAGGGGCACACGAGCCCGGCGCGACGCCCCGCCGAGATTTCGTCAAGGACATCCTGCCAGTGGATGATGTCTTCTTCTTCGGTCACGACGACCTCGCCCCTGTCCGACGGCACGCTACTTTAGGACACTGTCGCACCCTCGGTCAACGCAAACGATGCCTGGAAACCCGTGCAGCAATCCGGATTTCTGGTTCGCGAGAAACTGGCTCAGTAAGGGGACTTACTCCGCTTTCGCGGTGCGTTAGCGGGAAAACAGAGCGTCCGGGCCCGCGTTTCTCATCGCGCGCCCGCCGCCGGAACCGCGCGCTCGGAGATCCTCGCGATCTGCCCCAGCGTGTGCTCCGCCTTGGCGTGGAGCGCCGCGCGGATGCGGTCCACCCGCGCCGGCGGATGGCGGAAGAAGTTCCGCTCGAGCGCCGGGTCGTCCGCGTAGCAGCGGAGGACCTCCGCCGCCGACCACTCGACGGGGAACGCCGGGTAGACGATCGGCGCTTCCGCAACCCACCAGTCGGTGAAGCCGAAGCGCTCGTGGTGCTCGTCGTAGATGGCGGTGCCCGGGTACGGCACGAGGACGCCGCGCGCGTTGAAGCCGCCGGCGAGCGGCGCCGCGCGCTCCATGAACGCGATCGTCGCGTCGAGCTCGGCGTCGGTCTCGTCGGGCCAGCCGAACATGAGGTTGACGACGGTGTGCAGGCCCACGTCGCGGCACCAGCGGAGGACGTCGACCACCCGCCCGACGGTGACGCCCTTGCCGATGCGGAGGAGCATGCCGGGGTCCCCCGACTCCATGCCGATGTCGACGCCGCCGCAGCCCGCGGCCTTCATCGCGCGCAGCGTCGGCGGATCGAGGTGCGCGGGGTGCGCGGTGCACGTCCAGTGGACCGGGCGGCGCAGGCGGCGCAGCGCCGCGCACAGCTCGTCGACGCGCCGGTGCCCGACGGCGAACGAGTCGTCGAAGAAGCTGAACGCGCGCAGATCGTAGCGGTCCTGCAGGTCTTCGATCTCGGCGACGACGGCGCCGGGGCTGCGGTAGCGGAAGCGGCGCCCGGTCACGTTGTTCGCGCAGAACGTGCACGCGGCCGGGCAGCCGCGGCTCGACAGGAGCCCGGCCGGCGGGATCGGCGCGGCGGCGCCGTACCACGCGGGGTCGAAGAGGTCGAGCGCGGCCATGGGCGCCGCGAGCGCGTCGAGGTCGCGCAGGAAATCGCGCGCCGCGTTGTGGCGCGGGCCGAGCGGGCCGCGGAAGCTGAGGCCGAGGATGCCGTCGAGCGGGCGCCTGCCGTCGAGCGCGTCGGCGAGCTCGACGAGCGTCGGCTCGCCCTCGCCGCGGACGACGAAGCGGAAGCCGTGGCGGAACGGCTCGTCGGGGCGGATGGTGGCGTGCGGGCCGCCGGCGACGAGCGGCCAGCGCGCGGCGAGGCGCGCGGCGAGGGCGTAGGCCGGCTGCACGTGGAGCGTCTTCAGGTGCAGGCCGACGACGTCGGGGGCGAAGGCGACGATGCGCTCCTCGATCGCCTCCGGGTCGCGCGGCGCGTGGAGCGTCGACGCGTCGAGCAGGGCGACGTCGTGCCCGCCCGCGCGCAGCGACGACGCGAGGTGGCAGAACGCCAGGAGCGGCGTCTTCACCGGCTCGGGCGACGGCGGGTTCAGGAGGAAGACGCGGGCCATGGGGCGACCTGGTAGGCGGACGTCTGCACGGCGCCGCCGCCTGCATAGAGTACGTCGGCGAGGGCGGAAATTGCGTCGAGGTCGGCGAGCTTCAACGTATATCCACGGATTCCTTGACCGATCAGGCGGCGCGCCGTGGCGGCGGGAAACGGGTAGGAGAGGCGCACTGGATCGTACGCGCCCGGCGCGGTCGACACGCGCCGGGTCGCCAGGTCGATCTCGATCGGCGCCGGCGGCGGGCGCGACACGACGCGGAACGTCGCGCCCACGAGGTGGTTGTCGACGCACATGGCGCGCAGGGCGTCCTCGACGATCTCGCGATCCATCGGCGTCTCGCCGGGCGGCGTGACCTCGTCGAACAGCGCCAGCCACGGATCGGGGCGGAAATTGTCGCCGAGAAAATGCGGCTGGCGGCGCTCGAGGTAGTCCGTCCAGCCGAGCGCCGCCGCCGGGCGCCAGATCTCGTCGGGCCAGGGCTCGAGCGCCGCGTGGCAGCGGAGGGTGCGGTCGAGCCCGAGCGCGCGCACCAGCGCCTGCCCGACCTGCGCGAACCACGGCGTGCAGAACAGGCCGATGTCCTCGCCGGCGGGGGGAAACGCGAAGCTGGGGAGGACACGCACCGACAGGTACCCGGCGACGCACTCGTCGAGGTAGAGGGGGAGCGGGCACTCGCGGTCGGGGTGGAGGTGCGCGAGCTCGTGGACGAGCGGCGCGGCGAGGTAGCGGTCGATGACCTCCATGCGCCCCAGCGCGTCGATGCGCGAGGCGAAGAAGCGGAGGTCCGCGGGGTAGCCGTAGATCATCGGCATGAACGCGCCGTAGTAGCTCCGCTCGTACATGGCGGCGAGCGTGGGCGAGCGGGCGCGGAACGCGGCGGCGGTCTCGTCGCCGAATATGGGGAATGCCGGGACCCCCGCGTCGCCGAGGAGCGCGAACAGGCGGTCGAGCGCGCCGGCGAACCGCAGCAGGCGGTCCCACTCGAGCGGCGCGTGCATGAGCGTGGCCGACGGCTCGACGTCGCGCGCGAGCTGCTCGGCGCGCATCTTGGGCATCACCTCGAAGTAATGGCGGCGGAGGTGCGCCGCGCGCGGCGTCCCCTCGCGCTCCTCGAGCGCCAGCGCCGCGGCGAGGAAGTCGCCGAACGCCCGCGGGACGCGCAGGCCCGGCGGGAACGTGGCGCGCGCGCGGGCGATCTCCTCGGCGGGTCCGGCCAGCTCGTCGAGCCACATCGTCTTCATTGTATTCCCTCGGGCTCGCGTCGGCGCGGCGCTCCCACTCGCTCGGCTGCGCCTCGCTCGAAGTCGCGTCCACCGCGCCTCCGCTCGCCCTCGTGTTACCTTGCTGCAGGTGAGACCCGAAACCGCCGCGCTCCTGCCCCTCATCTGCCTCGGCTGCCGCCGCCGGGAGGGCGACTTCTGGGATCTGCACTCGCTGGCGTGGGAGGGGGCGACGCTCGCGTGCGCGCGCTGCGGCCGCCGCGACCCGATCGTCGACGGGATCCCGGTCCTGTACGCGGACCTCGCCGACTACGTCGCGCGCGACGGCTGGGGCCTGGCCGAGCGCGACATGGACCTCGATGCGGCCGCGCTGCTGGCGCTGGCGGGGCCGGACGAGTCGCCGTTCGCCCGCACGGCGGAGAACCTGTCGACGTACCTCGACGCGCACTGGGGCGACCGCGCCGAGCCGCGGCCCGACGGACCGGCCGAGTCGGCGGGGCTCGGGCCGCTCGTGGGCAAGCTGCGGGCGCTCGCCGGCGAGCGGGTGGCGCGCGCCATCGAGCTCGGCGCCGGCGTGGGGCGGGGCACCGTCGAGCTCGCGGCCGGGGCCGAGGTCTGCGTCGGGATGGACCGGTCGCTGTCGTCGCTGCGGCGCGCGCGGCGATTGGCCGCGGGGGAGCGCGTGCCCTACCTCCGCCGCGTCGCCGGCCGCCACTACGCGCCCGCGACCGCGGTCGGCGTCGCGGCGCCCGTCGACTGGTTGTGCGCAGACGCGCTGGATCCGCCGCTCGCGCCCGAGTCGTTCGACCGCGTCGCGGCGCTGAACCTCCTCGACGCCGTGCACGACCCGGGCCGGCTCATGGACGTGGCGGTCACGCTGTGCTCGCCCGGGGGCGAGGTGATCTTCGCGTCGCCCTACGCGTGGCAGTCCTCGCACGTGGGCGAAGCGCACCGCATCGGCGGCGCGGACCCCGCCGCGGCCGTGCGCGCGCGCCTCGTCGCCGCCGGCTTCACCGTCGAGGACGAGGACGAGCTGTCGTGGACGCTGCGCCGTGACGCGCGCAGCGCCGTGGTCTACCGCACCCACTGGCTGCGGGCGCGCAAGGCCTGAGGCCCGGGGCCTATTTCTTCGGCGCGGGCGCCGGCGGCTTCATGACCGGCATCGGCTGGGGCGCCATCGCCTTGGCCGACGTCACCGCCGCGCCGACCATCGTGAGCACCTTGTCCTGCTCCATCTTGGACTTCACGCGGATGCGGAGCGCGCGGCCCTGCCCGCCGATGACCACGATGAGCCGCCGCTTGTAGAGGAGGTAGGCGCCGCCGCCCATGATCGCGCCGAACCCGAGGAGCGTCAGCCCGAGGATGAACTTCAGCTTGTTGTCGGCGAACTCGTCGAGCTGCTTCTGCGTCACCGGCTTCTTGGGCTGCCCCTTCACCTCGGGAGGCGGCCCCTTGGGGTACTTCGTGTCGTCCTTGTAGACGTAGCCCAGGTACCCGCCGATGATGAGGAACGGCGCCGCCACGACACCGAACACCAGCATGAGCGCGAGAAACTGCTTGTTCACCCCCTTGCCGCTGTAGGTGATCTTCGAAGCGTCCAGCTCCTGCTTCTTGGCGCCGCCGGAATAGAACACCCGCATCGTCGTGACGACCAGCGGGGGTTTTTCTTCCGCCACGTAGGGTTGGGGGTGAAGGATGTTCTCGTGGTTCCGAAGCTGGATCTTCACTCCCCGAGTATACCCATCCGCCAGGGAATGTGAGCGCCCCTCCAGGTGGTACTATGCGTGAGGAACCCATGCCCCCCCTCACGATGATTAAGCCACTGGCCCACGTCATGTTCATGAGCAAGGGCTTGAAGATGCCGACGTCGGAGTGGCAGCAGCCCGCCGGCGACGCGGCCCCGCAGTATGCGCGCATGCTCGGCTTCGACACGAAGATCCCGTCGATCGACGCCGGCATCCCGCTGTTCATCCCCGCGAATCCGCAGAACATGCACCACATGGACTCCAAGGCCAAGGTCGGGCAGGCCTGGCGCGACTTCATGGACGCCGCGTGCGACGCTATCGCCTACGGCCTGATCCAGTGGAAGATGCAGGCCAAGTTCCAGAACTTCATCATCAACGGCCCCAGCGTCATGGGCCCGCCCGGGTGCCTCGACGGCCCCGACATCGAGAGCTTCATCAAGAACGCCCCCACCTTCGCGCAGTTCCAGCCCAAGGACGGCGCCAAGAAGCTGTGCGACGCCGTCGCCGCCGGCACCGCCAAGTGCCTGAAGAACTGGCAGCAGATGGTGACGTGCCCGGGCCTTCCGCTCTACCCCGCGTTCGCGGCGTTTCCCGGACCGATGGCGCCGCCGATGCCGTGCATCCCGATGCCGATCATCGCCTACGTCTCGGGCATGGTCGCCGCGCTCATGGGTCCGATGCAGCTGCAGCAGGAGATGATCAACGCCTACGACGGCGGCATGAAGCAGAAGGACAAGGACAAGCAGCACGAGGCCGCATTCCTTGGCATCGCCACCGCGGCGTCGCTGGCGTTCGCCATGTGGATGCCGCAGCAGCAGGTGATGCTCGTCATGGGCAAGGGGCAGATTCCCACGTTCGCCCCGCCCTACGTCCCCGTCGGCCCGGTCGTCGCCGGCGACAACCTCGCCACGCCCGGCCACGCGATCGCCTAGCTGAGCTACTTCTTGTCCCCGAAGCGCATGAGCTCCTGAAAACGCGGGTCGCTCTTCAAATTCTTCACGTTCTCCGCCATCTCCGGGCTCTGACTCTCGAGCCCCGCGAGCTGCGCGTCGACGGACTTCTTGGCCTCCTGCCTCGCCTTCTCGCGGTAGGCCTGGGCGCGCGCCTGCTCCATCGCGATGGGCGTGATGTCCGGCGGCGACGCGCTCATCATCGCGTAGTTGATCGCGCCCGACGGGTCGTCGATGCGCACGCTCTCCAGCACGATGCCCGTCTCCCGCTTGATCGCGGCCCGCTGGTCGGGCGTGAGCACGACCTCGACGAAGCCGTGCATGCCCTTCCGGGGCGGATACTGCGCCTCCATCTTCTTGCCCCAGGCCACGGCGCGCTTCTCCAGCTCCTTGGCCTCGGCCTCGAGCTGGGCCACCCACTGGAGGAGCGTCTCGATGTCCGGGGCCTTGGTGAGACGCTCGGCCATCTCGGCCATGCGCTTCTGGCGATCGAGGAGTGCGCGCAGCTCGTCGTCCATGGGCACATATGTTACTCTTTTTCGGACGCCGGCTCGCGTCGGCTCGGGCGCTCCAAGTCGCGCGGGCTGCGCCCTGCTCCAGGGTCGCGCATCTCCTCGCCTCCGCTCGCCGGCTTGGTTTTGCGTTAGGCTCGCCTCATGCTCTTCGCGGCGCACGGCCTGAGCATGGACTACGAGATCCGGGGGGACGGCCGCCCGCTGCTGCTCGTCCACGGCCTGGCCGGGGACCGCGCGATGCTCGCCGAGGCCTGCGAGCCGGCGTTCGCCGAGGCCCCGGGCTGGCGGCGAATCTACCTCGATCTGCCCGGCCACGGCCGGTCCCCGAAGGGCGCCGGCCCCGGCTCCGCCGATGCGCTCCTGGCCGTGCTGGCCGCGTTCGCGCGCGAGCACGCGCCCGGCGCCGCGCTCGTCGGCCACGCGTACGGCGGGTACCTCGCGCTGGGGCTCCTGCGCGAGCTGTCCGCGGTGGCGGGCGCGTTTCTCGTCTGTCCGGTCGTGGAGCCCGACTTGCCGCTGCGGCGGCTGCCGCCCCAGCGCGTCGTCGCCACCGAGCCCGATCTGGCGTTCGCCGACGACGGCGAGCGCGACATGTTCTACGGCGCCGCGGTGGTCCAGACCAAGGCCGCGCTCGCGGTCTACCGTCGCGTCGTCCATCCCGCCTACCTCGCCGCCGACCGCGGCTTCGTTCAGTCGGTGCGCGCGCGCTACGGCTTCTCCGGGCCGTGGGCGGCCGCGGCGGCGGGCTTCGACCGCCCCCTGGTCGTCGCGTGCGGCCGCGACGACTTCTGGTCGGGGTACGAGGACGCGACGCGCATCCTGCGCCTGTGCGCGCGCGCCGAGCTCGCCGTGCTGCCCGAATGCGGACCGCTCCTGCCGCTCGAGCAGCCGGCGCGCTTCCGCGGGCTCCTGCGCGGGTTCCTGGACCGCGTCGGGGAAGAAAAGCCTAGCGGGGTTCCCGAGCCTTCGGCTCGGTCCCGCTAGTTGATGTTGACCGTCGACCCCTTGATCGTCAGGGTCCCGCCCGCGGTGATGTCGCCGGTGCCGCTCGCCTTGAGCGTGAAGTTCGACCCGGCCTTGATGTCGACGTTGGTGCCGCCCTTGATGCTCGTGGCCTGCTGCGACTCGGTCTGGATCTCCTTCGCCTCGATGCGGACCGTTCCCTTGGCCTTGAGGAGCATGTCGCCCGTCTTGGTCTCGAGGGTGATCTTCTTGGCGGTCGTGTCGAGCGTGAGGTAATTGTTGCCCTTCTCGTCGAAGACCTTCACCGTGTTGGCCTTGACGTCCATCTCCAGCATGGCCCCCGCCTTGGTCTGGAGCAGGACCTTCTCGTTGCCCGCCTTGTCGTCGAGCTCGAGGATGTGGCCCGAGCGCGACTTGAACGAGCGGACGTCGTTCTTGCCCTGGCGGTCGTCGTCCTTCTTGTTCGCGCGATGCGTCGTCGAGGTCGCGTTCCACAGCGAGCCGATGACGTAGGGGCGGCCGATGTCGCCGTGCTCGAACGCCACGAGCACCTCATCGTCGACCTCGGGCAGACAGAACATGCCGCGGTCCTTGCCCGCGCCGAACGTCGCGATGCGGCACCAGTCGCTCTGCTCGGCGCCGCTCTGCCCGCCGTTGGGCAGCCAGGGGAAGCGAACCTTGATGCGGTAGTGCCCCAAGGGGTCCTGGTTGTCGGTCACGATGCCGACGGTGACGCCGAAGATCTTGTTGCGGACCTCGCGCTCGACCAGCTTCTCCGAAGGCAGACTGAACAGGCTCACGACGAACCCTCCTCTACAGGACTGGGGCTTACTTGTCGCCGTTGCGGGCGACCTCGATGCTGGTTTTGAACCCGCCCTTCGACCCCTTCGAGCTGTGGGAATAGGTGTGGGACACGCCGGTCACATAGTACTTGCCGTCGAACCTCGCGTCGCCGGTCTTGATCTTGATGGTGATGCCGGCCTTGAGGTTCGGGTTGCCCCGCGCCACGCCCTCGCCCGTGATGAAGCCCATGCGCAGCTCCTCGAGCTTCGCCTTGGCGATCGCGTTGGCGGCCTCCACCGACGTCACCGGGATGTCGACGTCGTACCACATCGCCTTGCCGAACTTCTGCGCCGCCGCCCACGCGTCCTCCGAGCCGAGCGACGTCCCCGGCGCGGTGGCCTTGCCGACGATCTCGGTGTGCTTGTCGGGGTCCCAGGCGCGCACGTTCACTTCCGACACCTGCGCGCCGGTCGACAGCCGCGCCGAGAATTGCTCCAGCTCCTGCTTCCATTCCAGCTCGATGCCCGAATCCACCGACGGGTCGCGCTTGCGGAACGTGAGCTTGGTGTTGTCGCACAGGACCTCGTAGTTGATGCGCGCGGCGCGCACCAGCACGAACTCCAGGTCCGTCTGGTTGTGCTGGTAGACGTGATCGAACTTGATGTTCACGTCCCCCTTGAC
>DATFWE010000339.1:0-8714 GCA_035259575.1 Haliangiales bacterium
CGCCGCGGGCCGGCCCGCCGAGGCCCACGCCGCCATCGACGCCGCGCGGGCGCGCCTCCACGACCGCGCGGCGCGCATCCGCGACCCGGGCGATCGCAGTTCGTTCCTCGAGAACGTGCCGGAGAACAGGCGCACGCTGGCCCAAGAGTAGGCTTCACGGGGAGCATGGCCCTTGGATGCCGGCCGTGGGAGGATCCCGCCCATGGAACACCGCTTCCTCGGAGGGTCGGGCTTTCGCGTCCCGGCCCTGAGCTTCGGCACGGCCACGTTCGGCGGCGGCACGGAATTCTTCCGCGCGTGGGGCACGACCGGCGTCGATGAGGCGACGCGCCTAGTCGACATCGCGCTCGACGACGGGGTCAACCTGTTCGACAGCGCCGCCTCGTACTCGAACGGGCTTGCCGAGGAGATCCTCGGCAAGGCCATCGCCGGCCGGCGCCACAAGCTCCTCCTGTCGACCAAGGCCTCGTTCCGCATCGGCGAGGGGCCGAACGATGTCGGGTCGTCCCGCCACCACCTCGTCGCCACGCTGGAGGGCAGCCTGCGCCGCCTCGGCACCGACTACATCGACCTGTGGCAGATGCACGGGTTCGACGCGATGACGCCGGTCGAGGAGACGTTGCGCACGCTCGACGACGTCGTGCGCGCCGGCAAGGTGCGCTACATCGGCTGCTCCAACTTCTCCGGCTGGCACCTCATGAAGTCGCTCGCCGTATCCGACCGCTACGGCTGGCACCGCTACGTCGCCCACCAGGCGTACTACAGCCTGCTCGGCCGCGACTACGAGTGGGAGCTCATGCCGCTCGCGCTCGACCAACACGTCGGCACCGTGGTATGGAGCGCGCTAGCCGGTGGCATCCTGACCGGCAAGGTCGGGCGCAACCGCCCCGCCCCCAAGGGTAGCCGCGTGGCGACGCTCGGCACGTTCGGGCCGGATACGCCCGAGGAGCAACTCTACCGCATCGTCGACGTGCTGGAGGCGATCGCCGGCGAGGTCGATCGCACGGTGGCGCAGGTGGCGATCGGCTGGGTGTTGCGGCGCCCCACAGTCGCAACCGTCGTGATGGGCGCGCGCGACGAGGCCCAGCTCCGCGCCAACGTGGCCGCCGTCGACCTCCGGCTGTCCGATGACCAGGTGAGGCGGCTCGATGAGGTCAGCGCGCGCCCGCCCATCTATCCATACTGGCACCAGCGGGAGATCTTCGGCGCGCGGAATCCGCCGCCGGTGTAACGCGATCGCACGAACGCGATCGCAATCGCCGGATCGGCCGCCGTTCAACTAGCCGTAATTACTGGACAAAATCTCGGCATGGCGGCTGCACAACCGGGGCGCATGCCGGAGTACGCGGACCTTCCCTTCCATCCCGCCGGGGGGCAGAAAACGACGCTCTATCGTAATCCGCTCGAGAACGTGGAGACCCCATACGCCACGCTTCCCGCCGAGCCCCTCCACGATCAGCCCCCCGCCACCGGCTACGTGACGGACGCGGAGATCGCGTCGCGGAGGGAAAGCGCCGCCGGCGCCCGCGACCGCAAGCTCGCGAACAAGCGCGCCGGCATCGGCAAGGTCGACGACGGCACGCTCAACGCCATCCACGACATGTTCGGCGGCAAGGCGACGCGCGCGCTCCCCGAGACCTACGCGAACGAGACGGTCGACGCGAGCAACATCCGCGGCGCCGCGGCCGGGTGGAACCACCGCGCCAAGTACGGCGCCGATTTCGTCGGGCCGCTGCCCCGGGGCGCCGCCCGCGCGCGCTTCACCGAGATCAAGACGCGCTACTTCGGCGACGCGGAGCAGAACGCGGCGACCGTCCACGGCGAGAACGGCCTGCTCGTCGACGGCACCGGCGCGCCCGTCGACACCACCGCGGCGACCGGCATCGGCACGTACAACAGCGAGGGCCGCGGCAAGCACATCTACGCCATGGGCGAGGACGACGGGATGCGCGCGGTCGATCCGTGGGCGGCGCACCGCGAGACGCGCCTCGACGGCGGCACCGACGACCCGGGCGTCGCCGTCCCCCACGCGCTCGAGCTCGTGAACCACTCCAGCCTCATCGCCGGCGGGCGCGCCGCCGCCGCGGGCGAGATCTCCGCCGCGAAAGGCAAGCTGCAGCAGGTGAGCGACCAGAGCGGCCACTACCGGCCCGACAACCCGATGCTCCACCAGGCGGTGAAGCACTTCGCCGACGAGGGCGTCGACATGCACGACGTCGCCGTGAAGATGGTCGGCAAGACGCCGGGCCAGCGCCCGCTCATCGCGTCGGCGCGCGAGTTCATGCAGCACGAGGGCGCGTCCGACACGGAGAAGGAGATGCGCGCGGGCCGCGAGGAGCTGCGCGAGGAGCTCGAGGAGGCAGTGGCCCAGCGCCCCGCCTGGGGGTCCGACCCGCGCGCCGGCCGCGGCCCGCGGGTCGGCCGCGTCGTCCCCAACCGCGTCAAGCCGTCCGAGATCGCCGACCGCGGCGGACCGGGCCGCGTCAAGGCGCTCGCGGATCTGTGGAACCACTTCGCTACGTGATCGGCTCACCCAACGCATCGCGCAGGTCGATGCGCTCGCCCGCGCCGCGCCCGGTCGTCGCGGCGTGCTCGGCGTCGACCGCCGCGAGCAGCGTCGACAGCGTCGTCTGGTCGAGGATGCAGTCGGCGTCCGCCGCTGCCGGACCCCGCGCCTTGAAGTTGAGGTGGCAGGCGAGGACGTCCGGGCCCATGCGGATCGCCAGCCCGTGCGAGCGGCACACGATCGGGCGCGCGGCGTAGATGGCGCAGCGCCCGTCGTCCTCGAGCGCGACGCACCGCCCCGGCCGGCGCGGCCGTGCCGCGAGGCCGGCGCGCACCTCCGCCGGGATCGTCGCGCGCACGTATGCCGCCTCGACCCCCGTCACCGTCGGCTCGGTCAGGCAGCAGGCGAAGCAGCCCGGGCGACAGCGCATGTCCGCCGCGTGACGGGCGAGCGCCCGGCCGAAGAACGCGTCCACCTTGGCGCAGAGCTCTCGGTACCGCGCGAGCACGCCCCATCATGCCATGGGGCTTGCTTGCGGGACGCGAACCCCCCATGATGTCCCCGAAATGGCGGCGCTGGTGGAAACCCCTCAACCCCTGTCTTCGAGCGTCTTCGACAAGCTTGTGTGCGACATCGTCGCGGGACGGTACCTGCCCGGGACGCGCCTTCCGGCGGAGCGGGACCTGGCACGCGCCCTCGGCGCGAGCCGTCCGACGCTGCGCGAGGCGCTGCGCCGGCTCGGCGAGTGGGGGATGATCGAGGCGCGGCGCAGCTCGGGCGTCGTCGTGCGCGAGCCGCGCGAGTGGACGTTCGACGTGCTCCCCGCATACATGCGCTTCGGCGCCCCCATCAGGGGCGTGGAGACGATCGTCCGCCTGCTCAAGGATCTGCTCGAGACGCGGCGCCTCCTCTACGTGAACGTGCTGCGCATGGTGGCGCCGCGCATCCCGGCGGGCTCACTCGGCGCCGCGCGCGCCGCGCTCGCCCGCGCGTGGGCCGCGCGCCAGGACACCGCGGGCTTCCTCCACGAGGACTTCGAGCTCGTGCGCTCGATCACCGAGGCGGCCGAGTTCCTCCCCGCGCTGTGGATGCTCAACAGCCTCGCCGGCACCTACCTTGAGTTCGGCCGCACCATGATGGGGAGCCCGAGCATGGTGCCCGACGATTACGTGACCACGTACGAGGTGGTCTTCGCCGCGCTCGAGAAGAACGACGCCGACACCGCGTGCAAGGCGATGTCCCGTTACCTCGAGCATTACGATCAGCGCGTCCTCGCCGCGTTCTCGATTGCCTGATTGGGCTAACGCGCGGACTTTTCAGGGTCGGTCCTCCGACCATCCAACCATTTCGGTTTCCATTTTCAAATCATTGGTCTGACCACATGTGGGTGACGCAATTGGTCTTACCAACGACGTGTGGTAAGACCAATAAATTACACGCTTTTCCGGGGGAGGTGTGATAGGTAAAGCCCTCAATATGACGCGGAGCGGTCAGGAATGAGGGTATTCGTCACGGGGGGTGCCGGCTTCATTGGGTCGTACGTCATACGCCGGCTCGTCGAAGAGAAACACCAGGTCCGCTGCTTGCTCCGCAAGACGAGCAAGACCCAGAGGATCGACGGCGTCGCCTACGAGCGCGTGGAAGGCGACGTCCGCGACGCCGCGGCGGTACGCGCCGGAGCCGCGGGCTGCGACGCCATCCTGCACCTGGCGAGCCTTTCCAACTGGAACGACATCGATTCCCCGCTCATGACCGAGGTCGTCATCGGGGGTACGCAGAACATCCTCGACGCCGCCAAGGAGACGAAGGCCCGCGTCGTGTTCGTCTCGTCCGTCCTGGCGGTCAACGGGTCCACCGAGCCGAAAACGTTCGATGAGTCGGCGGAGTGGACGCTGGCCGATCGCAAGCTCAGCTACTCGCGCGCCAAGCGCGCCGCCGAGAAGCTGTGCCTCGACGCGTGGAAAGGGCAGAAGATCCCGGTCGTCATCGTGAACCCGGCCGAGGTCTACGGCCCCAACGACACCGATCTCATCACCGCCTGCAACCTCCTCGACTTCGCCAAGTCCAAGCCGGTCCTGGTGTGCACGGGCGGGACGTCCGTGGTCTATGTCGAGGACGTTGCCAAAGCCGTCGTCCGGGCCATGGAAAAAGGCAGGCCGGGGGAGCGCTACATCCTCGGCGGCGAGAATCTAACGGTCAAACAGCTGGCCGAGCTCACGCTCGAGATCCTCGGCCAGAAGAAGAAAATCGTGACGGTTCCGAACCCTGTCCTGCGCGGCCTCGCCTCCGTCGCGCAGACGTTGCACATCCCCATGCCGTTCAACACGCACGTGGTTCCCTACGCGACCAAGTTCTGGTTCATGGATTCGTCCAAGGCGCAGAAGGAGCTGGGGGTCGCCTTCCGCTCCGCGCGCGACACGCTCGGGCCCACGCTGTCCTGGCTCAAGGAGAGCGGGAGAATCTCGGCATGAGCCTTCGAGCGGAGGCGAGGAGGGGCGCGACCCCGGAGCGAGGCGCAGCCGAGCGACTTGGAGCGCCGAGCCGTAGCGAGAAGGCGGTTCAACGATGACGCAATGGCGCACGTTCATGGACATCCTCGATCGGCTGGGCGCCGACGGGGATGCCATCGGACACACCTATGTGAAGCCCGACGGCACCGAGCGCACCATCGGCTACGCCACCCTCGATCGCGACCTGCGCGCGCGCGGCCGCCAGCTCCTCGGCACCGGGCTGCGCAAGGGGGACCGCGTCGCCCTGATCATCCCCGACGCCGACGAGTTCGTGCTCACGTTCCTCGGCGCGGTCTCCGCCGGGATCGTCCCGGTGCCGCTCTATCCGCCGCTCGCGCTGGGTAAGCTCGACGCCTATATCGATACGACGGTGCGGATCCTCAACGCCGCGCACGCCGACCTGCTCGTCACCACCAAGCAGGTCGAGAAGGTCCTGTGGTCGGTGATGCCGCGCGTGCCGTCGCTGCGCGACATCCTCACCGTCGACACGCTCGCCACGCTCCCCGAGTCGGCCGCGCCGCCGCCGAAGATCTCGCCCTACGACACGCTGTTCCTGCAGTTCACCTCCGGCTCGACCGCCGAGCCGAAGGGCGTCGTGGTCACGCACGAGAGCCTGGTCGCCAACGTGAAGGCGATCATCCTCGACGGGCTCCAGGCCGAGCGCGGCAAGGACATCGGCGTGTCGTGGCTGCCGCTCTACCACGACATGGGGCTCATCGGCTTCGTCCTGGCGCCGCTCATCATCCGCATCCCCATCGTGTTCATCCCGACGATGGAGTTCGTGCGCCGTCCCACGCTGTGGATGGACGTGATCTCGCGCCACCGCGGCACGCTCACGTTCGCCCCCAACTTCGCGTTCGCGCGCGTCACCAAGCGCACCGGCGACAAGGACCTGGCCCGCTGGGACCTGTCCTGCCTGCGCGTCGTCGGCTGCGGCGCCGAGCCGATCCACGCCGGGACCATGCAGGCGTTCGTCGACAAGTTCGGCCGCGCCGGCATGCGCCCCGAGGCGATGCTCCCCTGCTACGGCATGGCCGAGGCCACGCTGGCGATGACGTTCGTCGGCCTCGACGACCGCATCAAGGTCGACGTCATCGACGCCGACCTGTGCCACGAGCACCAGCGCGCCGTCCCGGCGCGGAACGGCGCGCACGCGCTGGGCCTGGTGTCGTGCGGCGCGGCCTTCCCCGGGCACGAGATCGGCGTCTTCGACGAAGACGGGCGCCGCCTGCCCGAGCGCCGCATCGGCGAGATCCGCTACCGCGGCCCGAGCGTCGCCGCCGGCTACTACGAGAACCTCGAGGCCACGCGCAAGGCGTTCCTCCCCGACGGGTGGCTGTGCACGGGCGACCTCGGCTACCTCGCCGACGGCGAGATCTACATCTCCGGCCGGCGCAAGGACATCCTCATCGTCCACGGGCGCAATTACTACCCGCAGGGGATCGAGTGGCAGGTCGAGGAGGTGGACGGGATCCGCAAGGGGAACGTGGTCGCGTTCTCCGTGCCCGGCGAGGGCAGCGAGGAGGTCGTCGTCGTCGCCGAGACGACCGAGGCCGATCCGGCCATGCGCCTGGCGCTGGGCCAGCGGGTGAAGAGCCACCTCAACGGCACGCTGTCCCTCGTGCCGCGCGACGTCGTCCTCCTCGGCGTCGGCCAGCTCCCCAAGACCACGTCGGGGAAGCTCCAGCGGCGCAAGACCCGCGAGCAGTACCTCAAGGAGACGTTGGGGACCGAGGGCGTGCGCACCCTCGGCTCGACGGGCGAGCGGCTGTCCATCGCGCGGCACCTGGTGATGAGCCTGGCCAGCCGCGTGAGCCATCGGGCCAGCCGGATCTGGCCATGGTGGCCGATGACGATGATCGCCAACCGGAAGCGCGCGGAGTAGATACGCATGGGATCGAATCAGGCCGACATCCAGGTCTCCTACGACGTCGACAACGAGTTCTTCCGGCTGTGGCTCGACGAGCGAATGAATTACACCTGCGCCCTGTTCGAGGGCACCGACAGCCTGGAGGAGGCGCAGCTCAAGAAGCTGGCCTGGCTGTCCGAGGCGGCGCACGTCGGCAAGGAGTCGACGGTCCTCGACATCGGCTGCGGCTGGGGCGCGAACCTCGAGTACCTGGCGCTCGCCCGCAAGGTCAAGGCGGCGCACGGCATCACGCTGTCGCCGGCGCAGGGCGCGGAGATCCGGCGCCGCGAGATCCCCAACGTCACCGTCGACGTGGCCTCGTATCTCGACTACAAGCCGCAGATCAAGTTCGACGCGATCATCTCCATCTGCATGATGGAGCACATCTGCAGCCCCGCCGAGGCGCGCGCGGGCAAGTCGATCGAGATGTACCGCAACTACTTCCGCCTGGCCCACGAGTGGGCGAAGCCCGGCGCGTACTTCGGGCTGCAGACGATCCTGCGCAACCGCGTGCCGCGGATCCCGCAGGACCTCAAGGACCTCGGCTGGGTGACGTACGAGATCTTCCCCGGCGGCATCGTCCCGCGCCTGGAGGAGATCATCGCCGCGGTGAATCCGTACTGGGAGGTGCTCGAGGTCAAGACCCGGCGCCTGCACTACAAGCGGACCACCGAGCACTGGCGCCAGCGCCTCCGCGACCACGAGAAGGTCATCAAGGAAAAGTGGGGCGCGAAGCTTTACGCCGACTACGACCGGTACCTGTCGACCTGCGTCCGCGGGTTCGAGATGCATTACCAATCGCTCGCGCAGTATTCGTTGCGCCGAATTGACAGCTAGGAGACGCGACCATGAGTGAGCAAGACGTGGATGTGATCAAGCTGTTCCAGGAAGCCGCCCTGGAGGTCTCCGGGCGCAAGCTCGACAACCTCACCCTGGACACGCCCCTGGCCGACCTGGCGCTCGACTCGGTGCTGGTGCTGGAGGTCGTCTCCCACGTGGAGCAACGCCTCAGCATCCGCTTCGACGACGAGGACCTGAGCCGCATCCAGACGATGCGGGACCTCGGGGCCTTGATCCAGAAAGCGCGGCGGGCCGCCTGATGGCCGCCTCGAAGCGCCTCGCGGAGGCCATCTACCGCGAGTACATGACGTTCTTCGAGAAATCCGAGCGGACGCGCCGCTGGAATGTATTCACCGATATTCCGTGGGAGAAGGCGGAATCCTGCCCCCGGGACGTCGACCTGGCGCTATGTGCCGAAACATTCTGCGGAGTTGAGATGTACCTGCCCGATTACGTGGCGCAGGGCATCAATGTCGTCCGCGACACGTTCGGCCAGGCCTGGTTTCAAGCGAATTGGGGCTACGAGGAATCCAAGCATTCACTGGTGCTGCGCGAATACCTCAGCCGGACGGGCCAGCGAACGTTCGATCAGCTGATCGATTTCGAGCAGCGCATCATGGCCAAGCGCTGGCAGAAACCGTTCACGACCTGCCGCCAGATGACGCTGTACGGCGCGCTCCAGGAGATGACGACGTTCGTCATCTACGACAAGCAGAAGCGCCTCGCCGCGGATCGGGGGGACGAGCTCCTGGCCACCATTTACTCGTACATCGAGAAGGACGAGATCGCGCACGCCCGGTTCTACGAGAAGGTCTCGCTGTGCTGCCTGGAGGAGGACCCGGTGGGCACCAAGGCGGACCTTGCCCATGTCTTCCGCAATTTCACCATGCCGGCGTACGAGCTCGTGCCCGAGTATGAAGACCGCATCAAGGTGATGCGTACGGCGGGG
>DATFWE010000340.1:0-9463 GCA_035259575.1 Haliangiales bacterium
CGTGCGCCGCGCCCGCCGCGACCAGGATGGCGAGCGCCGCCCGGCGCCGCGACGCGAGGAGCGGCGCGAGGGCCACGGCCGACGCCGATTCCGCGGGCGGCGCGGCGCACGCTGCGACCGCGCACGCGACGAGCAGGCCCGCCCTCGCCGCCATGGTTGTCAGACCTGACGGTCGAGAACCGTCGCGGTCCCCTGCCCGAAGCCGATGCACATGGTGGACAGCCCGTAGCGCACGTCGCGCTTTTCCATCTCGTGGAGCAGCGTGGTGAGCAGCCGGCAGCCCGACGCGCCGAGGGGGTGACCCAGCGCGCACGCCCCGCCGTTCACGTTGGTCCGATCGAGCGGAGCGCCCAGCTCCTTGGCCCAGGCGAGCGGCACGCTGGCGAACGCCTCGTTGACCTCGAACAGGCCGATGTCCCCGAGCGCCAGCCCGGCGCGGGCGAGCACCTTGCGGGTCGCGGGGATGGGCCCGTGGAGCATCATGACGGGGTCCACGCCGGCGACCGCCATCGCCTTGACGCGCGCGCGCGGCCGCTTGCCCAGTGCGGCCGCGCGCTCGGCCGACATGACCAGCACCGCGGCGGCGCCGTCGGAGATCTGCGACGACGTCCCCGCGGTGACCACGCCGTCCGGCTTGACCACCGGCGCGAGCGTCGCGAGCTTCTCCAGCGTCGAGTTGGCGCGGACGCCCTCGTCGACGGCGAAGCCCCCGAGCGGCAGGATCTCGTCCTTGAACCGGCCCTTCTCGATCGCCGCAGCCGCGCGCTGGTGGGACGCCAGCGCGAGCTCCTCGCACTGGCGGCGGCTGATCCCCCACTTCTCCGCCACCATCTCCGCCGATTCATGCTGCATCACGAACTTGTAGCCGTACATCGGCGAGGCGGGGAACCACGGCGACGGCTGGACCATCCCGTCGGAGCCCATGGGCACGCGCGACATCGCCTCCACGCCGGCGGCGAGCACGACGTCCATCGCGCCCGACTGCACCGCCTGCACGGCGAAATGGAACGCCTGCTGCGACGAGCCGCACTGGCGGTTCACCGTGGTGCCCGTCACCTCGACGGGGAACCCGGCGCACAGCGCGGCGACGCGCGCGACGTTGAACCCCTGCTCGCCGACCTGCGTCACGCAGCCGGCGATGACGTCGTCGACGAGCGCCGGATCGAGGTCGGCGCGCGCGACCGCGGCCTTGAGGACATGGGCGAGGAGCTCGTCGGCGCGCGTCTTGGACAGCGCGCCGTTCTTCTTGCCGATGGCGGTGCGGACGGCGGAGACGATGACGGCGTCAGGCATCCCCCAAGGGTATCAGATCACCGCGGGAACAGCGTATCCCGCATCGCGCGCAGCTGGGCGCAGGTGAGCGTCGAGCTCACCCGCACCGCGCGGAACGTCGACGGCTCGATCCTGCTCTGGGTGATGGTCGGGTTGAGCGTCTGGACCAGGTTCACGTCGCCGTTGGTGCACGGGCCGGTGGACTTGGAGCAGCCGAGGATGCCGACCTCGAGCGTGTCGGCGATCTCGCCCTTGACGCTGTCCGACGAGTACACCTGCCCCGACAGCGAGAAGGTGGTGCGCACGTCGACGTAGATCTGGGTGAGGGGGACGAGCGGCACGTTCTGCGCGGACAGGCTCACTCCCGGGTGGCCGTCGCCCTCCTGGTCGCACGCGCAGTTGGTGGTGAGCGCCTGGGCGCACGGCTCGGGCGTGCACTTGGCGAAGTTCCCCTGGCTGTCGGCGGCTATGAGCGGCGCCGTGATCGGGGACAGCTTCGCGCCGATGAGGAGCGTCACCGGCTGCGACGTGAGCGTCGAGCAGGTGGTCGTGCCGCCGAGCGTGCCCATGGCGGTCACCTGCCCGACCGAGTCGAGCACCGTCGGATCGAGGACGAACCGGATGGGCATGGGCTGCCCGAGGACGGGGACGGCCGGGATCTGCAGGTCGCACAGCGTCGCCTGCACGGCGAGGTTGGTGCCCGTCTCGTCCACGTCGAGGAGGAGCAGCAGGTCGGCGGTCGCCTCGGTGTCGACGATGCCGCTCGCGTTGATGTGGACGTTGAGCGTGCCCTCGACGCCCATCCGCCCGTCGAGGTTGAACGGGCTCCCCGGCACGCAGGTGTTGCCGTTGGGCGGGGCGTCGGGCGAGGTTGTGCCCCCGCCCGCGCCGCAGGCCCACACGCATACCAGGCCAAGCAAGACGAAATTTCGCATGAGGATGGATGCTAACATGCGCCCCCGTGCGAGCAGTCGCCGGTTTGCTCGTGGCCAGCCTGTGCGGGACCGCACACGCCAACCCGGCGGAGGTGTTCGGGATGGGGTCCCGCTCCGCCGCGCTGGCCGGCGCGGTGTCGGCGCGCGTCGACGACTTCTCCGCCGCGTACTACAACCCGGCCGGGCTGGCGCTCGCCCCCGACGGCGCGTGGTTCGGCGTGCAGGGCGCCACGTCGCGCCTCCACGCCAACCAGGAGAGGCTGCCGATCCAGGAGCCCATCGGCATCGTCGCCGGGATCACCGCGCCGGCCCCGCTCCACGGGCCGCTCGAGAACCGCGTCCGCATCGGCATCGGCCTGTACATGCTGCCGTCGACGTGGGCGCGCGTGCTCGCCCACCTCCCCGACGAGCCGTTCTACCCCTACTACGACAACCGCACGCAGAGGCTCGTCGTCCTGCCCATGGTGGCGGCGCGCATCACCGACAGCGTCGCCGTCGGGATCGGGTTCAACGCCCTCGCCGGGCTGGCCGGGCAGGTCGTGGTCCGGGACGGGCCGACGCGCTCGCTCGCGCCCCGCCTCGACGAGGCGATCCCGCCCGTCCTGTCGTTCAACGTCGGCGGCCGGCTGACCGTCGACCCGCACCACTCCTTCGCCATCGTGTTCCGGCAGACGTTCTCGATCCCGTTCACGACGGTGGCGGATACGACCGTGGCGGGGTCGCCGATCAAGATCGATCTCGCCGCGGAGGGCCTGTACTCCCCCGACGAGCTGGTGTTCGGCTACGCCTACCGCGAGGAGGGGCTGACGTTCTCCGCCGACGTGACCGGCTCGCGCTGGACGGGGTACCCCGGACCCTACGTAAAGGTGACGAGCGAGCTGCCGTTCGTGGGCGCGCTGGCGTCGCATCCGCCCGACGTGCCCTGGCGCAACACGATCGGGTTGCGGCTCGGCCTGGAGAACGACTTCGGCGGCACGATCCTACGCGGCGGATACGGCTACGAGACATCGCCGGTGCCGCCCGACCAGGCCGGCGTGACCAACCTCCTCGACGGCCCCAAGCATCTGTTCGCGCTGGGCTTCGGCTTCGTCGTGGACAAGGTGAAGATCGACGCCCACGTGCAGGTCCAGCTCGTGGGCTCGCGCACGCTGCGCAAGACGATCTCGAGCTCGGTCGACACGCCGACGTTCGACGCCCTCCACGACGAGGACCCGAAGACGCCGGGCGTGCAGATCTCCAATCCCGGCTACCCGACGATGGATTCGGGCGGGCAGGTGTTTTCGGGCGGGCTGACGGTGGAGTTCCCGCTGTGAGCGAGCGAGCGCCAGCGAGGATCGGGGCGCCCCTGGAGCGAGGCGCAGCCGAGCGACCTGGCGCCACGAGCTGGCGCGAGCGAGCGGTGCAACCATGAGGCGGATTCTGTTCGCCATCATCTTATGTGCCGCGCGCGCCGCGGCGGACCCGCTCGACACGTTCGGCTTCGGCGCGCGGGCGGCGGCGATGGCCGGCGCGGCCACGGCGACCGCGCGCGGGGCCGCCGGCGCGCACGCCAACCCCGCCGGCATCGTCCTCGGCGACTTCGCCGAGGTCACGCTGGGCTGGGGCTACGGCCACCTGGCGCTGTCGCTGAACGGCCGCCCGGCCGAAACGCTCGACGTGCACGGGCTCGACCTGGGCGTGGCGCTGCCGTTCACGCTGGGCGACGTGCCGTGCGCGTTCGGGGTCGCGCTCTACCTCCCCGACCAGTTCGTCGCCCGCCTGCAGCTCATCCCCGCGACCGAGCCGCATTTCATCCTCCTCGACAACGACGAGCAGCGGCTCGTCGCCGAGCCGGCGATCTCGGTCCGCCCCGTCCCCTGGCTGGCGCTGGGCGCGGGCCTGTCGCTGTTCACCGACGTCACGGGCAACGGCATCCAGTTCGACGTCGGCGTGTCGCAAAACGGCCCGGTCGGAGACGGGGCGCTCGACGTCAACCTACCCAGCCGCATCGCCCCCTACGCCGGCGTCATGGTGATGCCCACCGATTACCTGCGCTTCGGGGCGACGTACAAGAGCTCGCTCGACCTGGCGCTGCGGCTGGGGATCGTCGCGAACGTGGACGTGGCCGACGTCGTCACCGGCGACGCGATCATCGACATCCGCGCGATCAACTTCTACACGCCGCGCCGGGTGGCGTTCGGCGCGGCGTGGGACGTCTTGCCCGATCTCACCGTCACCGCCGAGCTGGCGTGGGTCAACTGGAGCCGCTTCCACGGCGGCGCGCCGGACGTGCGCATCCTCATCGCGCTCGGCATCACGCCGCCGCTCATGCAGACGCTGTTCCCCGCGGATGCGTTCGCAAACACGCTCGTCCCGCGGTTCGGCGCCGAGTGGCGCGCCGGCCTGACCGACCTCGACCTGGTGCTGCGCTCGGGCTACGCGTTCGAGCCGTCGCCGGTGCCGGCGCAGAGCGGCCTCACCAGTTTCGCCGACAACGACCGCCACATCTTCGCGGCCGGCGGGGGCATCAAGTTCCACGCGTTCCAGCCGGTGCTGACCCGGCCGGTGGCGCTCGACGTGGCGTTCCAGTGGCATCACCTCGTGGACCGGCTCACGGTCAAGGACCAGACGGTGTTCCCGGGGGCGGCGTTTTCGTCGGGCGGCAACATCCTGCGCGGGTCGGTGACCCTGTCGGTGTCGCTGTGAGATACGTGCCCCTGCTGGTCGTCGCCGCGTGCGGCTTTGCGCCGGAGGAGAAGTTCACCGGGCGGCGCATCGGCGACGGCATCTCGCCGTGGAAGGATCTCGGCGCCGTCGAGCTGTGCCTGGGCAACGATCGCATCGGCCCGGCGGGCTCCGAGATCGGCGGGTTGTGCGTCGCCGCCGACGCGCCGCCGGAGAAGACGTGCGTGACCGACGCCGACTGCCGCTCGCGCGAGATGTGCGCGTGCGGCCGCTGCACGTTGAAGTACTGCACCGTGGCGAGCGAGTGCGGCGCGACGCGCGTGTGCGCGTTCGCGGAGAAGCGCTGCCTGCCCACCTGCGTCGTCGACGCCGACTGCCGGGGCGCGGGCGAGTTCTGCGCCGGCGGTCAGTGCAAGGCGCGCTGCGCGCAGACCTCCGACTGTCAGACCGGTGAGATCTGCAACAGCGCGGGGAGGTGCACGATCGCCCCGTGCAGCCAGCCCACCGACTGCCGCGCGGGCGAGACCTGCCGAGAGCAGCGCCTGCCGCGGGCCACGACGGAGCCGTCGCCGCTCGTCGAGGGCGCGAACATCGTGCTGTACCTGGAGATGGCCGACGCGACGGGGACGCAGCGGCAGATCTGGCGCGCCAGCTCGTCGGACGGACGGCTGTTCGCCTTCGACCCCCCCGCGCCGGTCGTCGCCGCGGGGCGCGCGCCGTCGCTGGTGCGGGTGGGCGCGGGCTACCGGCTGTACTTCGAGACGCCCGACGGCATCGCCGCCGCCGACAGCGGGGACAGCCGCTCGTTCGGCGCGCCGTCGACCGTCATCCCCGGCGATTTTCACGCGCCCGGGGCCGTGGTGCTGCCGTCGGGCGCGATCTACGTCTACGTGGCCGAGGGCGACCGCGGCGGCCTGGCGCTGTGGGAGGGCGGCGGGGCCCCCCGCCCCGTCCTGACTCCCGCCGACGTCACCGACCCGGTGATGTGGCGCAACGTCGATCGCGTGGGCTCGCCATTCGCGCTGGTGGAGACGTCGCCCCCGGGCGAGCCCGCGTTCCACGTGTGGTTCGACGCGTTCGGGCAGGAGTCGGCGGACTCGATCCAGTTCGGCACGCCCACCCCGATTCCGCCCAACGATTCGGTGGGGTTCGCGTCGACGCTGGTGGCGCAGCCCGACCGGCTCGTGCGCTACTCGTACAATCCCGTGTTCGATCGGGTGCAGGCGCTCCTCGATCATCGGGCGGAGCGCGCGCCGGCTGTGCTCCAGATAGGCGACGAGGCGTACCTGCTCTACTACGTGGCCGCATCCGCCGACGGCACGCAGGCCGAGGGCATTGGCGTCGCCAGGAATCCCGCCGAATAGTTGCGCCGGCGCGTGGAAATCACTAATGTCGGGACATGCTTGCGGTCGTAGGCAACATGCTGGTGGCCGTCCTCGCGCTCGGCCTGTTCGCCGCGACCATCGCCGGCGTCCGAAAGCGCTGACGGTCCCCGATTTCTTCCAGTAAACTTGGGGCGTGGCAGCCGAACGTTCCGCCGATGCGGCCGCGGCCGCCGAGGCCCGTCTCGCCAGCGTCACGCTCGGCGATCTCGAGGCCGTGCGCCTGCTGCTCCGCGGCGGATCGGTCATCGACTGGCACCGCCTCGATCTGCGCGACCACGACGAGGTCGATCGCTTCCTGCGCGTGAACGAGCTCGACCCCACGCGCGCCGGCGACGTCGAGCGCCTGGAGACGCTGCGCGCCGAGGCGGTGGACTACCTGGTGCGCAACTACGGCTTCCGCCTGCCCGACGACATCGCCGAGCGCATCCCGGCGCGCGACCTGCTCCTCGTCGCGTCGCGCCGGTCGAAGAAGCAAGTGTACGCGTGCCTGGTGCTGAAGGTGATGCACATCATCCACCACCTGGCGGGGCGCGAGCTGGGCTTCCGTCTGCCCGTGTCCGACGACGAGCTGTTCCGCCTGGTGGAGAAGAAGGTCGTGCGCATCGTCGAGGAGATCCGCGGCGCCGGCCACCCCATCATCGAGTTCCAGTGGAGCCGCAAGACGCACGACTCGCTGGTGACGAAGCTCCTGGCCAAGAAGTCGAACTTGGCGGCCAACGTCTACGACAAGCTGCGCTTCCGTCTGGTCACACGCGAGCGCGAGGATCTGCTCCCCTGCCTGCTCCAGCTCATCCACCGGATGATCCCGTTCAACTACGTGGTCCCCGGCGAGTCGCAGAACGACATCATCACGTTCCGCCGCGTGGTGGAGGAGTCGCCGTCGCTGTCCAAGCTGGCGCCCCTGCTCCAGCAGGACATCGGCTTCGAGGAAGACGAGGGGGGGCGCGCCAACGAGTTCTCCGGGCCCGGGTACGCGATGATCAATTTCGTCGCCGACCTGCCGGTGCGCATCGACGAGCACGTGATGCGCGTGGACGACCCGGCGTTCCACGAGTACGGGCCGATCGTGTTCGTGATGACCGAGTTTCAGATCGTGGACGTCAAGACCGCGCAGAGCAACGACCAGGGGGAGAACAGCCACGAGCGCTACAAGGAGCGCCAGATGGCCAAGGTCAAGGTGCGCCTCCTGCGCGGCATGTCCTCGGGGGACGAGCCGGAAAAGGGCGGGTAGCGGCGTCGCCCCGCAGCCCCGCGTGGGGGCGCGCCCGGCTCGCGCCCGCGAGGGACACGCACTGCGCGGTGTGGACAGTGCCGGTCTTGCCGGTCCTGTTGACGGTCGCGCGCCTTGTGCGCCATGCGCTCGGAGCGCGCCCGCCAACACGACCTTGAACGGCCGCGCGCGTTCCGTCCTCTGCGTTCGCTCGCGCGCCCGTTGAGCACTGCCCACACCGCCTGCTGCTAAGCAGATTTTGGGAAGAGAACCCCCACCCCCCGGACGATGGTGCTCATCGTAGAATATCTGCCGAAAATCGCGTGGGTCACCGGGCTCCCCTTTTTTTCCGGGGGCGTTGGTTTTCAAAGTCCGGGCAGTAGCAGGGCCTGTGCGGCGGTGTGAGCCGACCGCGAATCGGGCGCCGGGCTCTGCGGCGCGGGGCCGTGCGGTCGCGGTCGGGTCAAGAGCCGGTGGGCGGCCCAACCGATCGTACTGTCGGCACCGCGTCGGGCCGTCCACGGGCGCGTCACCGGCCACAGGCCCGCTCGCGCTCCTCGTGTTTGTGCTTGACGCCGTGAAGCCGTGACGCGCGCGCCCTCGGGCGAGCGGTTCAGGGCATGGCGATCCGCATGGCCAAGGGGCTCAATCGCGTCATGGGGCGCAAGGGCACCGTCTTCGCCGACCGCTACCACTCGCGCTCGCTCCGCACACCGGCGGAGGTGAGACGGGCCCTCGTGTACGTGCTGGGCAACGCGCGGAAGCACCTGGCTGCGCCGGGCTACAGGCTGGCGCCCGCCTACCTCGACGAGTACTCGTCGGCCGCGTGGTTCACGGGCTGGGCGACGCCACCGACGCCCCCGCCCGGCGACGCGCCGGTCGCGCGGGCGGCGACCTGGCTCCTCGCGACGGGCTGGCGCGAGCGCGGCGGCGGCCCGATCGGGCGCGACGAGATGCCGGCCGGGAGAGAATAGCGGGGTTCCCGCGCCTGCGGCGCGGTCCCCGCTACCCCTCGCCGTGCGCCGCGATGCGCTCGCGCAGGCTCGCGGTCAGCTTGCCGACGATCTCGTCGTTCACCTCGAGCAGCGAGCGGCCAATCATGATGATGGCGTCGGCGTCCTCGAGGTCGGGCGTCCCCGGGCAGATGCCCTCGCGCTTGGCCACTGCGTTGGCGAAGCGCACGAAGTTGGCCGGGGAATGGCGATGGGCCGAATCGTATTCGGAGCACTCCTTGATCGCCTGCACCGCCTCGTCGGGCAGCATCCACTTCTCGGCCAGCGCGATGCCCACCCGGCGATGCGCCTGGTTCACCACCTCCAGCCAGAAGTCCGACCCGATCCACCCCCCGCCCCGCTCGGTGGTGACGGCCTTCTCCGCCTCGAGGAGCACGCTGGCGACGATCGGCTTGCCCAGGTCGTGAAACAGGCCGCACACGTAGGCCGTGTCCATCTCGGTGTCCTGGCCGCTCAGCGCGGACAGGTCGCGCGCGATGAGCGCGACCGCCAGCGAATGGTCCCACAGCTCCTTCATCGCCTTGGCGATGCGCGCGTCGCGCGAGATGAACAGCTGGCGCGCCGACAGCTCGATGAGCAGGGTGCGCAGCTTCTGCACGCCCAGGCGCGTCACGGCGGCGTCCAGCGTCCGCATCGGCGACGACCCGTAGGCCGCGCTCGACGCCAGACGCATGACGCGGGCGGCGAGCACCGGGTCCTGCTCGAGCAGCTTGACCACGCGCTTCAGGTTGAGGTTGGCGTCCTGCAGCGTCACCAGCACGCGGTGGGCCAGCGCCGGCATCAGCGCCACGGCGAGCTTGTCCTGGGCGATGCGGCCGAGGATGATGTTCTCCATCTGCGCGGCGAGCTGGGCGGACGACATGTCTAGGCCGCGCTCCTGGCGTCGGGGACCGACCCGAAGAAGGACACCGACGCCGTGTCGCTGAACTGCTGCAGCAGCCGCTGCGCCTCGGCGGGCCCGACGAGCAGCAGCCGCAGGCCGTG
>DATFWE010000341.1:0-4197 GCA_035259575.1 Haliangiales bacterium
GTCCGCGCTCAAGCGCTGCGAGGGCATCTTCATGCCCACCGCCGCCCAGGGCCTCGACGGCACGGTGGGCATCACGCTGGGCGCCAAGGGCGTCATCGAGCTGGAGCTGGTGTCGAGCGGCGAGACGTGGGGGCGCGGGCCGAAGAAGGACATCCACTCGGGGAACCGGGCGCGCGTCGACAGTCCCCCGTGGCATCTGGTGCAGGCGCTGCACACGCTGGTGACGCCGGCGGGCGACCCGGCCGTCGACGGCCTGTTCGACAAGGTGCGGCCGATCAGCGGTCGCGACCGCGCGTATCTCGACGAGGCCGCCCGCCGGGTGGACGAGGCGGTCACCAAGCAGTCGCTGGGCGTCGAGCGCTGGGCGCACGATGCCAGCTGGCGCCAGTCGCTGGAGGACCTCACCAGCAAGCCCACCGTCAACATCGAGGGGCTGGTCGGCGGGTACACCGGCCCGGGCGGGATGACCATCCTGCCGCACCGCGCCGCGGCGAAGCTCGACCTGCGCCTCGTGCCCGACATGACGGCGAGCGACACGCTCGCCAAGCTGAAGGCGCACCTGGCCAAGCGCGGCTTCGGGGACATCGAGGTGAAGATGACCGGCGGCTACGACCCCAACTCCACGTCCCCGGATGCGCGGCTGATCCGCGCGCAGACCGCCGTCTACAAGCGGTGGGGGATCGACCCGATCATGTGGCCGCGCTCGGGCGGGTCATGGCCGGGATACGTGTTCACCGGCGAGCCGTTGCGGCTGCCCGCGGGCCATTTCGGCCTGGGTCATGGCCTGCGCGCCCACGCGCCCGACGAGTACTACCTCGTCGAGTCGAGCGACCCGAAGCTTCACGGGCTCGACGACGCGATCCGCTCGTTCGTGGATTACCTCTACGAGCTGGCGTAGCTCACTTCGACGACAAGAGTATAGTAACGTGCCGATCGCGGTCGACGACTACATCCTCGACTCGCTCATGCGAGACCTCGTCGCGCATGACGGGAAGCCGTCGGCATTTCTCGTGTATCTCTACCTGTGGCGCCTCACCGTGGGGCAGGGGCGCGCGGCGGTCCACCAGAGCCACCAGCAGCTCGCCGATTCCACCGGCCTGTCCAAGAGCTCGGTGCAGGCGGCCATCCGGCTCCTCACCCGCCGCCGGCTGATCCAGCCGCGGCGCGCGACGCCCACGACCACGCCGGAGTACACCGTCCTGCGACCCTGGCGGTGATCGCCGAGCTACCTGACGACGCAAACCTTCTGCGGCGAGCAGACCACCGGCACGCCGGGGCATGGATTGACGGTGCAGCTCGGCCCGCCCCGCTTGAGCACCTCGCCCGATTTGCACGGGCCGCACGCGGGCGACCTGCAATCCGCGTCGGTCTTGCACGGAATCGGAGCCTCGCCCGCCGGAGCCGGCGCGTCGCGTTCGGCGCGGCAGGCGACGAGGGCGGTCGCCGCGAGCACGGCGAGAGCCAGGACACGCACCGCCGATCTGCCGAACGCAAGACCGGTCTGGGCTCGCATGGGACCTCCGACGCGGCCAGGGTACCACGGATGGGGACGAGTTTTACGACGCCGCGTGCTCCTCGAGGATCTTGACGATCTCGGGCCGACCGAAATGCCTGGCCCAGCCGACGGCATCGCCGTCGTGCTTGCTGTCGCGGATGGCCGGGTCGGCGCCGGCGTCGAGGAGCAGCCGCACGACGTCCGCGTGACCGTGCGCCGACGCCAGGTGCAAGGGGGTGACGTCCGCGTCCCAGTGCGCCCAGCGGGCGTTGGGGTCGGCCCCGTGCGCGAGCAGCCATTTGACCGCCGCGCTGTGGCCCCGCTTGGCCATGAGGTGCAGCACGCCTGCGCTCGGGGGCAGGAGCCGCGCCGCCGCTTCCTCGTCGTCGAGCACGAGCGCGGTGAAGAGATCCATCGTCGCGCCACGCGCGAGGATCGCTTGCACGAGGCGCCGATCGCTGTCGGGAGCGGTCGCGTAGGCCGCCGCGGGGAAGCCCGAGCCATCCGTCGCCGCCGGATCGGCGCCGAGGTCCAGGAGCAGCGCCACCATGTCCGGACGTTTCTTCAGGACGGCGAAGTGCAGCGGCAGCCGGTGGTCTTCGTTGCGACTCTGCCGTCTCGTCAGTGCCGCCGGGTCGGCCGCCACTATCCGGCGGACCTCGTCGGCAAGATTCATCGCGATCGCGGAGAAGATGTGATGCCGCGCGCCGCGGTCGACGAGGAAATCGGCGACGTCGTCGTGGCACGGGTCGGTGCACGCCGCCCAGCCGATGACCTCGAGCTCATGGTCGTCCCCGTGCCCGATGACGTCGCCGCCGGCGTCGGCCAGCCGCCGCACGACGTCCAGGTGACCGTGCGCCGCCGCCCAGTGCATGGCGTACGTGTTGTCGCCCGATTCGCGGACGTTGACGTCAAGGCCGCGTCGCAAAAGCAGATCCACACACGCCAGATGCCCGCCGTTGGCGGCGAGGTGCAGGAGCGTCCATTCGTAGGGCTTGTCGCGGACGTGCAGCTTCTCGGGGTGCTCGTCGAGCAGCGCGGCCAGGGCGGCGGCGTCGCCGGTTCGCGCGGCGTGGAAGAGCTGGCCGTCCAGGGTCAACGAATCGACGTGCGCCTTGAGCGCGCGCCAGCTCGCGAACCCGTACTGCTTGGCGAGCGCGAACTGCGCGTCGGCCAGCTTGGCGCCGGGGTGGGCCGCCCGCAGCTCTGCGAGACGGCGCTTGGCCTGCTTGCGCAGCCAGTCGAGGTCGGGGTTCTCGGGGAGAGGCGGATCCGACATCGGGACACCTTCCCTTCCTGTGAGAGGGCGCAGGCCCTTTCACGCCGCCCGTCGTCCGCAGTTGGGGCGAGGAATAGAAGGTCATGTACGGAACGGAAGGGGCGGGTTGAACCCTTTACGCGGACCGTCGGCCGCCCTCGCGGCACGTGGCGGTAGCGTAGCGCGGGGCCTCGGGCGCGACAAGCACGGGGCGGAGCCACGCGACCAGGGTCACCGGCAAGTGCGCCAGCACCGCGAGGCGCAGCGTGCGCGCCGCCGTGGACGGCACCACGACCGAGCGCACCAGCACGGTCAGGATGTCGGCCAGGATGCCCGTGTACAGCGACTCGACGCCCTGCGTGTAGATGAGCAACGCCCAGGCCGTGCAGCACCCGAGCACGACCGCCAGGTCGAGCAGCTCCAGCGTCGACCGGGACAGGCGACCGCGCCGGGAGACGCGCCAGATGACCGTGTCGAGCAACGTGCCGCCGCCGTGCGAGAGCGTCTCGAAGTTGTAGAGCCTCAGGCGGAGGGGCCGTCGAAACAGCGCGATCCCGGTGGTGACGCCGATGACCAGAAACGCGAACGCGATCAGGGCGATGATCTTCGCCAGATGGGCCGCGATGCGCCCGCCGGAGGTATCGAGGCCCGAGCGGCGCAGCCTATGTAGAACCGGTGTCATCGGGGACGCTCTCTACTGTCACGACGAATCAGCGGCCCCGAAATCGACATGCCGAGCGATCTCTTTTCTTGCAGTGCTGCCAAGTGCCCGAAATAGCCGGTATCGTTGGGTCGAATGAGCCGCTTCCGTCCGCCGCGCGATCGCCGCGGCCGATTCGTCAACTGGTCGCGGACCGTGACGACGGCTCCCTCGACGTGGCACGAGCCGGAGAGCGAAGACGAGATCGGCGAGCTGGTCCGCGACGCGGCGCGCACCGGCCGCCGCATGCGCGTCGTCGGCGCCGGCCACTCCTGGTCGGCCATCGCCGCGCCCCACGACATGGCCGTCTCGCTCGATCGCCTCGCGGGCGTGATCGCGCTCGATCCCGCGGGAGGCACCGCCACGGTGCGCGGCGGGACGCGCCTTCACGACCTCAACGACCATCTCGCGCGTCTCGGGTTTGCGTTGCCCATCGTGGGATCGATCGCCGATCAGTCGATCGCCGGCGCGATCGCCACGGGCACGCACGGGTCGAGCCTCACCCATGGCAACCTGTCCAGCCTCGTGCGCGCGCTACGGCTGGTCACCGGGCGTGGCGAGACGCTCGACCTCGCCGCGGGCGATGCCCGCCTCGACGGCGCCCGCGTGCACCTCGGCGCGCTCGGGGTGGTGACGCGCGTGACGCTGCCGATCGAGCCCGCCTTTCGTCTCGCCGAGACCGTGGACAACGTGCCGGTCGCCGCCGCGGCGCGCGGCCTGGCGGAGATCGCCGCGAGCGCCGAG
>DATFWE010000342.1:0-3168 GCA_035259575.1 Haliangiales bacterium
AGCACTTCCACGAGTCGGTGCTGCTCGGCGACACCGCCTACGACGTGCAGAACGGCTTCCTCGGCGATCCGGTCCCGCAGGGGGCGTGACGTGACCGTCGCGCTGTTCTGGGTCGCGATCGCACTGTACGCGCTCGCGAGCGCGGTCTATCTCGCGTCGCTCCTCGGGCTCCCCGACCGGTACGCGCGCCACGCGCGCCTCGTCCTCGGCCTGGCGTTCATCGCCCATATGCTGGAGATCGGCGCCCGCGGCGTGGCCGGGCTCCATCCGGTGAGCTCGGTGCGCGAAGCGATCGGCTTTCTCGCCTGGGCGCTGACGGGCGGATTCCTCCTCGCCCAGGTGCGCTGGCGCCTCGACGCGGCGGGCGCGTTCACCGCCCCGGCGGCGGCGGCGCTGCTCTTGACCGCCCGCCTCACGCCCGCGGGCGAGATGGTGACGGGCCTCGGCGCGCTGGGGCGGATCCACATCTCGCTGGCCACGGTCGGGGTGTCGATCTTCGCGCTGGCCACGGCGCTCGCGGTGCTTTATCTCCTCGAGGAGCGGCAGCTCAAGCACAAGAAGCTCGGCACCATCGTGCAGCGCGGGACGGCGCTCGAGACGCTCGATCGGCTGGCGCACCGCTGCGTGCAGGTGGGCTTCCCCATCTTCACCGTGGCGATGATCACCGGGGCGGCGTGGAGCGCGCGGCGCAGCGCCGACCTCCGCCCGGAGTACGTGATCGCATTCGCGGCGTGGACGGCGTTCGCGGTGTTGCTCGTCGCGCGCGTCGTCGCCGGCTGGCGCGGCCGGCGCGCCGCCATCATCACGCTCGTGGGGTTCGCGGCGTCGGCGACGGTGCTCGGCATCTACCTGGCGAGGGCGATATGGTAGCCGAGCTGGTCGTGGTGGGGCTCAGCCACCGCTCGGCGCCGCTCGACGTGCGCGAGCGCGCCGCGTTCTCCGAGGACGAGCAGGCGGCGGCGCTGGCGGAGCTCCTCGAGCTGCCGGCGGTGGGCGAGTCGATGCTCCTGTCGACGTGCAACCGCGTGGAGATCGTCGCCGCCGCCGACGATGCGCGCCGCGCCGTGGCCGACGTGAGCGGGTTCCTCGCCCGGCGCGCGGGCATCGACCTCGCGCCGCACCTTTACGATCGGGTCGGGCCGGCCGCGGTCAAGCACGTGTTCCGTGTGGCCGCGTCGCTGGACTCGCTGGTCGTGGGCGAGCCGCAGATCCTGGGGCAGCTCAAGGAGGCCTACCAGACGGCCGTCGGCGCCGGCAGCGTCGGGCCGCTGCTCGGGCGATGCCTCGAGCGCGCGTTCGGCGTGGCCAAGCGCGTGCGCAGCGAGACCGACATCGCCCGCGGGGCCGCGAACGTGTCGTCGGTGGCCGTCGAGCTGGCCAAGCGCGTGTTCGGCCGGCTCGACGGCAAGACGGTGCTCGTCGTGGGCGCGGGCAAGATGTCCGATCTGGCCGCGCGTCACCTGCGCGACGACGGCGTCGCCGCGATCCGCGTCGCCAACCGCACGCCCGAGCGGGCGCGCGAGCTGGCCGTGCGGATCGACGGCGCGGCCGTGGCGTGGGAGTCGCTCGACGACGAGCTGGTCCTGGCTGACGTGGTGATCACGTCGACGGGCTCGCGCCAGCCGATCCTGACGCGGGCCCGGCTCAAGCCGGTGACGCGCGCGCGGCGCTACCGCCCGCTGTTCATCGTGGACATCGCGGTGCCGCGCGACGTCGAGCCCGAGGTGGGAAAGCTCGAGGGCGTGTATCTGTTCGACATCGACGATCTGGAAGAGGTGGTCGTGCAGAACCGCAAGGGGCGCGACGCCGAGGCCCAGAGCGCGGAGCGGATCGTCGAGGCCGAGACGGCGCAGTTCCTGTCGTGGCTCCGCGCGCAGGGCGTGGTGCCGACGATCAAGGATCTGCGCGAGCGGTTCCTGGGCGTGGCCGCGGCCGAGGCCGAGCGCACGCTCGGCGTCCTCGGCGCGCGTCTCGACGCCGGCGGGCAGGCCGCGGTGCGCCAGATGGCCGAGGCCATCGTCGCCAAGCTCCTGCACACCCCGCTCATGGCGCTCAAGACCGAGGAAGAAGCCGACGATCTCGTCGCGGCCGCGCGGCGCCTGTTCGCGCTGGAAGGGGGGGACAAGAAAAGATGATCATAGGAACGCGCGGCAGCGCGCTCGCCCTGTGGCAAGCGCGTCACGTGCAGGGCCGCCTCGCCGAGCTGGGCGTCGCCGCCGAGCTCCTCGTCATCAAGACGAAGGGGGACAAGATCCTCGACGTGCCGCTGGCGCAGGTCGGCGGCAAGGGGCTGTTCGTCAAGGAGATCGAGGAGGCGCTGGCCGACGGGCGGATCGATCTCGCGGTGCACAGCATGAAGGACGTGCCCGCCGAGCTCCACCCCGGCCTGGCGCTGTCGGCGATCTCGGCGCGCGAGGACCCGCACGACGTCCTCGTCGGCCGCCGCCTCGACGAGCTCCGCGCCGGGGCGCGCCTGGGCACGTCGTCGGTGCGGCGCGTGTGCCAGCTCCGGTCGCTCCGGCCGGACCTGACGATCGTGCCGCTGCGCGGCAACGTGGACACGCGCCTGCGCAAGCTCGACGAGGGGCAGGTCGACGCGATCGTCCTCGCGGCCGCCGGGCTGCGCCGCCTCGGCCACGCCGACCGCATCGCGGAGGTGCTCGATCCCGAGCGGTGCCTGCCGGCGATCGGGCAGGGGCTGTTGGCGCTCGAGACGCGCGCCGGCGACGCGACGACGATCGACGTCGTGCGCCGCGCCGTGCACGACGCCGACGGGGCCGCGGCCGCCGACGCCGAGCGCGCGTTCCTCCAGCGCCTGGGCGGGAGCTGCCAGACGCCGCTCGCGTGCCACGCGCGCCCCGGCCGCGACCGCATGACGGTGGACGGGCTGGTCGGGGATCTGGAGGGAAAGGAGATCATCCGCGACCGCGTCGACGGCGCGCGCGCGGACGCCGCGGCGCTGGGGCGCGCGCTGGCGGAGAAGCTGCTCGCGCGCGGGGCGGATCGGCTGCTCGCGGCGCTGGCGTGAACGAGGTGCCCATGCTCGACAAGATCCGAAAGCTCATCGAGGTTTGGTCCGGGCGTCTCGCCTGGCTGCCGCCGACGCTGGCGCGGCTGGCTCTCGGCGTGACGTTTCTCACCGCGGGCTGGGGCAAGCTCCACGCCCTC
>DATFWE010000343.1:0-42182 GCA_035259575.1 Haliangiales bacterium
GGCGGGCGTGTGCGACGCGCTCCTCCGCCAGCGCGGCCTGGGCTCGACCGCGGAGCTCGCCGACAAGGTCGACGAGGCGCGCCGCCGGGTCCGGGCGGTGGAGGAGGAGGCCGCGCGCGCGGGCGGCGCGGCGCGCGCGGCGCGCGAGGGCCACCGCCGCGCGCTGCGCATCGCCGACTGGATCGCCCAGCGCGACCGCCTGCGCGCGGAGCTCCTGCGCCTCGATCGCGATGCGCCGGCGATGGACGGCGCGCGGGGCGCGATCGCCCGGGCCGAGCGGGCGGCGCCCCTCGTCGCGGCGCGGGCGCTCGCGGACGCGGCCGCGGCCGAGCGCGGGCGTCGCGGCGTCGAGGCCGGGGAGCGGGCGGCGGCGCGGGCGGCGTGCGCCGACGAGCTCGAGCGCTGCCGGACCGCGGCGCTGGCGGTGCCGGCGCTGAAGGCGCAGATCGACGCATGGGCGGCGGAGGAGACCCAGCTGCGCGAGCTGGCGACGGTCGAGCGCGAGGCGCAGATCGCGGTGCGCGACGCGGAGGCGGCGGCCGCCGCCGCGGTCCGGCTCGCCGCGGCGGACGCGTCGGCGCGCGCGGAGCGGGACGCGCGGCTGCGCGCGCGGCAGGCGGCGGAGGAGGCGGCCGCCGCGCTCGAAGGGGTCGAGGCGCGCGCCGGCCTCGCGGCGGAGGCGCTCGCGCGGCGTCGCGCGCACGCGGCGGCGGCGTCCGCGGCCGCGACGGCCGCCGCCGCGGCGGCCCGGGCGAGCGCGGCGGGGGACGCGGCGCGCGCCGCGCTGGATGCGGGGCGGCGCGCCCGCGAGGCCGGGCTCGCCGCCGAGATCGCCGCGCGCCTGCGCGACGGCGAGCCGTGCCCGGTGTGCGGCGGGATCGACCACCCCGCGCCGGCGCGGCCCGACGGGCGCGGCGTGCCCGACGTGGCGGAGCTCGAGCGCGCCGACGCCGCGGCCGCCCGGCGGCGGGGCGACGCCGAGCGCGAGGAGGCGACGCGGCGCGCCGCGCTGGACGCGCTGGCCGCCCAGCTCGGCGAGGCGGCGTCGTCCGAGGGCGAGCTTTGCGCGCGGGCGGCGGCGGCGCGAGCGGAGGCGGAGGCGGCGCGGCGCGGCGCGGCGGCGGTCCCCGCGGCGCGCGCGGCGCACGAGGCGGCGGAGCAGCGGCTCGAGGGCGCGACGCGCGACGCGGCGCGGGCGCGCGAGGCGCTCGCCGCCGCGGCCGCGCGACGCGACGACCGCATGGCGCGGCTGGAGCAGGCCGGCGGCGCGGGCTTCGCCGAGCGCGCCGCCGCGGTGGCGGAGCGGCGCGCCCGGGCGGAGCGCGATCTTCGCGCGGCGCAGGATGGGCTCGCGCGCGCGGAGACCGCGCTCGCGGCCGCCGGGGCCGCGGCCGCGGCCGCGGCCCGCGCGGCGGAGGAGGCGGCGCGCGACCTCGACGAGCGCACCGCGGAGCTCGCGCGCGCGGCGCGGGGGCAGGGGTTCGCCGACGCGGCGGAGGCCGCGGCCGCCCACCTTCCCGCCGAGCGTCTCGCGGAATTGCGCGGACGCGTGGCGGACTGGGAGCAGAAGCGCGCGCTGGCGGGCGACCGCCTCGCGTCGGTGGACGCGGAGCTCGCGGCGGCCGACGGCGGCGAGGCGCCCGACGTCGCGGCGCTGGCCGCCGCCGCGACGGACGCGGAAGTGCGGGCGCGGGCGGCGCAGGAGCATCTGGGCGAGGCGAGGAACCAGCTCGAGGAGCTGGCGCGGACGGCGGAGGCCGTGGGCGAGCGCGCGCGCGAGCGCGCCGCGGTGGAGGAGGAGCTGCGCGTCCGCGGCCACCTCGCGCGCGTCGTCGGTGGGGACAACCAGCGCCGGATGAGCCTGGTGCGCTGGGTGCTCGCCAACCGGATGGAGGAGATCGCGCTGGCCGCGTCGACGCGTCTGCTCGCCATGAGCCGCGGGCGCTACGCGCTCAAGCGCGCCGAGTCGGTGTACGACGCGCGGAGGGGCTCCGGGCTCGACCTCGTCGTCGAGGATCGCGACACGGGCGCCGACCGGCCGGTGCACACCCTGTCGGGCGGCGAGATGTTCCTGTGCTCCTTGAGCCTGGCCATGGGCCTGGCCGACTCCGTCCAGGCGCACGCCGGCGGCGTCCGTCTGGATTCGCTGTTCATCGACGAGGGATTCGGGACGCTCGACGACGAGACGCTCGATCAGGTGATGCGCACGCTGGAGGATCTGCGCGCCGGCGGCCGCCTCGTCGGCCTGATCTCGCACGTCCCCGAGCTGCGCGAGCGCCTGCCCGCCCACATTTCGATCCACAAGGGCGCGCGCGGGTCGTCGGTCTCATGAGGCCTACCAGGGCTGCGTCACCGGCGCCTCCGCGCCGATCTGCGCCGCGACCGCGGCCCAGCTGCCCGTGACGCCGTTGGTGCCGCCGCTGCCGGCGTTGGGCCCGATGATCCACGTGCGCGCGACGGAGATGCCGGCGCCGGCGTAGGCGTAGACGTCGGTGGTCGCGTTGCCGAACGCGTCGTCGAGCTTCAGCCCGGCGCCCGTGAGCGCGCGCAGGTAGCGCAGCTTGTAGTCGCCCACGCCGGAGTTGGTGGGGAGGATGTCCGCCGCCGCCGAGGCGAGATGCACGGCGCCGTCGGCGAACCCGACCCCGGCGAGCCAGCCGCGCGTGTTCCCGGCGAGGACCTCGGGGCGGCCGGTGAGGTAGAGGACGATCTCGTTCCGGCCGGCCTCGGCGCGGGTGAGGTCGGGCGCCGACGGATACGCGTCGGGCGTATGCCCCAAAAGGATCTCCTCGAGCTCCTGCGTGTCGGACGTCGTGAGCGTCGCGTCCACGTCGAACACCGACACGTGCGTCCCCGCGGGCAGCACCCACAGCCGGATCGGCACCCACGTCGCGTCGCCGACGACCTCCATGCGCACGTCGTACTCCCCCGGAGGCAGCGTGCCCGCCAGGTTGAAGGTCACGCGCCCCTCGTCGCTGGTGAGCGCGTAGCCGACGTAACGCCACACGCCCGAGCAGTCGTCGACGAACACCCATACCCACTCGTCCTCGAGCTCCTTGTTGAGGATGCCGCCGTAGGCGAAGCGCGCCTCGAGCGCGGCCGTCTGCCCCGGCCGCGCGATCGCGTCGGACGCCGAGTGCACCGGCGACGCGAACTCCGACGTCAGCTGGCTCATGAAATGGCGCCACGACCCGTGGCGGGCCGGCGTGAATCCGGCCGTGCACCGCTGGAAGCCCGCGGCCGCGGGCGCGCGGTCGGCAGGGCCCGGATCCCCCGCGGGGTCAACGGGCGAATCGGCCGTCTGGGATGCGCACGCGGAAGCAACCAGGCAAGAGGCGAGAAACATTCGCTTCACAGGGTGCTCCTTTGGCGGGGAGTCTCGCCCCTGTTAGCACATCGCCTCCTTTGTAGTCAATGGTCGGAGATCACTCGCGCGCGCCGGCTTCTTCGATCTCGCTCATCGCCCTGTCGTACTCCTTGGCCTCGGGCGACTGCATGAACGCCTTCGTGTGCTGCCACAAGGACAGGTTCATCAGCATGATCAGGTCGGCCACGATCGTCATGGTGAACAGGGAGTTCGCCAGGTAGTGCACCGGGAACTCGACGAGGCTGAGGTTCCACGGCCGCACCAGCGACGCGTCCGCCGACACGCCGATGATGTGCTTGCCGAACACCTCGCCGGTGACGAGCCACAGGAGCAGCATGCCGACGCCGATCGAGAACACGACGCGCACGATCCACTGCACGCGCACGAGCCGCGCGTAGTCGGCGCCGGGCGCGAGCGGGCGCGTGAACAGGCCCCCGCTCACCAGGTAGGCGACGGGCGCCCCGGTCACCGCGAGCACGCCGATGACGAGCAGCTCGTTCGACGCCACCTGGTTCACCGTCACGAAGAACAGGAAGAACAGCACCATGTACACCGGCGAGGCGGCGACAAGGAACCACCCGGGGAGGATCGACTGCGGCAGGAGCACCTTCACCCGCAAGCAGGCGCGCAGCACGCCGGGGAACAGCGCGAGCACGACCGGACCGAGCGTGACGAAACGGTCGACGGCGCCGAGCAGACGCACGACGGCGACCTGGGGATCGGCCGGCGATGCGTTTTCCAGATTCAGCCGCCAGTGGATCGGGATCATCGACAGGACCAGCGGCGCGAGGAAGGCAATCGACCAGCCGACGATGACCGCGCGCCGCGAGCGGCGGTGGCGCGTCCACGTCGCCGCCGCTCGCCACGCCGCGATGGGCGTGACGAACAGGACGAGCGCGTTCACGATCTCCAGCGCCTTTCCCAGGTCCGAGTAGGCCTGCGTGTCCGCCGTCGCCGCCGTGACGATGCCGACCGCGGCGACGATCGCCGCGGCCGTCGCCACCACCAGGAGCACGCTCCGCCGCCAGGCGTGGTACGTGCGCGCGGCCGGATCGTCGACGCCGACCGCGAAGAGCGCCTGCTCCTCCTCCGGCCGCACCACCACCGCGCGCAGGTTCCATTCGCCCGCGCGCTTGAAGTGCGCGAGCGCGGCCGCCCCCGGCGACGCCGTCGCCGGGAACAGCCCGGGCACCGTGCCGGCCGCCACCCACGCGGGCATGCCGTCCTGCCACATCACGTCCTCGGGCGCGATCTGGCGCGCCGCCGCCCACTGCCTGAGCTGGTCGAACGGGTAGGGGCCGACCGTCTGTCCGCCGCGGCTCAGGAACCAGGGCCTGTCGGGGGTCATCTACTCCACCTCTAGTCCCCCAGCGCGCGCTTCATCTCGCCCGCGTCGGGGAACCGCTTTCCCGGCTCCTTGGCCAGCGCCCGCATCACCGCCTCCTCCAGCGCCAGCGGCACCTCCGGCCGCTGCGTCCGCAGCGGCGGCGGCGCGTCGTTCACCTGCGCGAAGCCGATCGCGATCGGCGTCGTCCCGACGAACGGCGGCTTCCCCGCCAGCGCGAAGTACGCCATCGCGCCCAGCGCGTATACGTCGGTGCGCGCGTCGGTGGCGAGACCGCGCACCTGCTCGGGCGCCATGTACTCCGGCGTCCCCATGATGAGCCCGGTCGCCGTCATCCCCGTGGCGAACGACATCTTGGCCAGCCCGAAATCGATGACCTTCACCGCCCGCCCCTTGCCGAGGAGCACGTTGTGCGGCTTGAGGTCGCGGTGGACGACGCCCGCGGCGTGCGCGGCCGCAACGCCCGCCGCCACGTCGCCGAGGATCGCCCGCGCCTCCGGCACCGCGAGCGCGCCCAGGCGCTTCACCCGCGCGAACAGCGTCTCCCCCTCCACGTACTCCATCGACAGGAACAGGAGCGGCCCGTCCTCGCCGATGTCGTGGATGCGGATGACGTTGGGGTGGGTGACCTTGCGCGCCGCCTGCACCTCCATGCGGAAACGATCCGCCATCTCCGCCGGGTCGCCCGCCAGCGCCGACGAGATCGTCTTCAGCGCGACGCGCTCGGACAGCTTGGAGTCGTTCGCCAGGTAGACCGCGCCCATGCCGCCGCGCCCGAGCTCGCGCTCGATCGTGTAGCGGCCGAGCACGACCTGGCCGGGGCGGAGCAGTCCCATGGCGTAGCCGGGCTCGATGCTCGCGCCCAGCGTTCCGCCCGGCGGCGTCGACGCCGGCTGCGTCCGGTCCGTCGGGTTCACCGGCGCGAGCAGCTTCTCGTGCGCCAGCTTGTTGAGGCGCTGGTTGAGCTCGAAGTCCACCGACGTGACGATCGACTCCAGGTTCTCTATGCGCGCCTCGAGCAGCTTGCGCTCCTTCCCCGCGGCCTCGAGCAGCCGGGGGTCGGGGCCCTTCGGCGCCTTTTCCAGCTCCTTCGTCTTGAAGCGGTAGTGGCTGACGATGAGCACGATCATCACCGGCATGCCGAAGACCATCAGGAGCGCGAGCACGTCAGGCCCCATGTCGCGCTGAGACTACCATCAAGGTGGTTGCGGCGCGCAAGCCGCCCTGATACATGAGCGGAGAAGACGTGGCGCCCGATCCCGCGGAGCTTGGCTCGACACTCACCATCGCCGACGGACGTCGTCGCACGCCCGCGGCCATGTCCCCCGAGCCGCATCTGTTCCTCGCGCTGGAATGCATCCGTCCCTACGCGTCCTCCTCGGCCCGCTTTTCGCTGTCCCAGGTCGATGAGGTGGTGATCGGCCGCGGCGCGGCGCGCGGCTACACGCGCCTCGCCCAGGACGGCGTCCGCCGTCTCGTGGTGCGCGTCCCCGATCCGTGGATGTCGAGCACCCACGCCACGCTGCAGAAGGTGCTGGGGCGCTGGGTGCTCGAGGATGCCAAGTCCAAGAACGGCACCGTCCTGAACGGCGAGCCGCAGCGGCGTGCGTTCCTCGGGGACGGCGATCTGATCGAGCTCGGGCACACGTTCTTTCTGTTCCGGGACGCGCTGCCCACGCCCGGGGAAGATCCCCCCGACATGGACGCGGCGAGCCTGCGCCCCGGCTCTCCCGGACTCGAGACGCTCGTCCCGGCGCTGGGACAAACGTTCCGCCGCCTGGAACAGGTAGCAAAATCGGACCTCTCCGTCGTCCTATCCGGCGAGAGCGGCACCGGCAAGGAGGTCGTCGCGCGCGCGGTGCACGCGGTCTCGGGACGCGGCGGCGCGTTCGTCGCGGTCAACTGCGGCGCGCTCCCCGAGACGCTCGTCGAGACGGAGCTGTTCGGCTACCGCAAGGGCGCGTTCTCCGGCGCGAACGACGACCGCCTCGGCCTCATCCGCGCCGCCGACCGCGGGACGCTCTTCCTCGACGAGATCGGGGATCTGCCGCTGCCGTCGCAGGCGGCGTTCCTACGCGTCCTGCAGGAGCGCGAGGTCCTGCCGGTGGGCGGGACCAAGCCGATCGGGGTGGACATCCGCCTCGTCGCGGCGACGCACCGCAACCTCGACCAGCTCGTCACCGACGAGAAGTTCCGCGACGACCTGTTCGCGCGCGTCTCGGGGATCAGGGTCGACCTGCCCCCTTTGCGCGAGCGACGCGAGGACCTCGGATTGCTCATCGCGACGCTCCTCGGGCGCGTCTCGGGCGAGGCCGCGGCGCGGGTGAGCTTCGACGTGCGCGCGGCGCGCGCGCTGTTCCGCCATCGCTGGCCGATGAACGTGCGCGAGCTGGAGAAGTCCCTCGCCGCGGCGGTGATCCTCGCCGGCGACAACCCCATCGAGTGCGAGCACCTCCCGCCCCAGGTGGCCGCGGCCCTGCTCGCGCCCGCGGCCGCCGACGCCGACGACGACGTCGAGCACGACACCGAGGACGATCGTCCCCTCACCGCCGAGGAGATCCGCCGCAAGGAGGAGCTCGACAAGCTCCTCCGTGAGCACGCCGGCAACATCAGCGCCGTCGCGCGCGCGATGGGCAAGGCGCGCATGCAGATCCAGCGCTGGATCAAACGTTACCGGCTCGACCCCGAGTCGTACCGACGGTGAGCCATAGTCCTGTCGACTGCAACAGCTGCAACAAACTGCGTTTCCTGCAACGGACATCTGCAGTTTGGGGAGCCAAGCAAAATCAACCACTTTGCGTTGGCACGCCACCTGCTACGGAGACGAGGCATGAGCTACACCAACGTACCACCGGACGGAACCTTCACCCGGCTCGAGCGCGTGCTCAAGCGGCAGCGCCGCTTGGCTCTCCTCAACGTGACCGCGACCACCATGCTCGCTGGTGGTCTGGTCTTCACGCTGGCGACGATGCTGTAGCTTGCTTTGGCCTACGGCCGGGCCTACGATTTCGGCCAATGCCCACCCTGATCGACAACCCCCAGCGGGCCCGCCAGCTGGCCCGGGCGATCGCGTCGGACCTGACCCTGTACCACGACGCCAAGATCATCGAGGGGATCTCCAACGACAACCTCTTCGACGTCATGAAGGACGAGATCGAAGAGGGGCGCGCCCTGTTCCGCAGCCGCGTCACGGACGAGATCTATGGGCTCAACATCTACGACCGGGCGATCGTGGACGTGCTCATCAAGTCCAAGGGGCACGTCAAGTCCAAGATTTGGTAGAGGAGCACCGCTACCGGGTGGCGGAGGGGGACGCGGGCGCGCGGGTGGACGCGTTTCTGGCCGGCCAGAAGCTGCCGTTCTCGCGCTCGCAGCTCAAGCGGCGCATCGACGCCGGCGAAGTGCGGGTGAACGGCGAGGCGACCAAGCCCTCGCGCAAGCTCCGCGCCGGCGACGAGGTGGTGCTGGCGGCGGCGCCGCCCGAGCCGACCGCGCTCGTCGGCGAGGATTTGCCGCTCGCCGTCCTGTACGAGGACGCGCACCTCATCGCCATCGACAAGCCGGCGGGGATGGTGGTCCACCCAGCCGCCGGACACGGCCGAGGGACGCTCGTCCACGCCCTGCTCCACCACTGCCCCGACCTCGCCGGCATCGGCGGCGAGATCCGACCGGGGATCGTGCACCGGCTCGACAAGGACACGACCGGCGTCCTGGTCGCGACCAAGGACGAGCCCACACAGGTCGCCATGGCCGCGCTGTTCAAGGTGAAGGACCTCACCCGCGTCTACCAGGCGGTGGTGAGCCCGCCGCCGCCGCAGGATGCGGGGACGATCCGCAGCCTCTACGGGCGGCACCCGGTCCACCGCAAGCGCTTCACCTCGCGCGTCGCCGAGGGCAAGCCCGCGGTCACCCACTACCGCGTGATCGAGCGGTTCGGCGACGCCGCCGCGCTGGTCGAGTGCCGGCTCGACACCGGGCGCACGCACCAGATCCGCGTGCACATGGCCGAGTCCGGGCATCCGGTCGTCGGCGATCGCGTCTACGGCCGGCGGCCGCGCGATCCGCGCCTGGCGGAGCTCGCCCGGGCGCTCGGCCGGCAGGCGCTCCACGCGGCGGTGCTGCGGTTTCGCCATCCCGTCACCGGCGCGACGATCGACCTCGCGGCGGCGATCCCAGCCGACATGCAAAACCTGATCGACGAGCTTCGCCGGGGAGTAGGATCGCCTGCATGAAAAAACTACTCGCGGAAGGTGTGGGCACGTTCTGGCTCGTCCTCGGCGGGTGCGGCACGGCCGTGTTCGCGGCCAAGCACGTCGGCGTGCTCGGCGTCGCGATCGCGTTCGGCCTCACGGTGGTGACGATGGCCTATGCCATCGGTCACATCTCGGGATGCCATCTCAATCCGGCGGTCACCGTCGGGCTCGTCGTGGCGGGGCGACACCCCGCGAAGGAGCTCGCAGGCTACGTCCTGGCGCAGTGCGCCGGCGCGATCGTCGCGGCGGCGCTGATCTACGTCATCGCCGCGGAGACCAAGACCGGCTACGACCTCGCCAAGGGCCTGGCGTCGAACGGGTATGGAGACCATTCGCCCGACGGCTACGGTCTGGTCGGCGGGCTCCTCACCGAGGTGGTGATGACCGCGGTGTTCCTGTTCGTCATCCTCGGCGCGACCGACAGGGCGTCGTCCCCCGGGATGGCCGGGCTGGCGATCGGCCTGTGCCTCACGCTGATCCACCTCATCTCCATCCCCGTCACCAACACGTCGGTCAACCCGGCGCGCTCGCTCGGGCCGGCGTTGATGGTGCGCGGCTGGGCGCTCGAGCAGCTGTGGCTGTTCATCGTCGCGCCCATCGCCGGCGCGGCGCTCGGCGCCATCGTCTACCGCGGGGTCGGCACTACTCCGTCGGCAGCTTCCTGAGCCCGGCGGGCAGGGCGTCGCCGAACGCAACCTTCTCCTCGCGCGCCTCGAGCGCGACGACCTCCTCGACGAGGCGCGCGGTCCGCTCCAGCCCGGGGAGCGAGCGCAGCCGGGCGGCGAGGCGCGCGCGCACCTCGTCGTCGATGTCGCGCGCGCGGTCGCCCGTGCGCCGCCCCAGCTGGGCCGCGGGGAACGCGATCTTCTCCGGGCTCTTCCAGTCGAGGGCGAGCAGGCGATCGATCCACGCCTCGGCGACGGCGGGGGCGATGACGGCGTCCGCGGGGCCGTAGAGGGGCTGGCGCGCGCCCAGCCGTCCGACGGCCCAGAAGCCGAAATCGGTGTCCTTGCCCTTGTCGACGCGCTCGAGGAGCGCCTCGCCCAGCTTCACTTTGGACGAGGGGAGGATGCGCTCCATCGCCGCGAGGGTGCGCCACATCTCCGCCGCCTCCTGCGGCGACGGCTTGGCGCGCACCGGCTTGCCCTTCTTGGGCGCGCCCGGGATGAGGATCACCGACAGGCGGTCGTAGAACTGATCCTGCTGGGTGCGCTTGAGCCCGGCGGCGATGCGGCGCCACGTGATCCACCAGGCGAGGCGGCAGGCCTCGTCGCGGTCGTGGACGAGGCCGGCGTTGAACGCGCGCCACATCTGCCCCACGCGCCAGTCGTCGAGCGGCGCGCCCGCGCCGGGGCGGAGGAAGAAACCGGCCAGGTTGAGCCAGCGCGACTCGGCGTCCGCCGTCTTGTGGCGCGCCGCCTCCGCCTCGAACGTCGTGTCCCACAGCGCGCGGATGAGCGCGGTGCCCCACTCGTCGCGGCGGCTCTCCGTCCGCGCCTCGAGATCCTTCATCAGGCCGGCGAGGTCGCCGCCGGCGAGGGCCGCGGCGACGGCGCCGCGCAGCTCATCGACGTTGGCGGGCAGCGCGTCGCCCGCCGGCGGGGCGCCGCCGCTGCGGAGATCGAATGACAGCCGCCAGCGGTGATCGCCGGCGACGCACCACACCTCGAGCGTGCCGAGCTCGGTGAGGCGCGCGGTCACGCGCACGCGCGCCTGCTTCAGCCCGGGCGCGCGCAGGACCGTCACCAGCGGCGGCAGCTCGACGAGATCGTCGGGCGCCACCTCGTCGCCGGGGCGATCGTCGCGCGCGCTCGACGAGTACAGGCGGAAGCTGGCCGGGCGGTTGGTGAGCGCCGCGAAGTCCTGGCCGAGCTCGTTCTGGGTGCCCTCCTCGGCGCCGCGCGGCAGGACGCATACGGCGGAGGACTCGACGCCGACGTAGTACGCGCGCGCGGCGCCGCCGCGGATGCGCGAGCCGAGGCCGTGGCGCACGAGGCCGTAGTAGGCGGCGCCGTGGGCGACGGCGAGCTCGGGGGCGACGCCCTGGAGCTCGCGCGGGCGCTCGCTCTGCCAGGCGGCGAGCTGGTCGAGGACGCGGTCGCGCACGGCGGAAGGCGTCATCGCGCCGCCGTTGAACAGGACGGCGCCGACGCGCGCGGCGTGGTGGCGGTCGAGGAACGCGGCCAGGTGGCGGGTGACCGCGGCGTCGGCGGCGTAGGGCAGGCCGAGCTCCTGCAGGCCGGCGCGGGCGCGCGCGGGCCGGGCGTCGCGCGCGACCAGGGGGAAGAAACCGTCGAGGCACAGCTCCATCACCTCGTCGCGCGTGACCTCGGCGCGGAGCGTGCCGGCGATGAGCCGCGCGCCGCGCGCCTGGATCGCGATCGGGCGCGACGCCGGCGCGTCGGGCGACAGCAGCGCCTCCTTCGCCAGGCGGCACGCGTGGACGAGGCCGTGCCACTGCACGGCGTCGAGCTTGCCGGCGAGACGCGCCTCGACGCGGCGGGCCAGCGCGATGTCCACGTTGTCGCCGCCGAGGAGGAGGTGGTCGCCCACGGCGGTGCGGGCGAAGTGGTCGCCGTCCTCGGCGACGTCGATGAGGGTGAAGTCGGTGGTGCCGCCGCCGACGTCGCACACGAGCACGCGTTCGCCCGGGGCGAGGAGCCTCTTGCGCGCGGCCGGGGGCGTCGCGTCGATCCACGCGTAGAACACCGCTTGCGGCTCCTCGAGGAGGGTGATCTGCGGCAGCCCGGCGCGCTCGGCAGCGGCGACGGTCAGCTCGCGCGCCACCTCGTCGAACGAGGCCGGGACGGTGACGATGACCTCGTGGCCGGCCATGGGGCGGACCGCGGCGAGGTGGGCGAGGATGCGCGCCGACGCGTCGATGGGCGACAGCTTGGGCACGTCGCCGGCGCCCCAGGGGAGGATGGCGGCCTGGCGGTCGACGCCCGGGTGGCACAGCCACGACTTGGCCGAGGCGATCATCCGCCCGGGCACGCGCGCGCCCTGGGCGCGGGCGAGCTCGCCCACGACGATGCGCGCGTCGGCCTGCCAGGAGACGCGCGTCGCCGCCTCGGGGAGGTCGTGCTCGCCCGCGAGGTAGAGGAAGGAGGGGAGCGTGCGGCGAGCGGATATCTCGCCCTCGGCGACGAGCTGGGGAACGGCGAAGGGCTCGACGCGCGGCTCGCGCGCCGCGGGGTCGGCAGTGGCCACCGCGGTGTTCGTGGTTCCGAGATCGATCCCAATGATCATGTTCGGACGTGGAACTCGAGCTTCCACCGCTTGCCGCCGGCGGCGACGCACCACAGCTCCAGCGTGCCGACCGGGGTCACGTGCGAGTGCAGGCGGACGGGCACGACCGTGCCGGCGGCGGCGTCTTCGGCGACGGGGAGCGTCGTCTCCAGGGGCGCGAGCTCGTCGATGTCGTCGAGGTCGTCGATGACGTCGCCGATGCGATCCGCCTTGCGCACCGACGAGCCGAGGAAGCGGAACTCCGCCGGCTCGCCCACCACCAGCCCGAAGTCCTGCGCCGGAAGGTCGGCCTCGGTGCCCTCCTCCATGCCGAACGGGACGACGCACACCGCCTTGAGCGGCGGCGGCATCCCGGGGACGGCGGGCATCGCGGTCTCGACGCCGATATAGTAGCTGCGCGCGACGCCGCCGCGGATGCGCACGCCGCGACCGCGCCGCACGCCGCCGTAGTAGGCGGCGCCGTGGGCCACGGCGAGGTCGAGATCGGTCCCGACCAGCTCTTTTGGACCGGGCGGCTGCGAGCCCTCGCCCGCCGACTGGCGACGTCGGGCGGAGCCCGACGGGCCCCCCCCGGGCGCGACATCCCACGCCGCGATCGCGTCGTGCAGGCGGCGGCGGAGCGCGGTCCCCTTCATGACCCCGCCGTTGTACAGGACGGCGGTCGGGCGGCGCCCGTGCCGGGCGACGAACTCGGCGAGGTGGCGCGTGACCGCCGCGTCCGACGCGTAGGGGAGGCCGAGCTCGAGGATGCCGGTCTTGCGGCCGCGCTGCGGGCGATCGCCGGCGCCCGTCATGGGGAAGAACCCGTCGATGAGCAGGCGTTCGACCTCGTCGCGCGAAAGCTCGGTCTTGAGCGTGCCGCCGATGAGGCGCGAGCCGCGGCCGAGGATGGCCACCGGAAGGCGATCGGCCGCCCCGGCGAGGATCTGCTCCTTGGCGGCGCGCGCGGCGTGGACGAGCGAGCGCTGCTGCCACGCGTCGAGCTTCTGCCCGATCTTCTGGGCGAGCGCGTAAGACAGGGCGAGGTCCATGTTGTCGCCGCCGAGGAGGATGTGATCGCCGACGGCGACGCGGTCGAGGACGAGGTCGCCGTCCTTCTCGCCCACCGCGATGAGCGTGAAGTCGGTGGTGCCGCCGCCGATGTCGCACACGAGGACGACGTCGCCGACCGATAGCTGCGTGCGCCACGCGTCTCCGGCATGGGCGAGGTAGGAGTAGAACGCCGCCTGCGGCTCCTCGAGCAGCGTCACGCGCAAAAGGCCCGCGCGTCGCGCGGCCTCGACGGTGAGCTCGCGCCCCACCGCGTCGAACGAGGCCGGCACGGTGAGGAAGACGTCCTCGCCCGCGAGCGGCGGCAGCCCGGCGTGCGCCCACGCGGCCGCGACGTGCGCCAGGATGCGCGCCGAGGCGTCGACCGGCGAGATTCTGGGCACGTCGTCGCCCGCGCCGAACGGCAGGATCGCGCCCTGGCGATCGACCGCGGGGTTGCACAGCCACGACTTGGCGGACGCGACGAGGCGCGCCGGCACCTCGGCGCCGCGCGCGCGCGCGTGCTCGCCCACCGACGCCGCCGGGGCGGGATCCCAGGGGAGCGCGACGCCGGGGCGCTCGGCGTCGGGCGCGAGGTAGAGGAAGGAGGGAAGGGTGGGGCGCGGCTCGACGAGGCCGGGCGCGACCATCTGGGGGATCGGAAAGGGCGCGACCCGGGCGGCGTCGCCCTCCGTCGTGTCGAGGTACGCGACCGCGGTGTTCGTCGTGCCGAGGTCGATGCCCACGATGTATCTCATTTTTGCACCGCTCGCTCGCGCCGGCTCGGGGCGCCAGGTCGCTCGGCTGCGCCTCGCTCCAGGGGCGCCCAGATCCTCGCCGGCGCTCGCTCGCTCAAACCTCGACCTCCGCCGGCGCCACCACCGCGAGGTCGAGACCCGCGGCGATGTCGGGCAACGCCACCTTGGCGGCGCGCCAGCCGTGGTGGCGGAGCGTCCCCTTGAACGGCGGCCTCCCCGCCACGTTGCCGGTGAGGCGGATGCGCTGCGGATCGAAGCCGGCGTCGACGGTGTAGGGCTCGTTCTCCTCTGCCTCGACGACGGGGGCGAGGGGGACGTGATCGGCGAGGACTTTCTTCAAGCCCTTGTGCACGTCGCGCACGGCGGCGCCGATCGCGGCGTCGTCGTAGCCGTCGATGGATTCGTGGAGGAAGTCGACGAGCCGCCCCTCGCGCTGGAACAGGCCGAGGAGGAGGAGCGCGCCGGCGGTGGGATCGGCCTTGGCGGGCGCGGGCTTGGCCGCGGGCGCGGGCCGAGGCGGCGGCGGCTCGGGGAGCGCGGGCGTTTCGGGGCGCGGGAGGAGCTCGGTCGGCAGCGGCTTGCCGAGGAGCACGCGGAAAAAACAACGGAAGGCGAGGGAAAACCGGCGCATGACCCGTGGTGGGTAATCCGCCGTAGCGGGGATGTCAAGCCGCGCGAATCAGAACGCCTCCTTGGCGACGACGAGCAGCGCGATGAGCGCGAGCAGGGCGCCGAGCGCGGCCGCGGCGAGGAGCGGGGCGATGCCGCCCCGCACCAGGGCGGGGATCGCGAGCACGGCGGCCACGGCGAGGAGCACGTTCAGCGAGACTGCGAACGCCCAGCCGGCGCGGGCGCGCGCGAGCATGAGCACGCCGGTCACGATCTCCAGCGCCGCCGCGGCGAGGAGCGTCAGGACGAGCGCGGACGGGGGCGGCTTGTCCTCGAACGCGCGCAGCGCGGTCCACCCTCCCAGCGCGCAGCCGATGGCCACGGCGAGGCCCGCGGCGATCCGCGCGACCTTGACTTCGCGTCGTTCGTCTTTGGCGTTGTTGGCGGCGTTGGCGTCGTCGGGAGGGCGAGCCACCCGCGCATTCTAGTCGTAGGTGCGAGCGAAGCAAGCGCGGGGGGCATCCCACGGGGTAATCGCCCGCCGTGTCGATCCCGCCGCCCCTCGTTCGTCGTCAGGGTAGAGGTCGGCGGCGGCCGGCCCCCAACCCGAAATCTAGAGGAACATCATGGCCGAATCGAAACTCGTCGCGAAGTGGTCGGCACTTGGCCCCCATCTGCGAAGCGTGCTCCGCATCGTGGCCGCATTCATGTTCATCCAGGCCGGCACGATGAAGCTCTTTGCCTTCCCCGTCGGGATGCCGCCCGACGGCGGTACCGCGAAACTGCTCTCCGAGGTGGGCATCGCGGGCCTGCTCGAGGTGTTCGGCGGCGCCTTGATGCTCGTCGGCCTGTTCACGCGCCCGACGGCCTTCGTGCTGGCCGGCGAGATGGCCGTGGCCTATTTCCAGTTCCACTTCCCGACGAGCTTCTGGACCGTGGTCAACAATGGCATGCCGGCCGTCCTCTACTGTTTCGTCTGGCTCTACTTCTCGTCGGTCGGCGCGGGCCCGTGGAGTCTGGACGCCCTGCGGCGTCGGCCCCAGCCCGCTACGTCGTGAAGATGTGCAGCGACCGCGCGTAGCCGAGCGATTCGCGGCCGGTCGCCTTCACGTCGAACAGCGCGATCATCTCGGTCGCATGGCCGGGTGAGATGTTCGCCACGAGCTCGGTCACGCTCGAGATCACGAAATACAGACCCAGGCCCGCCCCGCCGCCCGGCTTGGCCAGCGGCGCGCCCCGCCCGGCGCGCGCCTGCGCGAGATGCTCGACGATGGCGTCCTTGCGCAGCTCGCCGTAGTTGTCCCGCACCGACAGCGCGAGCTGCCGGCCATCGCACCCCCACCGCAACAGCGCCGCCTCGTCGCCCAGCGGGCCGAGGCCGGCGCGCGCCCGCTCCGCGATGCGCGGCTCCACGCCGTAGCGCAGCGCCGGCGCGTCGTAGAGCGCGTTCATCAGGAGCTCGTCGGCCACCGCCTCGATGCGCGCCACCACCTGCCGCCGCACCCCGATCTCCTCGGCGTAGGCGGCGAGCTCGACCAGCGCGTCGCGCTTCTCCTCGTACCGCCGCACCTGCCGCTCGGTCACGGTCACGCCCCAGGCGAGGTACTTCTCCAGCCCGAAGATGTCCTTCCGGGCGACCTTGCTCGACGTGACGACGAGGTCTTCCTCTGCCTCCTCGACGCGCGCCATCACGTGGTCGATCCCCGCCCCGTGGAGCAGCGCGAGGACGTCGTTCCGCTCCAGCGAATCGGCGACGATCACCACCTTCGCGCCCCACGCGGAAAGGCGCTCCCAGTCCACCTCCGTCCGCACGCGCGCGTCGAGGACGACCAGGTCCGGCGCGTCGAGCTGCATCATCTCCGCCGCGGTCTCGCACACCTCCACGTGGCTGCCCGCCGCCCCCAACGTTCGTCGCAGCGTCCGCGAAAGGAGCTGGTCCGGGGTGAGACAGACGGCACGAAACGGCACGTCGAAAAATTTTACAGCCCGGCTAGAGACGGTGTCGACAGTCGACTGCCGAGGGTCAACTAGCTATGATGGCTCGGGTTTCCGAATGCCCGACGTCCCGCCCCCCATCCCCGAGCGCCTCGACGGGGAGGCTACCCCGACTGCCCCCGCGCCCATCGCGCTGGTGGCGACCGCCGGCCCCTTGCAGACGCCGATCGACGTGTCGCCGCTCCAAGACCTCGCCGAGAAGCTCGAGCGCGAGGCCCACGCGTTGGCGCAGAAGGATCCGGAGCGCAGCCGCGCGCTTCACCTTCGCCTGGCGCTCCTCCTGTGGGATCTCGGCGACCCGGCCGCGTCGTTCCGCCACGCCGAGGACGCGCTGCCGCATCCCGCGGCGGCCCAGATCATCGTCGCCCACGCGCTGGCCAGCCCGTCCGCGGAGCTGTGCGGCCGCGCCGATGAGGTCGCGCGCCGCTTCGGCGGGCCCGGCCGCGCCGCGCGCCTCATGGACGTGGCCGAAGCGTGGCTCTACCGCCTCGGCGACGCCGCGCGCGCGGTCGCCACGCTGCGCGAGATCCTCGCGTCGGACGGCCCGCCCGGCCAGGGCGACGAGGCGCGGGAATTGTTGCCCCTCGCCCTCGCGCTCGCCGGCGACTGGCACGATCTCGCCCGGTTCCTGCGCGAGCTGCCGCCCGGGAGCGAGAACGAGGGCGACGTCCCCGTCCACCAGCTCCTCGAGGGGGCGCATGTCGCGGGGGATCGCCTCGGCGACGCGGAGGAAGCCGCCCGCCTGCTCACGCGCGCGCGCGGCGACGATCGCGACCCGTTTCCCCTGGAGCACCTGATCGAGCTCGCCGCCGACGCCGCGCCGGCCGGCGTGGATCTCGGTTCCCTGCTCCGTCGCAAGCTGGAGCTCATTCCCCCCGAGGATCCCGACACGGCGGTGACGAGCTACCTCCTCGCCGAGCATCTCGAGCGGTTCGGCCAGCTCGCCGAGGCCGCCGACGCCTACGCGCGTCTCGCCCACGACGCCTGGGGGGCGCGCCTCGCGCTCACCGCCCAGCGCCGCGTCGCCATCCAGCGCGGGGCGTGGGAGGACGCCGCGCGCGCCTACCTCGACCTCGCCCACGGCGGAACGCCTGTCGCCGGCCGCGCCTACCTCCGCCGCGCCGCCGAGATCTTCGACGCGCGTCTCGGCCAGGTCGGGCGCGCACTCGGCCTGTACGCGGAGCTGCGCGCCCGCGGCGCGACCGGCACCGGGCTGGCGCGCGCGCTCGAGCGGCTGCGCCTCCAGCAGTCCGACTTCGCCGGGCTCGTCGAGGAGCTCGAGGGGCAGGCGCGCTCGCACCCCGACCGGCCGAGCGCGTTCCTCCGCCGCGCCGCCGCCGTCGCCGAGAGCCGGCTGCGCGACCCCGACGCCGCCCTCCGCCTCCGCCGCGAGGATCCGAGCGCGTGGGAGGATCTCGTGCGCCTCTACCGGCGCCAGGGGCATCTCGCCCACCTCGCCCAGGCGTACCGCAGCGGCGACGATCCCGCGCACGCCGTCCTCGCCGGGCTCCTCGATTTCGCCGTCGGGCGGCTGCGCGAGGGCGAGGAGGCCCTGCGCGAGGCCGCGGGCAGGGTCCCCGACGACGTCGCGCCGCGCTTCGGCCTGGCCGCGATCCAGCGGCGCGCCGGCCGCTTCCGCGAGCTGGCCGACACGCTCGACGGGCTCGCGCCCCTGTGCGCCGACGCCGGCGTGCGCGCGGCCGTCCTGCGCGAGCTCGGCCGCATCACGGCCACGCGCCTCAGCGACGTCAAGTCCGCCCGCGCCCACCTGGAGAAGGCGCTCGAGGTCATGCCCGACGATCCCGGGATCCTCGAGGCGCTGGCCGCGCTCGCCTCCGACGGCGCCGACTGGCCGGCCGCCGTGTCTCTGCGGGAGCGCGCCGCCGCGCACTCCGATCCCGGGCACGCCGCGGCGCTGCACGTGGAGATCGGCGACATCGAGGAGCGCCACCGCGGCGACGACGAGGCGGCGCGCCGCGCCTACGAGCGGGCGCTGGCGCTCGACGCCCGGGCGGTCCTCGCGCTGCGCGCGCTCGCCGCGCTCCATCGGAAGGCCAAGCGTCACGTCGAGCTCCTCGAGGTCCTCCGCCGCGAGCTCGACCTCACCGTCGAACCGCAGCGCCGCCTCACACTGTTCCTCGAGCTGGCGCGCACCGCCGACCAGGCCGTGGGCGACACCGAGGGCGCCATCCACGCCTACCGCGCGGCCCTCGCGATCGATTCCGCCAGCTCCCCCGCGCTCGCGGGCCTCGAGCGCATCTGCCGGCGCGACGGGCGGTGGGACGTCCTCGCCCAGGCCTTCGAGCACGCGCCCCGTTCGGCGCGCAACGCCCGCGCGCTCGCCGAGGCGCTCGAGAAGCTCGAGCGCTGGTCCGAGCTGGCCGCGGCGCGCCGCACCGAGGTGGAGCTGGCCCAGGATCGCAAGGAGGCCGCGCGCGCGGCGCTGCTCCTCGCCCACGTCGAGGAGGACAAGCTCCACGACATCGACGCCGCCGGCCGCGACTTCCGCCGCGCGTTCGACCTCGACCCGTCCGACCCGCGCCCGCTGCGCGCGCTGGCGCGCACCTACGAGGCGCGCGAGCGCTGGAACGAGCTCGCCGAGACGCTGGAGACCGAGCTCGGCCTGTGCCCGCCCCAGGACGCGCGCCGCCTCGGCCTCTTGCTCCGCATCGGCGAGATCCGCCGCGACCGAATGGATCGCCAGGTCGAGGCGGGGAGCGCGTTCGAGAGCGCGCTCGAGATCGATCCCAAGAACCAGGTCGCCCTGGGCGCGCTCGAGGGCATCTACCACAAGCTCGGCCGCGACGGCGACCTCCTGCGCATCCTCGAGCGGCGCGCCGACAACGAGCCCGACGCCGCGCGCCGCGCCGACGCGTTCGCGCGCATCGCCGACCTGCGCGAGCGCCGCGGCGACGTCGACGCCGCCCTGGGCGGATATCGCGAGGCGTTCCTCGCCGACCCGGCGAACCGCAACACGTTCACCGCGCTCGAGCGCATCTGCTACAAGCGCGAGCGCTGGGGCGAGGCGATGGAGCTGTACGAGACCGCCATCCACTTGGTGGAATCGGGCAAGTCGCGCGCCTACCGCCTGGGCGACCTCTACGCGCGCAAGGGACAGATCCAGCTCACCTACCTGGGGCAGCCGCTCGACGCCGCGCGCTCCTACCTGCGCGTCGTCGAGCTCGACCCGGAGAACGACACGTCGCTGCGCTTCCTGGAGTCGATCTTCTCCCAGCAGGGGGACTGGGAGAGCCTCGTGCGCGCCTACGAGAAGCGCGCCGACCTCCTCGCCGACGACGAGCGGCGCATCGAGACGCTGCGGCGCGCCGCGCGCGTCGCGGCGTCCAAGCGCAAGGAGCCGGCCGAGGCGGCGCGCCTGTACGAGCGGATCCTCGAGATCGACGCCTCCGACAACGAGGCGCTGGAGGCGCTCGAGCGCTACTACGAGAAGATCAAGGAGTGGAACAAGCTGGCGTCGGTGCTGACGATGCGGCTGACCACCGCGCACGCCGGCGACGCGGCGGTGGCGCTGCTCATGCGCATCGCCAGCATCTGCGAGGAGGGGCTGCGCGACGAGGCGCGTGCGATCGAGCACTACCGCCGCGTCCTCGAGATCGCCCCCGGCAGCAAGGAGGCGCTCGACGCCCTCGGCCGCATCTACGAATCGACCGAAAAGTGGCCCGAATTCGTCGACGTCACCCGCCGCCTCATCCGCATCACCACCGACCGCAACGTGAAGGCGCTCCTCTACTTCAAGTGCGGCTCAGTGATGGAGTCGAAGTTCGGCAAGGAAGAGGACGCCATCCGCTACTACGACGCGGCGATCAAGACCTCGCCGTCGTGCCTGCCCGCCGTCCACGGCCTGCGCGACCTGTACCTGCGCCGCAAGGACTGGCAGCGCGTCATCCAGACGCTCGAGCTCGAGGTCAAGCTGTGGCAGGACGACAAGGAGCGCGCCGGCGTGTTCGCCCAGATCGGCCACGTCTACGGCGACTTCCTGGCCGAGCCGGAGAGGGCGCTGCAGTACTACGAGAGCGCGCTCGCCGTCGATCCCGACTGCCTCCCCGCGAACCGCGCGCTGTTCGAGCTGCACTTCGCGCGCGGCGAGTGGGCCAAGGCGGCGCCGCTGTCGCAGGCGCTGGCGCAGAAGGCGATGCGCGAGGGCGATCCCGCCGAGCGCAGCGAGTTCTACCGGAAGCGCGGCATCGTGTCCTGGCACGCCGGCGAGCACCGCTCCGCCGCCGAGAGCCTCATCATCGCCCTCGAGATCAAGCCGGAGAACCTGGCCGCGCTCGACGAGCTCGGCCGCCTCGCCCGCGCCGAGCCGACGGCCTACGACTTCCCCGCCACCTACCGCGAGCTCGAGAAGATCTACCGCAAGCGCCCCGACTCCGAGTCGCACCTGGCGCGCGTGCTGGTGGCGCAGGCGGGCATGGTCGAGCGCGACGGCGACCTCGACGCCGCCGAGCGGCTCTACGGCGAGGCGCTGGCGCTGGTGCCGCAGGACTTCGCCATCCTGTCCGCGCTCGTCGAGGTGCGCGTCAACATGCGCCACTTCGCGGCCGCGACCGAGACCATCCAGCGCTTCCTCGACGCGACGCCGCCCCCGCCGCCGCCGGTGCGGGTGGAGGCGCTCCTGCGCCTCGCCGACATCCACGCCGACGGCGAGATGGACGCCGGCCGGGCGGTCACCGTCCTGCGCGAGGTCCTGCGCGTCGATCCCGCCCACCAGGAGGCGCTTTACCGCCTCGCCCAGGAGCTCCTCCTCCTCGGCCGTTACCCCGAGGCCCGGCAGGCCGTCGAGAAGGTCATCGACATCGCCGCCGCGCCCGGCGCCACGCTGTCGGCGGAGTCGCTCGCCCGCTACTACTACTACCTGGGGCGCATCCTCGAGGCGATGGGCGACGCGCGCGGCGCCGGCTCGCAGTACCGCCGCGCACACGACTACGACCCCGGCTACGCGCCGGTGGCGCTGGCGCTGGCCAAGCGCTCCGTCGGGCTAGGCGACCGCCGCGGCGCGGAGACGCTGCTCATTCAAGCCGCGCACGTGGCCATGGCCAAGCCGGGCGCGGGCGGGCCGCTCGCCGCGGTCGCGCTGCAGCGCGGCCTGGCCCGCATCCTCCTCAACGCCGGCGAGCGCTACGCCGCCATCGAGGCCTACCGCGGCATCCTGGCCGTCGTCCCCGAGTCGAGCGACGACCGCGTGGCCCTCGCCGAGATCTACGCGATGGACGACCTGGTCAAGGCGGAGAAGGAGTGCCTCAAGGTCTACGAGCGCGACCTGCGCCACGCGCCGACGTACCGCCTGCTCGCGTCGCTCTACGAGCGGATGGGCGACGCCGAGCGCGCGCTGCGGGTCGCGTCGATCCTCGAGATGCTCGGCTACGCCGACGAGGCCGAGCGCGCGCAGCTGGCCCACCAGCGCATGCACCACATCTTCATGGCGCGGCGCGGGACGCTCACCGACGAGCTCCGCTTCACGATGCTCATGCCGCCGGCGGGCCGCCAGATCCTTTACGAGGTGTTCCAGACGGTCGCGCTCGAGGTCGCGGATCTCTACTTCCTGCCCCCGCCGGGCGCGGAGCTGGCGCCCGCCGCCTCGCTCGACGACGCGACGCTCAAGGTGGTCATCGCCGACACGGTGCGGCTCACCGGCATCGAGCCGGAGGTGTACGTCGGGCGCGACGTGCCCGGGGGCATGGTGGCGCTGTCGTTCCCGCGTCCGATCGTGGCCCTGGACCGGACGCTGGCCGCGCGCCCCGATGCCGAGCGCCGTTTCCTCATGGGGCGCGCGTTCGAGTCGATCCGCGGCGGCTACGCGCCGCTCTTGCGCCTCGGCCCGCGCGAGCGCCACGACGTCGGCGTACTCCTGCGCTCCCTCCTCGCTCCCGAGGGCGAGCGGCCCCCGGCCGCGCTCGAGTTCATGCGCCGCCTGCCGAAAAAGACGCAGAAGGCGCTGGAACGGTTCGTCGTCCCGGGCGCCGCGCAGGGCGTGGACGCCGACGCCTGGGTGAGCGCGCTGTCCCAGACGCAGGACCGCGCCGGGATCCTGGCGTGTGACGATTTCGCCGCGGCGGCGCGCATGATGGCCCTCCTCCACGGAGAGGAGCTGGCCACCACCGCCGAGGGAGCCGTCGCGCTGGGAGCGGTGCCGGACGGCGCGGAGCTGGTGCGATTTTTCCTGTCAGATGACTACCACCGCCTACGCAGCGCCCTCGGCGAGCCGGTGGTCCGTGGTCCATAGTGTGGGCGTCTTTACAGCCGTTACGAGTGTGGCTAAGATACGCTGAAGCATGACCTGCGGCCGGGGTACAGCATGAATCAGAAATTCCAGGCCGCCGTGCATCAAAAGGATGAGGTCACGTACGTCAAGCTCGGGGGCGTCATCGACGAGGACAACGAGCTCGTCGAGCTGACCGACCGCATCGCCTCCGGCACGACCGTCATCGATCTGGCGGATATCGAGCGCATCAACTCGTGCGGCGTGCGCGATTGGGTGAATTGGCTCACGCGCATCGAGCGCAATGGGGCCCGGGTCGTTCTGGTCGAATGCTCGCCGGCCATCGTGTCGCAGATCAACCTGGTCAACAATTTCACGGGCAATGGCGTCGTAAAGAGCTTCTACGCTCCGTATTTTTGCCCGAATTGCGAGCGGGAGAAGGTGCTCCTGGTCGAGTCCGGCGAGCTGCCGGCGCACCCCAACCGGGCGCCCATCTGCCGATGCGACGAGTGCGACGGCGTGATGGACTTCGATGACATGGAGGACAGCTATTTCGCCTTCTTGTCGACGGCCCGCAAGGTCCCGGAGGCGGCCCGCATCACCCAGGTCGTCGCGGAGCTGTCGGGCGAGGCGGCCGAAAAGTCGAAGATTCGCTCGCGGGTGGGCTCGACGCCCGCATCGGCCGGGTCGCCCGGGGCCATCGGCTCGCCCGTCGCCTCGTCGCTTCCCTCGGTCCCGTCGCTTCCGTCGCTGAGCGGCTCGCGCGCGACGCCGCGGCCAAGCGGCGGGTACCCCGCCCAGGCCGCGTCGGCGCTGTCGCTCCCCGGCGTCATCACCACCGGGAACCGGACGTTCGGCGGGGGCGGATCGAACCCCGGATCGTCGCCCGGGCCGCGCGCGCCGAGCATGGATACGAGCCGGTTCGCGGGGCCCTACGCGCAGCCCCGCTCGAGCCGCCTCGTGTACGTGCTGGTCGCCGTGCTGATCGCGGCGATCGGGGTCCTCGCGGTGCTGTTGTTCAGCGGCAACAACGAGAGGGACATCGGGCCGAGGAAGACGTCCTCGGCCGCGAGCGTGCGCTGACGCCGCGCTCCTTGGTCAGGACCGCGTGCGCGCGCACTCCGCGCAGCGACCCACCACCTGGATGCTGATCCCTTGCGCCACGAAGCCGGACAGGCGGCGCGGCGGTGCGACGGCATCGAGGGCCCGATCGTAGAAGTCCATGATCCCGCCGCACTCCGTGCAGACGAGGTGGTGGTGGCGCTCGAGGTTAGCGTCGTAGCGTTTCGTCTCCGACCCGACGGATGCCTCCTGCACCAGCCCGAGGGCGCACAGGGCGTCGAGCGTCTTGTACACCGTGGCCAGCGACAGCGACGGCATCTTGCGGTGGATGCGCCGGTACAGCGTGTCCGGGCTGGGGTGATCCTCGGCCTCGAGCAGCGCGCGGTAAATCGCCATCCGCTGCGGCGTGACGCTCATCCCCCGACTCCGACACCGCTCGACGAGCACGTCCATCCGCCCGGCGAGGCTGGCGGCGTCTCGATTCATGGCTGAAAGCGTTGACCGCGGGGGAGGGGTTGTCAAGCCGAGGTCAGAACGGGCGTCAGAACGTACCGTCGACGCCGGCGACGATGGCGTGCGCGGGGATCTTGTCGCCGAACTTGAACGGCAGGACGTAGCTGATGAACGGGTGCACGTTGCCGTCGACGTAGCGGAGGCTCGCGCCGAGGTTGTGCAGGAACTCCAGCCCATTGTTGTCCACGCCGTAGGTGGCGAGCTCCGCCGTGAGCGCCACCGGCCCCTGCCGGGTGCCGACGCCGACGTTGCCGTGGAGCTGCACCTTCTTCGTCCCGGCGTCGCCCGTCTTGAGCGGAATGTCGATGCCGAGATCCAGCTGCGCGAACACCTCGCGGCTGCCGGCGCGCACGGTCACGCCGGGCCGCAGCCACAGCGCGTCCGGCCCGATGAGAGCGACGTCTTCCAGGCGCACGATGCTCGTGAGCACGTTGGTGACCGCGCCGTTCAGCGTCTTCGGCGCGGTGGGGAAGCCGAGGCCGAAGCGGAAGCCGACGTCGGCGCCCTCCAGCTTGAGAATGTACAGCCCGCCGATCTCCGGATTGGTGGCCGCGGTCTCGCTCTGGCCGTTGCCGAACACATGCCCGATGGAGAACTGGCCGAAGACGCCGAACCCGCTGGGATCGACGTATCGCGCGTGCACGTTCTCGCGCAGTCCGAAGTCGGGCCCGCCGCTGTTGTAGAGCAGCGCGGCGACGTCGATGCCGACGTCGCTGTCGGTGCCGATGCGATCCATCGTGACGTACGTCCCGCGCTCGTCGGCGGCGGCAAAAGCCGGCAGAAATGTCGCGATCCCCAGAACCATCACCAGACGTTTCATGGACTCCCTCCTCGGCGCCCTGTCACCTTCACGCCGCGTGCCACACGTGGATTCACGCACTTGAGCCCGCGACCTGTGTCCGTTCGTTGACACTGTCACGGCCCACGGTGGCGCGTCTACAACATCAGCCCTTTCTTGTAGCCGAGGAGCTCCTTCTGCACTTTGAGCAGCGTCTGGTTGGTCTCGAGCAGCTCCTTGGTGCGGGAGCGGATCTGCGCGGCGAGTCGCTCCCGCTCCCGCGCCTCGGTCTCGAGCATCTCCTGGTACTTCACCTGCACCGTGGCCTCGTCGGTCACGTTGCGCTGGATCTCCAGCGCGCCGACCGGGTTGCCGCCCTGATCGTAGATCGGCATGCCCGACAGGATGAAGCGCAGCTCGCCCCCGTCGCCGCCGGGCACGCGGCCCTTGATCTCGTCGAGACGCACCTGCCGTCGCTCCCGCCAGCACTGCTGGGCGATGCACGCCTCCTTGCAGATGTTGAGCTCGAGCACCTCGTAGCACTTCTTGCCCTTGAGCCCGCGGGCGACCGCGCGCGGAAGCATGCCGAAGAACGCGCGGTTGAAATCGACGATGTTGCGCTCGGTGTCGACGATGAACCAGCTGTCGATGACGGCGTCGGACACCAGCTTGAACTGCGCGAGGAACGCCTGCAGGGCATCCATGAAGCCGCATCGTAGCGAGTAATGGCCGTACTCTCAACTACGCTGCGTTGACGCAATCGTTGGAGATCAGGTACATTTTGGCGCGGCACGCCCATGGAGAAGCGCCGAGGACCTTCGATCAGCGTCAAGATGATCCTCACCACCACGGCGCTCATCGTGCTCATCGTGGTGGGCTTCGGCGTCCTCAACATCTGGACCATCGGTCGCGTCTACGATCAGACGGTCCAGGAAAAGGGCGACCTCATCCGCAACCAGCTCCACAAGGTCGGCACCGCGACGGTGCAGGCCCTGTCCTCGTCCAGTCGCTCGTTCCTCGAGGGCGCGAACGACGCCGACCTGCGCAAGTACGTCGGCGAGCTCGCCCGCCGCGATCCCGAGATCGCCTACGTCTACGTGGTCGACGCCAACCAAGGGCTCATCGCCCACTCCGACGCGGCGAAGAACCCCAAGGAGGGCCACCCGCCCCACAAGGACGACAGCTTCGCGCTCGCGATGGCGGCGTGGACGGCGCGCAAGGACAAGCCGACCGAGCAGGATCCGCTCGTGGCCGGCGAGCTGGGGCGGACCGCCGTGTTCGCGCTGCCCGTGTTCCCCGCCGGCGTGCCCGCGACCGTGGCGAACGCGCTCGGCGACAGCGATGCCACCCGCCCGCTGGGGTTCGTCGTGATCGCCTACAGCTACGGCGAGCTCGACAAGGCGCTCGCGTCGGCGCAGAAGCTCAAGGAGGCGGCGTACCGCGACACCGGGCTCAAGACGGCGGTCGCCGGCGCGATCTTCGTCCTCCTCGGCACGCTGTTCGCCATCCTCCAGGGCCTGCGCATCTCCAAGCCCATCAAGCTCCTGTCGTGGCGCGCCGATCAGATCGCGCGCGGCGACCTGGAGACGCGCGTCGACGTGGGGTCCACCGACGAGATCGGGCTCCTCGCCGAGAACTTCAACTACATGGCGGATCAGCTCGTGGTGCTCCTCCGCCAGACGGCGGAGAAGGCGACGCTGGAGAAGGAGCTCGAGGTCGCGCGCACGATCCAGGAGACGCTCGTCCCGCCCGCCGACACCGTCGATCGCAAGTTCGTCAAGATCGCCGGGTTCTTCCAGCCGGCGTCGCAGTGCGGCGGCGACTGGTGGACGTACCACGACCTGGCCGGCGGCAAGCTGCTCGTGGTCATCGGCGACGTGACCGGCCACGGCGTCCCGTCGGCGATGATCACCGCCGCGGCCAAGGCCGCCTGCGACGTGGCGCGCGCGGTCCACCACGACGACGTGACGTGCACGCAGCTGCTCGAGATCATGAACCGCGCGATCTTCGAGTCGGCCAAGCGCAAGTTCGTGATGACGTGCTTCGCGTCGATCCTCGATCCGTCGGCGCGCACGATCACCTACGCCAACGCCGGGCACAACTTCCCCTACATTTTTCGCGAGGGCGGCGGCAAGGGCGAGTTCGGCTCGCTGATGACGCGCGGCAACCGCCTCGGGGACATCGCCGACTCCAAGTACACCGCCAAGACGATGGAGCTGCACCCGGGGGACGTGCTCGTCTGGTACACCGACGGCATCGTCGAGTGCGAGAACGAGAACGGCGAGGAGTACGGCGAGAAGCGCTTCCGCGCGGCGATCCGCCGCGCCGCCCAGATGGATCCGGCGCAGATGCGCGACATCGTCATCGGGGACAGCTTGACGTTCTTTGCCGAGAGGCCGCGCAAGGACGACATCACGACGGTGTTCGCCCGAGTCTATTGAGGAGTGACGGATGAGAAAGTACGCGCTGGTCCTGCTCCTCGCCGCGGGTCGGGCGTTCGCCCAGGACGCGGCCACGCAGCAGCTCCTCCAGGAGGCCGACAAGTACTACGATGCCGGCGAGTACGAGCGCGCGGCGTCGAACTACGATCGGGCGATCCGCTCCCAGCCCAAGGACGTGCCGCCGGCGGCCTACGCCAAGCGCGCATCGATCTACCTGTTCCAGAAGGACTACGAGGCCGGGCTGGAGTGGCTGCGCACCGTCGCCGAGAAGGCGTGGCCCGGCGACGACGCGATCCTGGAGCAGAAGGCGGTCGTCCTGTCGCGCATCCCCGCGCGCAAGAAGGAGGCCATCGAGCTGGCGGAGAAGGTCTTGCGGCGCCGCCCCAACGCGTACACGCTCCACATCCTCCTCGGCGATCATTACTACCAGCTCGGCGCCGGCGCCGCCGACAAGACGGCCGCGCACTACGCGGACTACCTCAAGAACCGCCCGAGCGACCTGGCGGAGCAGGACGGCCTGGTCCGCGTCAAGCTCGGCTTCGCGCTCCTTTACCTGGGGCGCGCCTCCGAGGCGGAGTCGCAGTTCGACGAGGCGACCAAGGCCACCGACGAGCGCATCGCCGCCAACGCGCGCAAGGGGCAGTGCGCGGCGTACGCGGGGGAGAAGAAGTGGGACCGCGCGGTGACGGTGTGCGAGCGCGTCCTCGCCGACGCGCGGGCGCTGCGCGGCGACCCGTCGCCGCATTTCAATCTGGGGCTGGCCTACGTCAACCGCGACCGGCTCGACGACGCGCTCAAGGCGGCGGAGCGGTTCATCCAGGCCCGCCCCAAGGATCCCAAGGGCTACCTCCTGCGCGCCCAGATCCACCTCAAGCGCAACCGGCTCGCCGACGCGGAGGCGCAGGCGACGCTCGCCGAGCAGCTCGCCCCCAATGATCCCCAGGTGACGCGCGAGCTGGGGCGCATCTACCTCAAGCAGAAGCGCGCCCCCAAGGCGGTCGAGAAGCTCTTGCGCGCCGCCGCGGCCAGCCCCAACGACGTCGACACGGTGAGCGCGCTGGCCGAGGCCTACCTCGCCGCCGGCGACGGCCAGGCCGCCGCGGTCCAGGCCGAGCGCGGCCTCAAGGTCCCGGGGCAGGAGAAGAACACGGCGTTGATCGCGCTCGCCGGCGAGGGCTACTACGTCGCCGGCCAGCTGCCGACGGCGCGCGCGACGCTCGAGCGCGGGCTCGCCGCGGCCAAGGCCGCGGGGGCGGCGCCGGACGCGCGTCTGAAGACGCTGCTCGTCGACACGATCAACCGCCAGGCCGCGGCGCGCCTCAAGGCCGACGACGCGTCGGGGGCGGAGAAGCTGCTCCTCGACGCGCGCGAGGTCGATCCCGAATCGACGCGCACCAACTTCAACCTCGGGCTGGTGGCGATCGAGAAGGGGCGGTGGGACGACGCGATCCGCTACCTGGGCGTGCGCCTCCAGCGCACGCCCAACGATCTCCTCACCAACCGCGTCATCGCCAAGGCCTACCTCGGCGCGGGCAACGTCGACAAGGCGTCGGAGCACTACGCGCGCGCGGCGCAGGAGGCGGGCGCGCGCCGCAACAACACGCTCCTCGGCGAGATCAACGTCGAGTGGGCGCCGCTGCTCATCCAGCAGGGCAAGCTCGACGACGCGGTGGAGCGGCTCGAGGCGGCGGCCGCGGTCGCCGCGGGGCAGCCGTTCGACAAGGCGGCGCGGCGCAACCTCGCGGTCGCGTATTTCCGGCGCGGCTACGAGCGGCTGCGCGGCAAGCGGCAGGGCGATCCGGTCCCGGACCTCGAGGGCGCGATGCGCGACACGTCGGTGCTGACTGGGTCGGAGCCGGATGTGTTCGGCTTCGCGCTCGGCCTCGCCTACCTCGACACCGGGCAGACGGCGCGCGCGTCGCAGGTGTTCCAGGGCATCGCCAAGCGCACCGACCGGGTGCCGTTCCTGCGGCCGCCGTTCGACGTCATCGGGCCCGACTTCTTCGCCGGGTACACGCTGTACCGCGAGGGGTCGACCGCGTCGCGCGCCAAGGCGACGACGGTGTTCGAGAAGCTCCTCGGCAAGGCGTCGGGCGGGCTCGCGGTCAAGGTGCGCGACCTCCTCCGGTCGAACTGGGAGTACACCGCCGCCGACGCCTGGGGGCGCGGCAACCTGCGCGAGGCGGAGACGGCGCTGCGCAAGGCGGGCGGGCTGGCGACGGGGGACAAGCGGCTCGTCGTCGAGCACGACCAGGCGGTGATGGAGATCGACCGGAACGCCGCGGCGGCGCGGGCGACGTTCCAGCGCCTGGCCGACAAGGTGCCGGAGGCGCTGGTGAACCTGGGGATCCTCGCCGATCGCGACGGGGACTCCAGGGCGGCGTACGACCAGTGGGTCGCGGCGCGCGCGCGCGGGGCGCGCACGCCGCGGCTGGACGAATGGATCGAGGCCAAGAAGCGCCTCTTCGGGTACTAGCCCATGTCGATGAAGCGCAACCTCCTCGTGATGGTCTTCCTCGCCGCCGGCGTCGCCCGGGCGCAGGAGCAGCTCAACGTCGGGCTCTACGCGCCGGCGGCGGCGTTCGCCGACTCGTCGGCGCGCCTCGCCTACGTGCAGGGGCTCGCCAAGGCGATCCAGCAGAAGACGGGCCTCGCCACCGTCGGGCGCGCCTATGTGCGCCTGGCCGATCTCACCGCCGTCAAACCGGAGCTCGCCGTCATCGACGGGCAGTGCCTCGCCGGCGGCGCGATGGGGCAGGTCCTCGCCACCGCGACGCTCGGCGGCGACACGGCGCCCGCGTGGGGCCTGTACGCCCGCGGCGCCGACAACCTCGCCGGGCTCAAGGGCAAGAAGCTGGCCTACGTGCGCACCGGCTGCCGGGACAACGACTTCCTCGACAACGCCATGCTCGGCGGCGAGGTGAAGGCGCAGTCCTACTTCGGCTCGCTCGTCGACAAGCCGGACGTCTCCGGCGCCGTCCTGGCGGTGCGCGACTACAAGCAGGCGGACGCGGTGTTCGCGCCGGCCGCGCAGGCCAAGGGGCTCACCAAGGTGTTCGACGTCGGGCCCGTGCCGGCGCCCGGGTTCGTCGTGCTCGCCAAGGGTCTGCCGGCGCCCGTCCTGGAACAGGTGAAAGACGCCGTGTTAGGCTACGGAGGTGGCGGCGGCATCGATGGCTGGAAGGCCGCATCCCAGCAGGGCTACACCGTCCTCTCCGGGCGAATGGCGCCGCGCACGCGCCGGCCCGTGTTCGCGGCCCCGGAGGTGGTGCGCGTCGACGACCAGGACGTCCTCGTCGTGCCCACGTCGAAGTTCGCCGAGGCGCCGGTGCGCCAGCACTTCTGGGAGCCGACCGCCGGCGGCGACTGAGCCGAGGTTTCGTAGACATGGACAGGGACATGGACGCTAGCGAAGGCCTCCACGCCGAGCCGGTGGCGCTGTCGTGGCGCGTGCGCGAGCGCCCCGGGCACATCGAGGTGGAGTTCTACGGGGAGATCGACGAGAACGCGGACTTCGCGGAGCTCCGCCGCCGCCTGCGCGGGTCGGTCACGTTCCAGCTCGCCGAGGTCCGCCGGATCAATTCGTGCGGGGTGCGCGAGTGGGTGAACTTCGTCCGCGAGCTGCCCCAGGTGTCCGAGCTGACGCTGACCGCCTGCTCCCCGGCGATCGTCACGCAGCTCAACATGATTTACAACTTCAAGGGTCCGGGGCGGGTGCGATCGTTTCTGGCCCCGTACGCGTGCAGCGCGTGCGGCGCGGAGGAGGACAAGCTGATCGATGTGGAGGCGACCGGCCGCCCGCTGCGGGCGATGCCGGAGCTCGGCTGCGGCCGTTGCGGCGCGCCGATGGATTTCGACGACCTCCCCGAGCGGTATCTGTCCTTCTTGAACGACGCGTGAGCCCCGACGTCGTACCCGAGGCCGTCCGGTCGCTGCTCGAAGCGGGCACGGACGCGGCGGTGGTGCTCGATCCGGACCGCCGCATCCTCTACTACAACCGCGCGTACCAGCTGGCGAGCGGCACCCGCGGGCGGGCGCTGCAGGAGGCGGCGGAGCAGGGCAAGCACTGCTACGACGTGTTTCCGCTGGAGGTGTGCGAGAACGCCTGCGTCGGCTGCCGCGCGCGCGAGCTGGGGCGGCCGTTGCGGGTGGAGATGGTGAGCGCCACGCGGGGCGACGGGGAGGCGCTGACGCTGTCGGTCACCGCCGCGCCGCTCCAGGGCGGGCTTATCGTCGAGACGTATCGCGACATCACCGCCGACGTGCGCATCCAGCGCAAGTACAAGGTGCTCCTCGATCACGAGCGGCGCGCCAAGGAAATCCTGGAGGAGGAGGTCAAGGCGCGCACGGAGGAGCTCGGGCGCGCCGGCGAGGAGCTCAAGCGCACCCACGCCCAGCTCATCCATCAGGAGAAGATGTCGTCGCTGGGGCGCCTCGTCGCCGGCGTGGCGCACGAGCTCAACAACCCGATCAATTTCGTCTACGGCAACGTCGATTTCCTCGGCCGCTACATGGAGGATCTGCTCGCGCTGGTGGCGCTGTACGAGTCGGGGGCGGCGGCGCTGCCCGCGGCGCTGCGCGAGGACATCGAGCGGAAGAAGGAGGACATCGAGTTCGACTTCTTGATCGAGGATTCGCGCAAGCTCATCCGGTCGATCCGCACCGGCGCCGAGCGGACGGCGAGCATCGTCCGCGATCTCAAGACGTTCTCGCGCCAGTCGCACGCCGCGATGCAGGAGGCGGATCTGGTGTCGGGCATCGAGACGACGTTGAACCTGCTCGCGCCGCTCACCAAGAATCGCATCGAGGTGGTGCGCGAGTTCGCGACGCCCCATCCGCGCATCATGTGCCACATCGGCCACATCAACCAGGTGTTCATGAACATCCTCACCAACGCGGCCCAGGCGATCCCGGGGAAGGGAACGATCACCGTCGGCATCCACCCCATCGCCGGCGGTGACCTGGTGGAGGTGAGGGTCAAGGACACCGGGCGCGGCATCGCGCCCGAGATCCAGGAAAAGATCTTCGACCCCTTCTTCACCACCAAGGAGGTGGGCGAAGGGACGGGGTTGGGGCTGGCAATCAGCGAGAGCATCGTGTCGGCGCACGGGGGGACGATCCATTGCGAGAGCCGGCTGGGCGAGGGTGCGACGTTCACCGTGATCCTGCCGGTGCGTCAGCCCGGGCAGGAGACGGCACAGGAATGAAAGTCAAGCCGGTGGTGCTGGTGGTGGACGACGAGCCCTACAACCGCGACCTCCTGCGCCGCGTGTTGTTCCGCGAGTACGAGGTGCTCGAGGCGTGGGACGCCGACTCCGCCATCGCCATCCTCGGAAACCGCGTCGTCGACGTGATCGTGTGCGACCACGTGATGCCGGGGCGCAGCGGCGCAGAGCTCGCGCGCGAGGTGAGACGGAGCTTTCCCCGCACCGCGGCGCTGCTGCTCACCGGGTATGAGGACGCGCCCGAGATCGGGGAGGCGCGGCGCGACGGCATCGTGCTCGACGTCCTGGGCAAGCCGTGGGCTCCGGCGCGCCTGCGCACCGCGATCGCCGACGCCGTGCGCTATGCCCGGGGGACGTCATGACCGCGCGTCGCGAGGCGGCGCTGCTTCTCATGCGATCGCATCGTCTGGGAACTGGGTCGCGGGTGCTGCGCGGACGCCTGGTAGGGCTACCTTCCCGTAGTCGTTGCCACCTCAACGATCGCGACCACGACTGGCAACGGGCAAACCGGCGATGATCAGTGACGCGTCACCGCGCTAGGTCCATTCGCACCGGGGCGCCCGAGGATGGCAGCCACCTCGCCCGCTCCCCCGCCGCATCGATGATTGCCAGTTGCCGGTCGCCTGTTGCTTCAAACCGTTCGGTGTTCTACGACGGACGCCGCGGGCCTATCCCCATGAGCCACTGCAGCTCGAGGCGCGTCTCCTCGTCGCCGGCCCAGGACCGGGACAGAAACTTCGCCGACACGGTGGTCGCCCCGGACAGCTCGAGCAGCCGCTCGAAGAACCCCATCGTCTGATACGACGCGGCCTCCTCGGCCGACTTTCCCATGTGGTAGCGGATGATCATGTGCGCCTCGTCTTCGTGTATGAGGGGCACGGTCAGGGCCTCGAAGTCGAAGAACGTGGCGCGCAGCACGCGGAACCGGAACAACGTCTCGACGGGATCGCCCTCGGCGATGAGGGACGTGTACATCTGCCGCTGCTCGTCGACCTGGTAACGCCCCCACATGCGCACGAGGACCAGATCCCCGTGGGCGATCTCGCGCAGGATGGCGTTGCCCAGCCGCTCGAACGCCGCCATCGGGTACCACCGGTCCTGTCGTATCCGCTCCGACAGGTAGCGTCGATCTTCGGGCGCGAGGACGCGGGTCCACTCGACTTGCTTCTGCCGGCGAATCATGCGGACGTAGTCCGCGAACAGGGACCCCTTGACGTTACGCAGTCTGCGTTCCTCGGTACAGGCTCGGCCCTCGAAACATACCTGATCTCGGTTCGAGATCGTCAGGGAAACATGCCCGTCGCCGCCAAAAGGTCGAGCTGGGCCTGCCGCAGCGCGTCCTCGGCAATGGCCGACTGGGTCGACGCGTCGCGGGCGCGGCGCTCGGCGTCGACCACCTCGAGGTTGGTCGCCGCGCCGGCGCGGTAGGCGAGGGTCGCCAGCTCGAGCGCGCGTGCGGCCGCATCGGCGGACCGCTGGGCCGCGAGGCGCGCCTCTTCCGCGCGCGTCACCTCCTCCCGGCCGGTGCGGACCTCGGATCGGGCCTGCCGCACCGTCGCCGCGAGCGCCTCCTTGGCCTCGGCCTCGTTGACCTCGCGCTCGCGCGCCTGCCCGTTGCGCAGCCCGCCGTCGTAGAGGGGCACGGTCACGCCCAGCACCACCTGGTAGCCCACGCGCGGCGTGGGCGCGACCTCGGGCGCGGTGATGAACGCCGTCCCGACGACGCCCAGCACCGGCGCGTAGTCCGTCCAGTCGTCGCCGCGCGCCGCCTCGGCGGCGGCCAGCCGGCGGCGTCCCGCCACGACGTCGGCGCGGCGGTCGTCGGGCGCGGCGCCGTCGCCCGGCGCGGCCGCGAACGTGGGCTCGCCGCCGGCGTCGAGCGGCCCGTCGACGCCGGCGAGCACGCCCAGCGCCTCGCGCGCGCGCGCCAGGCCGACCAGCGCCTGCGCCAGCTGCGCCTCGCTGGTGGCGAGCTCGTCGGCGGCGCGCGCCTCGTCGATCTGGTTGCCCACGCCGCCGGTGCGGCGCACCCGCGCGAACTCCAGATGGGCCCGCGCCGTGTCGCGGGCGCGCTGGCTCACGTCGACGATGCGCTGTTCGGCGAGCACTGTCAGGTAGGCGCGCCCCGCGGCGAGCGCCACGCTCCGGCGGGTATCCCCGGCGCTCGCGCGCGCCACGCCGACGTTGTCGTCGGCGCGCCGGCGCTGCGCCCATCCCTTGACGCTGACGATCGGCACGCTGGCGACCAGCGCCGCGCTGAAGCTGTCGGCGGCCGCGGTCAGCCGATCGGCCACGGTGCGATCGCCCTCCAGGCGCTGGTAGGCGGCGGTCGCCGTGATGATGGGGAAGTAGCTCGCCCGCGCCTCGACGACGAGGGCCTCCGCGCGCGCGATCTCCTGATCGGCGATGCGCGCCGCGGCGTTCTGGGCGATGGTGGCCTGCACCGCCTCGTCGAAGCCGACCGCGCGCAGCTCGGCGGCGGAGGCCCCGGCGACGACGGCGAGGGCCGGGACGGCCAGCGCGAGCCGCTTCACTTGTCCCTCGCTGCCGTCCGCACCGGGCCCCCGTCGACGACCTCGTCGCTCACGTGGAGCGCGACCGCGTCACCGGCGGCGAGTCCCTTGATCGCGCGCACCACCTTTCCGTCGTCGTCGGCGACCTGGATGTCGACGAAGCGCGCCCTGCCGTCCCGCACGGTCGCCACCATCGTCTTGCCGTCGCGGAGGAACACCGCGTCGGCGGGGATGACCAGGCCGGCGGGCGCGGCGACGGTGAGCGTCACGTGGACGTACAGGCCGGGGTAGAGCGCGCGGTCGTCGTTCGCGAGCTCGATCTCGACCGGCATGGTGCGCGTGCGCGGGTCGAGCGCGCGCGGCAGCCGCGTCACCGTCGCGGCGATCGGGTGCGCCGGGTCGGCGTCCTTGACGATCGCGACCGGGTCGCCCTCCTTCACCAGCGGCGCCTCGAGCTGGCCGAGGTAGATGGTGACGCGCACCCGGCTCATGTCGGCGATGTCCACGAGCGGCAGCGCGCTCTGCGTGGCGCCGGTCGCCGCCGGCAGCAGCGCCCCCGGATCGGCGTAGCGCTGGGTGACGACCCCGGCGAAGGGGGCCCGGATCGTGTCGTAGCCGCGGATCGCGCGCAGGCGATCGACTTCCGACTGCGCGCTGTGCACGTCGGCGTCGGCGCGGTCGAGATCCTGCTGCGACGCAACCCCCGACGGAACCAGCCCGCGCAGGCGCGCGGCGATCTGCTTGCGGGACGCGAGCTGAGCCTCGAGCGGGCCGATCTGCTGGTCCGTCTCCGGCGACGCCACGATCCCGAGGATCTGCCCGGCGACGACGGTGTCGCCGCGGTCGACGCGGATCTCCCGCAGGTACCCGCTCAACTTGGCGTAGACCGTGGACTGCCGGTACGGGCGCACGTCGCCGGGCACGGTGATGGTGCGCGCGGCCGGCGCCGGTTTGGCCGCGGACACTGTGACGAGCGGGCCCGCGGCGCCGCGATCGGCGCGTTGCTTGCGCTCGGCCGCCTCGACCGCGCGCCGCGAGCGCGCGAGGAAGAACACGAGGAGGGCCGAAGCGACGACGACGATTGTCCCCACGACGTAGAGCCCACGGCCGCGCCGCGGGGGAGTGGATTCGGGGTTCATGGTGCGCTCCCTGTGTGGGTCTCGGCGGCGAACATCTCGTCGAGGCGGGCCTTGGCGGGCCGTTCGCGCCGGAGCAGCGAATAGGCGATCGGGACGATGAACAAGGTCACCACCGTGGCGACGGCCAGCCCGCCGACGACCGCGCGCGCCAGCGGGGCATTCTGCTCGCCGCCCTCCCCGAATCCGAGCGCCATGGGGATCATCCCGAGGATCATCGCCAGCGCGGTCATCAGCACCGGGCGGAGGCGGGTCTTGCCCGCCTCGAGCGCGGCGGCGAGCGCGCCGATCTCGCGCCGCTCGCGCACCTCGTTGGCGAACGACACCAGGAGGATGCTGTTCGACACGGCGACGCCGACCGCCATGATCGTCCCCATCAGCGATTCGACGTTCAGCGTGGTGCCGGTGAGCCCGAGCATGACGAGCACGCCGACGAGCGCGCCCGGCACGGCCAGGATGATGATGAACGGGTCGAGGAAGCTCTGGAACAGGACGACGAGCAGCAGGTAGACGAGGCCGCTGGCGAGGATCACGCCCAGCCCCAGGCTGGCGAACGACGACCGCATGGCCTCGATCTGCCCGCGCACGTGGATGCGCGTCGCCGGCGGCAGCTTGCCGATTCCGGCGATGACCCGGTCGATGTCGCCCGACACCGCGCCGAGGTCGCGCCCCTCGACGCCGAGCTGGACGTCGACGATGCGCTGCACGTTGTCGTGGCTCACCATGGCCTTGCTCAGCGCCGGGCGCATGCGGGCGATCCCGGCCAGCGTCGGCGCCACGCCGGGCGCCCCGGCGAAGCCGTTGGGCGCGTCCGCGCCCGGGCGCCCGCTCGGGCCGAGCGGCGTGCGCAGGATGTCGTCGACGGAGCTGGCCCGATCGAGCGGCGTCTGCGCGACCACGTAGTAGTTGACGTTGTTCTCCGGCGACAGCCAGAACGACGGCGACACCAGCTGGCTCGACGACAGCGACACCAGCATGCTGTTGGCGACGTCGCGCTGGGTGATGCCCACCTGCGCGGCGCGCTCGCGGTCGACCTCGACCTGTAGCGCCGGGTGGGTGAGCATCTGCGGCGTGCGCACGTCGACCACGCCGGGGATGAGCCTGATCCGCTCGCGCAGGACGCGCGCGACCTCGGCGGTCCGGTCGAGGTTGGGACCCTCGACCTCGACGTCGATCGGCGCCGGCAGGCCGAAATCGAGCACCTGGGTGACGATGTCGGCGGGCTGAAAGTAGAACGTCGTCCCGGGAACTCGTCGGGCAGGACGTCGCGGATGCGCTGCTGGTAGCCCCGCGTGGGCCCGTGCTCGGGGCGGAGCGCGACCAGGATGTCGGCGTCCTGCCCGCCCACGTTGTCGGTCTGGACGAAAGCGAGGTTGAAGAACGTGGGGATGCCGATGTTGTCGTTGATGGTCTCGACCTCGTCGGGCGGGATGATCTGGCGGATTCGCTTCTCGACCGCGCCGACGATGCGCTCGGTCTCCTCCAGCCGCGTGCCGACCGGCGCGCGCACGTGGAGGCGCATCTGCCCGGCGTCGACGCTGGGGAAGAAGTCGGTGCCGACGACGAGCGCCAGCCCGACGGCGCTGGCCACGACCAGCGCGCCGCAGCCGAGCACGAACGGCCGGTGCGCGAGCGCCAGCGACAGCGCGCGCCCGTAGGCCTCGCGCAGGCGGTCGAACCCGCGGTCGCGCGCCGCGTTGAAGCGGGCCCACAACCCCGGCCGCCGCGCGTGCTCCTCTTCCCCCGGCATCAGCTTGTGCGCGAGCGCCGGGACAAGCGTGCGCGACAGGAAGTACGACGCCATCATCGCCAGGACCACCGCCAGCGCCAGCGCGCTGAACAGGAACTTGGCGGGCCCGGTGAGCAGCACCACCGGGAAGAACACGATGCAGATGACGAGCGTGGCGGCGAGCGCCGGCACGGCGATCTGCTGCGAGCCGTCGAGGATCGCCGACGTCAGCGGCTTGCCGAGGTTGCGGTTGCGGTGGATGTTCTCGATGGCGACGGTCGCGTCGTCGACGAGCATGCCGATGGCGAGGGCGAGGCCGCCCAGGGTCATGATGTTCAGCGTGTGCCCGGCGAGGAACAGGCCGACGAGCGCGACGGCGATGGACAGGGGGATCGACGTGGACACGATGACGACGCTGCGCCAGCTCCCCAGGAACAGCAGCACCATCAGCGACACCAATATCGCCGCGATGATCGCCTCGCGCACGACGCCGTCGATGGCGGCGCGCACGAACACCGACTGGTCGAAGTCGAGGCGGAGCTCGAGACCCTCGGGCGCCGCCTCCTTGATGATAGGCATGACATCGCGGGCGGCGTCGACGACGGCGAGGGTGGAGGCGTTGGCCTTCTTCAGGATCGCCAGGTACGTCGCCCGCTGGCCGTTGACGCGGACGATGTTCTGCTGCTGCGCGAACCCGTCGTGGACGCGGGCGACGTCGCCGAGGAGCACCATCGCCCCGTTCGCGACCTTGAGCGGAATGCGACCGAACGCGCCGATCGTGGGCGGACTGTTGTTGATGGTGATGTCGTATTCGGTGCCGCCGATGCGGGCCTGTCCGGCCGGCACGGTCAGGTTGGACGCCAGGAGCGACTGGACCACGTCCTGGGGGGACAGGCCGCGCGCCGCCGTCGACGCCGGATCGATGTCGATCATGATCTGGCGGGTCTTGCCGCCGTACGGCGCCGGCGTCGACAGCCCCGGGACGGTAAACAACCTGACGCGGATGAAGTTCAGGCCGTAGTCGAAGAGCTGCTGCTCCGACAGGGTGGGGGACGAGACGGTGAGCTGCGCCACCGGGACGTTGGAGGCGTTGTACTGGATCACCGTCGGCGGCGAGATGCCCGGGGGCATGAGGCGGCTGGCGGTGGCCGACACGCTGGCGATCTGGGCGATGGCGCCGCCGATGTCGGCGTCGGGCTCGAAGTACACCTTGAGCAGCCCGATGCCGCTCTGCGACTGCGACTCGATGCGCGAGATGCCGCCCACCGTGGTCGAGTAGGCCCGCTCGCTGATGAGGACGATGCGGCGCTCCATGTCCTCCGCCGACAGGCCCGGGTAGTTCCACACCACGATCACGACGGGGATGTCGATGGTGGGGAAGATGTCGCGCCGCATGCGGCCGGTGGACAGGACGGCGAAGAGGAGGATGAGGACCGCGATGACGGCGATGGTGTAGGGGCGCCGGAGCGCCAGACGGACGATCCACACGGCTTGTTCGTCCTTGGATGCCGTTCCTCGACGCGCGGCACCGACAAGTAAATTTTTCTTGACGCACATATTTGTCGGTGAGACAGTGCCGCGCATGGCGATGGAGGTCGTGCACGAACGGCGGCGGGCGCAGGCGCTCCTCCACCCGATGCGAAAGCGGGTGCTGGAGGCGCTGGCGTCGCCGGCGTCGGCCGCGGGCCTCGCACGCCGGCTGTCGATGCCGCGCCAGCGGATCAACTACCATCTGCGCGTGCTGGAGCACATGGGGTTCCTCGAGCTGGTCGAGGAACGCAGGAAGGGCAACTGCAACGAGCGCGTGTTCCGGGCCCGTGCGCGGTCCTTCGTGATCGCGCCGCAGGCGCTGGGCACGCTCGCGGCGCGGCCGGCGGACGTGGCCGACCGCTTCTCGTCGGCCTATCTCCTCGCGGTCGCCGCGCAGCTCGTCCGCGACGTGTCCGACCTGCGCGAGCGCGCCCAGGGGCGGCGGATCGCCACGCTGACGCTCGAGATGGAGGTCGCGTTCGCCTCGGCGGAGGCGCGCGCGGAGTTCGCGACGGAGCTGGCGCGCGAGGTCGCGGGCCTCGCCGCCCGCTACCACACCGACGGGGGCCGCCGCTTCCGGCTGGTGGCCGGCGTTCACCCCAAGGCGACGGAGGGAACATGACCAGGAGAAAGCACGAGACGATTGTCGAGCTCCGGGTGGACCCGGAGACGGTGTGGAACGCGATCGCCGAGGCCGAAGGGCTCAAGCGATGGTTCGCGCTGGACGCCCGCCTCGATGGGGGGAAGGTGTGGGTGTCCTGGGGGCCCGAGATGGAGGGCGACTTGGGCGTGGTGCGCGAAGTGGAGCCGCCGCGGCGGCTGGTGTGGGCGAATGCGCGCGAGGGCGTCGAGATGGCGACCGAGTTCATCCTCGAGGGGACCAAAGGCCGGACCACGTTGCGCATCGTCGCGTCCGGGTTCGACGGGGCCGAGTGGGACGACGAGTACGAGGCGACGAAGAACGGCTGGCGCCTGTTCGGCGTGCAGCTTCGCCACGCGCTGGAGCGCCATCCCGGCCAGCCACGGGCCGCCCACCTGGTCGGCGGCCCCGTCGCCGCGCCGAGGGGGGAGGCTTGGCGCCGGCTCTTGGCAGCGCTCGGGGATCCACCTGGCCCGGTCGTCCATCGCATCGACGAGGCCGCCCTGGCGTTCGTCGTGCCCGAGCTCGGCGACGGGCTGGTCGCGATCGAGCTCGCGCCCGCGAAAGGAGGGACCTACGTGTCGGCCACAGTGGGAGCCTTCGGCGCCGACCCGCCCCGCCAGGCGCTCGCCGCCTGGCGCGATCGACTGACGTATGCGATGCCTACCTGACGCGGCCGCGGCGCATTTCGCGTTACGATCGCCGCCGTCGATGATGCGGGCGATCGTGTACGACCGGTACGGTGGGATCGACGTCCTGCGCCACGCGGACATCGCCCCGCCCGCGCCCGCGCGCGGGCAGGTGCTGGTGCGCGTGCGCGCCGCCGCGCTGAATCCCAAGGACGCGCTCTTCCGCAAAGGCCGCTTCCGCTGGGTGAGCGGCGCTCGCTTTCCCAAGCAGACGGGCGTCGACTTCGCGGGCGAGGTCGCCGACACCGGCGAGCGCGTGTTCGGCGCCTTGCAGGAGCTCCGCTATCGGCGGGGAACGCTCGCGGAGCTCGTCGCGGTCCGGCAAGATGAAATGGCGCCGATGCCCGCGGACGTATCCTTCGAGGAGGCGGCCGGGCTGCCGCTCGCCGCGCTGACCGCGCTGCAGGCGTTGCGCGACGTGGCTGCGACGTGCCCCGGCGATACGGTGTGCATCAACGGCGGCTCCGGCGGCGTGGGCACGCTGGCGATCCAGATCGCGCGCGCGCTCGGCGCCCGGGTCACGTCGGTGTCGAGCTCGGCGAACACATCGTTGTGCCGCGAGCTCGGCGCCGAGGAGGCGCTCGCCTACGACGTCGATCAACCGTGGGCCCGGCCGCACGCGTACCGCGTGGTCTTCGACGCGTACGGCAACCTGTCGTACGGCAAGGTGCGCACCGCGCTGCAGAAGGGGGGCGTCTACGTGAGCACGGTGCCGCGCATGTCGCTGTTCCGCGACCTGCTGCGCGGCCGGCGGGCGCGCATCGTGGTGGTCCGGTCGCGGCGCGCGGACCTCGCGGAGGTCGCGCGCCTGGTCGACGCGGGGAAGCTGCAGCCGGTCATCGATCGCATCGTCGAGCTCGACGACGTCGGCGAGGCGTTCCGCAGGCTGGAGTCGCGGCGGACGAGGGGGAAGATCGTGATCAGGATACCGGCGGGCTGAGACGGCTACACGTGGCCCAGCGCCCATGCCAGGGCCTTCTCGACCGGTCGCCATGTCAGCAGCGAGGTCACTCCGCCGAATGCGCGCGTCCCGACGAAGTGCATGAAACCGAGGGCCACGTTCAGCCGGAGCGTGAACGTCCGCCGGATCGCTTGCCGGTA
>DATFWE010000344.1:0-12883 GCA_035259575.1 Haliangiales bacterium
CGCCGCGGAGTTGGGGAGCGAGATGCCGGTCACGATCACGGCGACGCCTCCCGACTGCGCGACGCCTTGAGTCACGAGCGGGGCGACGGCCGACGCGCCGCCGGTACGCTTGGCTGAGCGGCCGTGATCGCGGTGCGAAACGCCGCTAAAACCGCCGGACGTTCATGGCGTAGAGGATCCCGCCGTTGGATAGGAAGTAGAGGTTCGCGCCGTCGAGCGCCGGGACGGCGGAGATGCCGTTCCCGGGGTTGAACGACTGCAGCAGTGTGCCGTCGCGCTTGTCGAGGATGTAGAGGCCGCGCTCGCTGGTCGCCAGGAACAGGTACAGCCCGTCGATGACCGGCCGCGCCGGATCGCCCGCGCCGTCGAATCCCTGCCGCCACAGAAGGTGCCCGTCGTAGTCGAGCACGTAGAGCCCGTTCTCGGCGGCGGCGGCATAGAGGCGCATTCCGTCGCTGGCGAGTTGGCTCACGCCCTTCACGCCGGGCTGGTGCCACCGTTCGGTGCCGTCGGCGATCTCGAGCGCATAGAGGCCCCCGCTCGCCGACGCCGCGAACAGGAGCTTGCCGCGCGGCAGCGGCGTCGTGTCGACGTCCACGAACGTGCGCTGCTCGCCCGCGAGCGACCGGACCCAGGCGACCTCCCCCGCCGCCGGGGTGAGCGCGACCACGTGGCCGTCGGCGAAGCCCGCGTACAGGCGATCCTTGACCGCCGCCACGCCGGCGTGGCCGTGGAGCGTGAACTCCTCCGGCGTCTCGCGCTCGTACTGCCAGCGGTACTTTCCCGTCGAGCGATCGAGCGCCACCACGCGGTCGGCGTCGCTCGCGAAGACGATCATGTCGCCGACCAGCGTCGGCGCCCGCAGGATCTGCCCCTTGGACGCGTACTGCCACTTGATGGTGCCGGTCACCGCGTCGAGCGAGTACATGATGCCGGCGTCGGTGCCGACGTAGAGCGTCGTGTCGTCGACGAACGGCTCCGCCGACAGCGAGCCGAGCCGCTGCTGCCACACGAGCCTACCGTCGCGCGCGCGCAGCGCCTGGAACAGCCCCTGGTGCGACCCGATGTAGACCATGCCCGAGGGCGAGCCCGCCAGCGGGGACGCGAACTCCTGCGGCTTGTGGTCGTAACGGTGGTCGATGATCGTCCGTTTCCAGCGGAAGCCGAGCACCGGGCGTCCGACGTCGTGGTCGTTCGCGCGCTCCCACGGCGCCGACGCGGAGGTCACGCCGCAGGCGCCAAGGAACAGGGCGGCTAGGCGTAGGCCAAGGCCAAGGCCAAGGGATGTCCGGTCCATCACTTCGTTTCGACGAGCGGCAGGCGGCTTTGGATGTCCAGCTTGATGCTGTCGAGGAGCGGTTTCTCGAGCGCCTTCTTGAACAGCTCCGCGGCCTTGGCGTTGTCGCCCTTGAGCGACTGGATTCGCCCCTGGTGGTAGAGCGACAGGCCGGCGAACGGGCCCCGCTCGCTCTTGTCGATCTCGGTGTAGGCGAACAGCGCCTGCTCCAGCCCGGCGTTGCGGGCGGTCGCGTCTTTCTGGGCGAGGGCCTTGGCCTCGTACGCTTGGCCCAACCCCTGCTCCGCGACGGCGCGCAGCGCCGGATCCGAGGTCTGGCCCAGGTACTTGAGATACGCCTGGATCGACTCGTCGTATTTCCCCAGGTCGTAGTAGGACGCGGCCAGCGCGAACAGCGCCTGCCCGGCGGCGCCCGACGAGCCGCGCTCGGCCTCGAGCTTGGTGATGGCCGCGGCGCCCGCCTCGGCGCGCTCGGCGACGGTCTTGAATTTCTGCTCGCCGGTCTCGGGGATCCGGCCGATCTGCGGCAGCTCGTCGACGGGACGCTGAACGACGCCCATCGCCTTGTCGTAGGCGTAGGTGGCTTCGGCCTGGCCCTTCTCCACGAAGTGCGTGTAGATGCTGAACGCGCCGAGCGCGATCACGGTGCCGCCGGCCAGGGCGGCGATCTTCATCGCGTGGGGTCGGGCATAGGCGAACGCCCGCTCCGTCACGGTCAGGAGCTCCTGCTGCGGCTGCGGGTCCGGTTTGCCTTTGTGGTACTTCCCCTTGTTCTTCGCCACGGTGCGCGGTGATAGCAAAGGGGGCCGGGGGTGTCAAACCATTGGATCGGGGCGCGGTGTCAGTGTAGGAAAGGACGTGCGCCCGGGCCTGCCGCTCGTCCTCGTCTCGGCGTGGCTGGCAGGGCCGAGCGCGGCCCGGGCCACCGACGGCGAATCGGCGCTGTCGGTGACGGCCGGGTTCGGAAGCTTCACCGTGTCGCAGCGGGCGGACGTGAGCGGCGCGGGCGGCGTCCTCAGCCTCGACTACACGTACGGCATCGCCGACTCGTTCTGGCTGCGCGCGGCAGTCGGGGGCGGGCTCTACTCTGCGTCCGATCAGCTCACGACCGGCGGCAGCGCCGCGATCGGCCTGCACTACGCGGTGGACGTCCTGCGTTACGTCCCTTACGTGACGGGCTCGGTGGGCGTGTTCTACGCCGGCGGCGGCGCGGTCGATGCCAAGGCGCACCTCGTCCTCGAGGTCGGGGCCGGCGTCGAGATCGGCGAGGGGCGGAGCTTCAGTTGGGGGATCGACGCGCGCCTCGCGTCGTTCGCGAGCGGGGCGACGACGTTCATGATCGGGCCGAGAATTTCTTTCAAATTCGGCTACTTCTGACCCTTGCGGCGCCTCGTGACGATGCGGATCGGCGAGCCGACGAAGCCGAAGCGCGCCCGGAGCTGGTTGACGAGGAAGCGCCGGTAGGCGTGGTGGACGAGCTCGGGGCGGTTGGCCCACAGGACGAACGTGGGCGGGTGCGCGGCCGGCTGGCTGATGTAGTAGATGCGGACGGGCTTGCCGCGGAACGTGGGCGGCGGGTGGGTCTCGCACACCTCCTGGAAGAAGCGGTTGAGCTCCCCGGTGGGGACGCGCTTTCCGTGCTCCTCCCACGCGCTCGCGGCGGCGGCGATGAGATCGACGACGCCGGCGCCCGTCTTGGCGGAGCAGAACCGCACCGGCGCGAACGACACGAACGGCAGGGCGTCGGCGATCTCCCGGCGCAGGCGCTTCTCGGCCGCATCGCCGGCGTCCGCGAGGAGGTCGCTCTTGTTGAGGGCGATCGCGCAGGCGCGCCCGGCGTCCTCGATCGCGCCGGCGATCTTGGCATCCTGGTCCACCGGGCCGGCCGCGGCGTCGATGACGAGGATCGCCACATCGGTGCGCTCGAGCTGCCCGAGCGCCATCGACACGGCGATCTTCTCCGTGGGCTCCTCGATGCGCGCCTTGCGGCGGATGCCGGCGGTGTCGACGAGGACGTAGCGCTTCCCCGCGACCTCGAACGGCGTGTCCACCGGATCGGTCGTCGTCCCCGGATCGTCGTGCACGAGGACACGGTCCTCGCCGAGCAGGCGGTTCACCAGCGACGACTTGCCCACGTTGGGGCGGCCGACGAAGGCGATGCGCACCGCCTTCTCCGGCGCCGTCGCCGGCGGCGGCTCGGGGGGCAGCACCGCCAGGAGCGCGTCGAGGAGCTCGACGATGCCGCGGCCGTGCGACGCGGACACCGGGAACACCTCGCCCAGGGCGAGCTCCCAGATCTCCGCGGCGAGCGCCTCCTGCTTGGCCGAATCGACCTTGTTGGCGACGACGAGGATGGGCTTGTCCAGGCGGCGGAGCAGGCCCGCCACGTCGCGGTCGATGGGCGTGACGCCGTCGCGCGCATCGACGACGAACACGATGACGTCCGCCTCCTCGAGCGCCTTGCGCGCCTGGCGGTGGACGCCTTCCTGGACGGCGCCCTCCTCCGCGCCGGGATCGAGGCCGCCGGTGTCGACGATGCGGAAGCCGCGGCCGGCGTAGTCGGCCTCGCCGTAGCGGCGATCGCGCGTCACGCCCGGCTTGTCCTCGACGAGCGCGGGCCGGCCGCCGGCGATGCGGTTGTAGAGCGTGGACTTGCCGACGTTGGGGCGGCCCACGATGGCGACGAGCGGCCTAGTCATAGCCCAGGCGCTGGAGCGACCGGCCGTCGCGGGTCCAGTCGGAATCGACCTTCACGTGAAGCCTGAGGTGGACCGGGCAGTCGAGGAGCTTGCCGATCTCGGCGCGCGCGCGCGTGCCGATGTCCTTGATCATCCGCCCGCCCTCCCCCACGACGATCTTCTTCTGCGAGTCGCGCTCGACGTGGATGACCGCGTCGATGACGACGTCCTTCTTGGCGGCGCGCTCCTCGAACGACTCGATGGTCACCGCCACCGAGTAGGGGAGCTCGTCCTCGAGCAGGAGGTACGTCTGCTCGCGCACGAGCTCCGCGGCGAGGAACCGTTCGGCGCGGTCGGTCAGCATCTCCTCGGGGAACAGCGGCGGCGACACCGGCAGGCGGGCGGCGAGGGCCTCCTCCAGACGATCGACGCCGTCGCCGGTGGCGGCGCTGATGGGGATGATGTCGTCGAACGGCAGGGCGCGGGCGTAGCCGTCGACGAGCGGCAGGAGCGCGGTCTTGTCGTGCAGGAGATCCACCTTGTTGATGGCGAGCACGCGGGGGCGGCGGACCCGGCCGAGCTCGTCGAGGATGGCGCGGTTGCCTTCGCCGGGGTCGAACGCCCGGGCGGCGAGCGCGGCGCCGGCGACGCGCGGCGCCTCGACGAGGCACAGGACGACGTCGCACTCGGCCACCGCGGCGAGCGCCTGGTCGACCATGTAGTGGTTGAGGCTCGACTTGGCGCGATGGATGCCCGGCGTGTCGATGAGCACGAGCTGCGCGCCGGGGCGGTTCTTGACGCCGAGGATGCGGTTGCGCGTCGTCTGCGGCTTGGGCGTCACCACGGCGAGCTTCTCGCCGAGGAGGCGGTTCATGAGCGTGGATTTGCCCACGTTGGGGCGCCCGACGATGGCGCAGGTTCCGGCTCGGGTCTGGGGTTCCATGCTCGCTCGCGCGGGACGTATAGCACATCAGGCTTCAGGCATCAGGCCTCAGGCTTCAAGCCCGGCAGCCCGGTCGTACTCCGCAGCGTGGGCGCGGGCGCGGACGGCGCGCATCTGTGCCCGTACCGGGGCGCGCACCGCCGGGGCGTCAGTTCCGGCCCGGAACCGACGGGCGCGGGCACGGGGGAAGATGACGCTGTCAGGGCCGCAGGTTACTCTCCCTGCGTGGGTCCCGTCTCGGTCCTCCTCGGCGCGCTCGCGGCGGCCGCGCTGGTCGTGCCCGAGGTGGGGAAGTACGTCGCGCTCGGGGTGGGCCTCCTGGCGGTGGCGGTGGGGCTGGTCGCGTTCCGCAGGCCGCGCGCGCGCCTGTGGGGCGCGGCGGGGGTGACGGTGGGTCTGTGCGCGTGCATCCTGGCGGCGACGCAGATTGGGCTGACGCTCGTCGTGCTCGAACGGCTGCGGCGGATCTGACCGCTCACCCCCTCGCCGCACGGCGGGGGCGCAACGCCCTGGCCTCCGGCGGGGCGGACTCCTGCGACAGAAGCACGTCGGCGACCGGGCGCTCCGCCACCTCGCTCGGCAGGTGCGTCCGCCACCAGCGCTCCGCCCGCTCCGCCGTCCATTCCTCGGGCACCTCGACCTCGCGCAAGCGCGCCGCCAGCGCGGCGGCCGTGGGCGGGCGCAGCGCCGGGTCCTTCGCCAGGCAGTCCATGATGATCCGCTCGAGCGCCGGCGGAATCGGCAGCTCGGTGCGCGCCTGCGGCGGGGGCGGAGGCGTCCGGGCGTGCTCGAGCATCATCTTCATCGCCGTTTCGCCCTCGAACACGAGCTTCCCCGTCAGCAGCCAGTATCCGACGCAGCCCACCGCGTAGATGTCGACGCGATGGTCGTAGGCGGCCTCGCCCTCGACGACCTCGGGCGCGGCGTAGGCGGGGGTCGCCGCGACCGCTCCCTCCGCGGTGAGCTTGGGCGAATCCGCGCGCGCCTGCTCGCCGCGGAGGCGCACCAGGCCGAAGTCGAGCACCTTGACGAAATCGGTCTCGGTGCCGATGCAGCTGACGAAGATGTTGGCCGGCTTGACGTCGCGGTGGATCAGGCCGTTGCGGTGCGCCTCGGACAGCGAATCGCACACCTGGCGCACGATGTGGATCGCCCGCTCCGCCGGCACCGGGCCGTACCGCGACACGAGCGTCTCGAGGTCGATGCCGCCCAGCATCTCCATGACGTAGAACAGCGTCCCGTCCTCCGCCTGGCCGAAATCGTAGAGCTGCACGGTGTGGGGGGACCTGAGGGCCGCCGTGGCGCGGGCCTCGCGCTCGAACCGCTTGAGCGTCAGCTCGGGATCGACGTGCCTCGACGACAGGAGCTCCGGCCGGATCAGCTTGACGGCGGCCGCGCGCACCAGGAACCGGTGGCGGGCGCGCCACACCTCGCCCATCCCCCCGGCGCCCAGCTTCGCCTCGAGCTGGTACTGGCCGAGCTCGTTGGCCTCGCGCACGCTCCGGCGCAGATCGTAGAGGATGCGCGACGTGATGGTGGCGATCGTCACGACGGCGGCGCACCAGATCGTCTGATCGATGCCCATCGCGAGCGGCATCGGCCGCTCCTCGGGGCGGAGGACCCAGAGCCACACCAGGACCAGCTGCGACACGAACGCCAGCACGCTCAGGCGCAGCGTCCGGCCGGCCTTCGACGGGACGGTGATGGCGCGCGCGAGCACGGTGAGCGTGTTCGCGACGAGCGCGGTGTAAATCCACTCGAGGTTGGGCTGGACGACGAAGAAGCCCCAGGCGGTGCAGGTGCCGACCACCGCGACGGCGTCGATCGCCTCCAGCGAAGCCAGCGACCGCTGGCCCCGGCGGCAGGCGAGCCACGCCGCGAGCGCGATGGCGACGCCAGCGATGTGGGCGATCTGGCCCTGCTGGGTGAACCGCACGGGCTGCCCGCGCAGCGCGGCGACGAGCACGCGCCCGACGAGGAAGAACGTGAACGCGGTGATGGCGGTCATCTGCGCGAACAGCGCGATGCGCTGCTGGATGAACTGGGGTCCGCTCGAGGTGTCGAGACCGGAGCCGCGCAGGGACATGCGGACACTATACGAGACTCGGGGAAGCGCGCCCGATCTTACAGGCGCTCTGCCACGAGAAAGCTTTGCGACTGTGCCCGCCTGCGAAGATCCTCCCAGACGGCGGGGAACGATGCACACAGGTCGTAGAAGTCGCGCGGCGCAAGGTATACGAGCTCGGTGGCGCCCACGGCGACGACGGTGGCCGCGGCCGGCTCGCCGCGGACCAGGGACAGATCCGCGAAGAAGGATCCCGCGTCGAGCTGTCCGACGTCCATGTCGCGCCCGCCGGCCTTGCGCCGGATGCGCAGCGCGCCGGTCATGACGACGTAGAGGCCGCCGCCCGGCTCGCCCTGGCGCAGGAGCGCCGCGCTGCCGGGGAGGCGGAGGGGCGTGAAGCGGGCGATGACGTCGGGCCGCCGCTCCTCGGGGATCGAGCGGAACGTCGGCTGGCCGAGGACGGCGCGCACCAGGCGTTCGGCCTGGCTCGGAAGCTCCCCGACGATGTCGTGCTCGTCGACGCGCACGACCCTGTGCGCCCCCGGGCGCGTCGGCACATCCCAATCGTCGGTCGACTGGGGCGCTGCGGGCCCTCGCGCCCCCCCCGACGGGCGGAGCCCGTCGGGGCCCCCCCACTGCGGCGCCCCGGCGCGCGGCGGCTCGGGCGCCCCGCGCCACGGCCCCGGCGGCCCGTCGGGCGCCGTGCTGGCCGGCTCGCCCGCGATCTGGGTCGATTCCTCCTCGGGCGCGCCGGTGCGCGCGGCGTCGATGACCTGGTACATCGTCCGCGTCTCGAAGTCGTTGGGGTCGATCTCCAGCGCGCTCCGGCAGACCGCCAGCGCCTGCAGCAGCCGCCCCTCGCGATGGTACGTCTCGGCGACCGCGCGGTACTGCCGCAGCGCCTCCCCCACCTGCCCCAGCTCGCGCAGCGTCGCCGCCAGCTTGAGCCGGGTCACGACGTTCCCCGGATCGCGCTGGAGCTTCTGCTCGTATTCCTTGACGAGCTTGTGCGCCTTCAACCGACCCTCATTCCTCGTCCGGCCGGCGGATGAGGTCCGCGACCAACCGACCCGCCACCACGTGCTCGCGCACGATGCGCGCCACGTCCTCGAGCCTGACGCCATTGTAGAGCGCGCCGCCCGGACCCGCGAACACCGGCGACACCGCGAGGAGGAACGAGCGCTCGCCCGGTCGCACCTCGGACACCATCACGTTGGGCGCCTGGCGGCAGCGGCCGAAACAGCTCTGCCACCCCACCTCGACGTGCGCGTCGAGGCCGGCCCGCCGGACCTCCTGCACGAACGCGGCGTGGAGCCGCGAAGACTGGCACACCTCGCCGCACTCCGGGCCGCGACACACGACGACCCGGTAGCGCTTCATTCGCCGATGGCCCTCCGGGCGTAGGCGGCGACCGCCTTCACCGTGCGCGGCTCGTCGGCGACCCACGCCACGGCCTCGCGCCCGGCGCCCCCGCCGAGCGCGAGCACCGCGTCGATCACGTCGCCGAGGATCTGCGGGTCGTTTTCGAACGTGGGGTCGCAGCGATAGAGGAGGAGATAGCTGCGCAGCTCGGCGAAGGCGTCGCGCGCCCCGATCGCCACCAGCGCGCGCACGATCTCGCCCAGCGTGGTCGGCGGCGTCGCCGGATCGTTCAGGTGGGCGACCAGCGCCGGCGCGGCCTCGGGCAGGCCGAGCGAGGCGACGGCGCGCGCGAGGACGTCGACCCCGCGCGGATACGTGCTGGTCACGAAGTCGGTGTGGATCGCCAGCGCGTCGAGGATCGCCGGCAGCCCCGTCTCGTCCCTGCGCTTGACGAGGACGTCGGCGGCGCGCTCGCGGATGTCCGCCGGCGACGTCTCGTCCCGGAGGACCCGGATGAGCGCCGCGGTCACCTCCGGCCCGGTGAGGCGCCCCAGCGTCTCCACGGCGAGCTGCTTCACCGCGGGGAACCGGGCGTCGCGGTCGGAGATGATTGCGGTGAGGACCTGGGCGGGCGCCGCGCCCGTCGGCGTGTTCGGGCCGGCCGGACGGAAGCCGCCCGCGTCGAATGTCGCCCCCGCCACGCGCGCGCCCGTCGCCATGCGGGCGAGCACCGCGCCGGTCGCCCGATCGAGCGCGACGATGTCGCCGTTCTGGGTGGCAAGGAGGATCGCCGCGCCGGTGTCCTCGCCCGCGGCCACGTCGCCGCCGGCCTCGGCGTAGGCCCAGCGCAGCGTCCCCGCCGCCGCGTCGAACGCGAACAGGTAGCGATAGTGGAGCCAGGTGACGACGCCGCCGACGAATGCGCCGTCCGCGACCCGCCACAGGAGCCGGTTCCGGTCGAGCGCGCCGTAGCTCGTCTGCGCCGCGCCGTAGGCGTCGAAGTGGAGCATCGGCCGCGCGAACGCCGGCAGCGCGGGGGCGAGGTAGGTCGACGCGGCGCGCGACCCCGCGGCCGACCGGGCGTCGAGGACGAACGCCCCGCGCGAGCCGTAGGTGACGGCGGCGTCGTCGGCGCGCACGAACGACAGGGTCTCGTCGGTGAGGCGGATGCGCGCGAGCGTCGCGCCGGTCGCCCCGTCGAGGATCGTCAACCATTGGTTGAAGTAGGGCACGAACACGAGCCCGCCGCGCGCGGCCGGGACGCCGAGGCTCCCGTCGGCCGACGAGCGCCAGATCTCCTTGCCCCCCCGCACCGCGACGAGGTGGTACTGCGCCTGCTTGACGACGTAGTAGGCGCGATCGCCGTCGCCGGCCACCCCGAGGAACGCGCCGGTCGCCAGGGGATGCGACCACAGGACGCGGCCGTCGTCGGCGCCGCGCGCCACCAGCGCGGCGCCCTCGCGCCCGACGACCTGCCCTGCGCCGGCGACGACGCGCGAGGAGATCGGCGCGGCCACGGCGAACTTCTGCCGCCCGGCCGCGAGGTCCCAGCCGACGAGCTTGCCGTCCGCCGTCACCATGTAGGCGGACGGATGCGCGGGCGGGGCCGGACGCCGCTCGGCGGCGAGCGCGCGCGCCAGCGCCGCCGGGTCGTTGTCGGGCGCGGCGAGCGTGAACGCCGATGCCCCCCCGCAGGCCGTCAGGAACAGAAGCAACAGCCGGCTCGTTTGTCGTCCGCCGGCTCGCGTCGGCTCGGCGCTCCCAGGTCGCTCGGCTGCGCCTCGCTCCGGGGTCGCGCCGATCCTCGCCTCCGCTCGCCGGCTCAATTTGTCCCCACTCGTTCGTCGACGATCGCCTGGGCCTCGCGCTTGGCCGGCCGCGCGGACTTGGGCGGCAGCGAGCCGATGAACCCGGTCAGCGCCACGATCGCATCGTCCCCCGGGATCTTGCCGATGGCGCGTACGATCTCGACGTAGGTCTTCTCCGGCCCGAGGTCGGGGCGGAGCAGGATGTGGCCCAGGCACTGCGCGACCACCGCGTCGGGCGCGCGGCCGGTGAGCTCGCCCACGCGCGCGGCCGTCTCGGCGTTCGCCAGCTCGGCGAGCGGCTTCACCGCCGCCTCGTCGCCCTTGCCGAGGAGCACGAGCAGCGCGGGGACGACGGTGCGGTCGCGCCGCGCCGCGAGCGCCTCGCCGGCGGCCGCGCGCACGGTCCGGTCGGCGTCGCCGAGCGCGGCCCGGACGGCCTCGATGGCGCGCCGGTCGTCGAGCGCGCCCAGCGCCGACGTCGCCGCCGCCCGGGCGACGGCATCGCGATGGTGCGCGTAGCGGATCAGCACGTCGAGTGCGGCGGACGCGCGTCGCTCGCGCAGCGCGTCGAGCGCGGCCAGGGCGACCCGCGGGGAGAGGCCCAGGGCAAGCGCGTCGAGGAGCGCGTCGGTGGCCGCCGCCCCGCGCGCGCGCCGCAGCTTGTCCACAGCGCCGAGCGCGCGGTCGGCGTCGGGGAGGAGCAGCTCCTCGCGCAGGACGGCGATCTCCACGCTGGGCTTCTGCGCCGACGCGACGCCCGACGCGAGCGCCAGCGCGAGGACGAGGCTATTTCTTTTCGTCCTCACTGAAATCCACCTTGCCGCTGTACTTGCGCGCCTCGCCGATGAGGAAGATCGTCGTGTCGGCGAGGACCTTGCCGCGCGAGTCCATGACGATGCGCACCTTCGAGTTGGGGTCGTAGCCGGCGGAGCCGTCCCCGCGCTTGAGCGTGAGCGACGACAGGTACGCCCGCTGCCCGCGCGAGGGCAGATACTGCTCGAACGTCTCCACCAGACGCTCCCCGTTGGTCACGTCGTAGATGCGGATGGAGATCTCGAGATCATTCATGGGTTGCCTGAAGAATGCGGCAAAAAATACACGCCATTCCTTGGCTTCTTTGTCCTCCTGGAAGCGATCCCGCGACTGCTTCTTCGCCGCGTCGATGAACGCGTCCGGGCTCCGCGCCGCCGTGGGGTACGGCTTGTCGGAGACGAGGATCTTCCCGGCGAACACATCTTCCGGCTTCCTGGCCCACGCCGAGACGGTCAGGAGGAGCACACAAAAGGGGACGACTCGTTGCATCTCTCCAATCTACGAAACGGGGCCGGTGGCGACAAGGGCGGCGATCGCGTCGAGATCCTCGGGCCGGGCCTCGCCCTTGTCGCGGGCGAGCGCGACCGCGCGCTGCCCGAGGATCTGGTAGAGCGGCACCAGCTCGGCGGCGCGGCTCCGCAGCGCGGCGAGGTGGCGCTCGACCGTGGTCACGTCGCCGCGGGCGATGGGGCCGGTCAGGGCGCGCGGGATGCCGGCCTTCTCGATGTTCTCGAGCGTGCTGTGGACGAGGGGGAGGAGCGCGTGGCCGGCGTCGCCGGGGACGCCGGCGGCCGAGAGCGCCCGGCCCGCCGCGTCGAACAGCGCCACCAGGTAGTTCGACGCGATCGACGCGGCGGCATGGTAGAGCGCCATCCCCTCGCCCTCGACGTCGAGGGCGACGCCGCCGAGCCAACCGACGAGCGCCTGGGCCATGGCGCGGCCGGCCTCGTTCCCCTCGATGCCGAACGTCGTGCCCTTGAGGCTGTGCGCCGCCTGCCGCGGGTCGACGATCGCCCGCAGCGGGTGGAGCGTGCCGACGCCGCCGACGCGCGCGGCCGCCTCGCCGAACGCGTCGGCCGCGGCCACACCTCCCGAGCAATGGAGGAGCACGTGGCGCGGGGTGAGGAACCCCGTTTCCACCAGGGTCCGCGCCACCTGCGCGACGGCATCGTCGCGCACCGCGACGATGACCGCGTCGGCCTCGAGGAGGAGGTCGGGCGGCGCGGCCGAGAATCCCGCGACGCCCGCGATGCCGGCGGCGGTGCGGACCGCGGCCGCGCGCCGGCCGAACAGGCCGAGGACCGGCACGCCGGCGTGGCGGAGGGCGCCGCCGAGGGCCGTGGCGACGCGTCCGGCCCCGACGATGAACACGTTGGGCGTCCGCGCGGTCACGCGAGCACCGTGGCCGCCAGCGCCGCGGCGCCGGGGAGCGCCTGGAACACCAGGATCGACCGCTTGGCGGTCAGCCCGCCGAACACGCCCGCGACGACGACGCACGCGAGAAAGAAGATGCGCACCGGCCCGGCGAGCGCCGCCGGGGCGACGAGGCTCCACACCAGCCCGGCCGCGAGGAAGCCGTTGTACAGGCCCTGGTTCATCGCCAGCGCGGCGGTCGACTGCGCCTTTTCGAGCGAGTTACCGAACGTCCGCAGGCCGTACGGCTTGGTCCACAGGAACATCTCGAGCACCAAGAAGAAGAGGTGCAAAAACGCCACGAGGCCGGTCAGCGCGACGGACAGGGTGCTCATGAGTAGAGGCCGTGGGCCTGAATGTACGCGGAAACGGCCCGCGGCACGAGGGGGAGGCCGGATTCGCCGCGCGCGAGGCGCGCGCGCACCTCGGTGGACGAGATCGCCGGGAGCTCGACAGCGAGCCCGTCCACGGGAAAGCCCGCGCGCGCGACGATGATCGGCGGGG
>DATFWE010000345.1:0-47780 GCA_035259575.1 Haliangiales bacterium
AACGTCCGCCGGATCGCTTGCCGGTAAGCCTCGACCAGCGCTCCGTCCTGGCTTCGCCCGACGAGCTGCGCCGCCATCGCCCCCGACTGGAGCGCATAGCAAATTCCCTCGCCGGTCGCCGCGTTCGTGAGGCGCGCGGCCTCGCCGATCCACAGCGCCCCCGGCGCGCTCACCCGCTCCGGGCGCTCGGTATAGACGATGGGCGCGCCGCGGAACCTCTGCACCATGTCCGCCCCGTTCATCCGCGCCCCCACGTGCTTGCCGACCACGGCCCAGAAGATGTCGCGGGGCTGAACGGGATCCGCCGGATCGTAGCAGATGCCGATGTTCACTCGCTTCGAGGTCTCCGGGAACAACCAGCCGTACCAGGGCTTGACCCGCCGGTCGAACCACATCTCGACCAGCCCCGGTTGAAACGACACGCCCTCCCACCACCCCATGATGGTGGCGATCTGCCGCTTGGTCCGCGTATCCTCGGAGAAGCGCGAGTGGGCGCCATCCGCGAACAGCACCAGGTCCGCCTCGATCTCCTGCTTGCCGTCGCTCACGCCGCGGATGTGCCCGGACGCATCGCGGAGGGCGCGGATCACCTTGACTCCCTGGACGAACCTCGCGCCCGCCCGCTCGGCGGCGAAGGCGATCTCGGCATCGAGCTCCGCCCGCGGAATCACCCAGGCCGCCTCCGGCCCCGACATCGTGCTCAGCCGCCCGACCGGACCGGTGAAACGGAGGCCGCAGATGCCGTACGCCTTCGGCCGCAGCACGGGCGCGAGCTCCAGCTCCTGGAGCAGCGCGATGGATCGCGGCGACAACGCCGAGCCGCATGTCTTGACCCGGGGGAAGGTGTCGCGGTCGACGAGGACGACCTCGTGGCGTTTCTGGCGGGCCAGCACCAGGGCCGCGGTCGCGCCCGCGGGCCCGGCTCCCACCACGACGATGCGCATGCGGGTGCTTAGCACCGAGCCGAGGGGGGATCAACTTGTCACGACACCGGTCAGTTCCGGGCCGGATTGCGCCGCCGCCGGTCCGCCCGGCCCCGCGCGTCGAGCCGATCTCCGAGTCGGCATCTGAGGCCATCCTCTGCCGGCTCTGAACGGCGACGCGTTTCGGCTCACCCGCAGCTCCGCGTTCCGCCGACGGCGGCCCGGCTCGTGGCGCGCTTCCCCGTCGCGGTGGAGTACCTGGGCGATGGGCGCCTGTGCTTGACCACGCTCGTCGAGCTGCGCGACGTCCTCGAGGAATCGCGGCTGGCCGTCCGACGTCTGACCTGACGACCGGGCACACGTCGCCCTCTGCGGGGCTGTGGACGGTGACGCGCCTGAGGGCGGCCGCCTCGCTGCCGCCGGTGCGGTCGGGAGCGGCCGCCCCCAGTCGCTTGACCAGACCGCGACCGCGAGGCGCTCCTTCCTCGCCACGGGATCCTCGTTCGCGGTCTGCTCACACCGTCGCACAGCCCCTGCTGCTGCCAGATTGAAAAAACATCCCCCGCCCCCCAAGCGGCGCGGCGGCGCGCCTCCGCCATTCGCATTCGAATTCCCTGTTCGAGTTCCCCGTTCGTCGACCTCCGACCTGAAGCCTGAAGCCTGAAGCCTGAGGTCTGAGGCCTCCCTACGTCTTCGGCCCCTTCACCGGCAGCCCCGTCCCCGCCAGCCTCGCGCCCTCTTCCCAACCGATCTCCGACGCGAGCTCCTGGGCGAACTCCATGGCCTTCTTGGCGCGCTCGCGCGAGCGGCGCGTGGCCTCGAGCGATTTTTTCGACGTCGTGGCGACGACGGGCGGCAGATCGCCGGTCATGCGCGCGCAGCCGAGCAGGAGCTCGGCGGTCGAGCGCCGGTCGCCCAGGCGGCGCATGTAGTCGAGCGCGTGCGCCTGGTGAGTCAGCGCGCCGTGCGTGTCGCCGAGCACCTCGAGGATGAGCGCGAGCATGGCGTGCAGGCGCCCCTGGCCGGCCGACGAGCTCATGCGCTCGGCGAACACCAGCGAGTCCTTCGCCGCCTTCTTGGCCTCGAGCGGCTGGCGCGCGCGCAGGCGCAGGTTCGCGAGGCGCAGGCCGAGATCCCACAGGCGCTCCGGCCCCTGCGCGTCGGCGATGCCGCCGCCGAACGTCAGCGCGTCCAGCCCCTCGGTGAGCTCGGCCGCCGCCTCGGCCACGTTGCCCAGCGACGCCAGCGCATTGGCCAGGTCGATGTACGTCTCGCACAGGAAGTCGGGGTCGCCGGTGCGGAAGCCGAGCCCGATGGCGCGCCGGAGCAGCGTCACCGCGTGGAGCGGGTTCCCCGACATGAGCGCGATGCGCCCCCGCCCGCGCGCGATCCCGGCGAGCTGGCCCTGGTCGGGCTCGAACCCCTCCGCCTCGTCGAGACAGCCCTGCGCGAGCGCGAGCTGGCCCATGTAGCGGAGGACGTCCGCCAGCCGCAGTGACACCGACACCAGCTTGTGCGCCGCCGAGCTGTCGCCGGAGGTGTGGAGCATGCGCGCGATGGTGATCGCCCGGTGGTACAGCGCCGCCGCGCGCGGGTCGTCGAAGCGCCGAACCGCATCGTCGCCGGCGGCGGTGAACAGCGACAACGCCTCCTCGAGCTCGCCCGCCGCCTCGGCGTGATGCGCGCCGATCACCAGCGGCAGCACGTCCTTCCGCTTCAGCGCCGTCAGGCCGAGCGCGCGCCGCTCGGCGGCGGGTGTGCAGGCCTCGGCCACCTGCGCCACCAGCTCGAACGGGATCATCAGATCGTTCTCGCCCATGGCGATGAGCCCGGCGCGCGCCAGCGTGGCGACCGCCTTGCCGTCGGGATCGATCTCCTGCAGCACCGCGCCGATGGTCGCGCGCGACACGATCTGCCCGTGCGCGGCCACCGCCTGCAGCAGGCGCCGGGCGGCGGCCGGCAGCTGGCCGAGCCGCGCCGCCACCAGGTCCACCAGTCGCGTCGGCGCCGACGCCGGATCGTTGTCGGCGTCGATCCAGCCGGCGAGCTGCAGCACCGCCGCGGGGTTCCCTTCGGTGAGCGACATGAGCTGCTTCTGCGTGACGGCAAAGCCGCGATCCGGCCCCACCGCCCGCACCAGCAGATCCTCGGCCTCGGGCGCGGGCAGGCCGGCGAGCTTGAGCTGCGTCGCCCCCGGAGGCGCGTTCTCCGCCTGCCCCGCGGTGACGACGATGCGCAGCGGCGACGCGCCGAGCTGCTGCACCAGCGTGTCGATCAGCTTGCGGCTGGGCTGGTCGTAGGCGTCGACGTCGACGAAGCACAGGACCGGCCGCACGTAGCGGTGGCCGACGCTCGCGAGCGCGCGCACCGCCGACGCGTACGTCTCGCGCCGGCGCACCGCCAGCTCCAGCGGGGCGAGCGGCCCCACCAGCCCGAACAGCTCGGCCAGCCCGGGCGCGTCGCGCGCGGGCAGCCCGGAGCGCGCCACCGCTTCGGTCAGCTCGCCGTAGCTCGGCCGCGGCGGAAGGCCGAGCACCGCCTCGATCATCGACAGGATCGGGTACCACGACTGCTGGTGGCCGCTCGGGTCGGGGGCGGCGATGAACATGACGAGGTCGCTGGTGCGCCGCGCCGCCTCGAGGACCAGGCGGGCCTTGCCGATGCCCTGCGGGCCGACGACGGCGACGCACGCGCCCGCGTCGTGTCCCTCGAGGAACGTCGCCAGGCGGTCGAGCTCGGTCGTCCGCCCGATGAGCGTGTCGGGCTCGTGGCTGAGCTCGTAGGTGAGCCGGCTGGGGCGGTTCTTCTCCTGCCGCACCGGCACCTCGGCCTTGCCGAAATTCAGCGTCGGGCGGCCGGTGATCGCGGGGAGCGGCTGCGCCGGCATGGGCGTGACGCCGAACTCGGTGCCGCAGTTGACGCAGAAGCGCACCTTCCCGCGCGAGCGCTCGCCGCATTGCCCGCACACCCGCACCTGTCCGACGGGGACCGACAGGAGCGCCTCGCGCATGTCGCGCGCGTTCGCGAAGCGCTTGTGCGGGTCCTTCTCCAGCGCGCGCAGCACCACGCCGTCGAGCTCGCGCGGGCAGCTCGGCACCAGGCGGCTCGGGGGCTGCGGCGTCTCGGTGAGGTGGCGCTCGAGCAGCTGCGACAGCGTCACGCCGGAGAACGGCGTCCGCCCCACGATCATCTCGTAGAGCATGATCCCCATGGCGTAGATGTCCGTCTGGGGCTGGGGCGCCTCGCCGCGGATCTGCTCGGGCGCCATGTACTCCGGTGTGCCGACGATCGACAGGTCCGGGCGGTCCTGGAACGCGGCGATGCCGAAGTCGAGCACCTTGGAGTAGTCGGTGCCGTCGCGCCGGACGTCGACGATGACGTTCTCGCTCTTGAGGTCGCGATGGATCACCCCGCAGCTGTGCGCCTCCTCGAGCGCGCTCAGGATCTGCACCGCCATCGCGACGATCCGCTCCATGAGGAACGGCTCCTCCAGGAGGAGGTTGGCGAGCGTCTTCCCGCGCAGGAGCTCCATCACCAGGAACGGAACTCCGTCTTTCGTTACGCCGAGATCGTAGATGGCGATCGCATGGGGATGGTTGATCCGGCTGGCGGCCAGGCCCTCGGTGCGGAAGCGCTCGAGGCTCCGCTTATCTGCCATGAGCCCGGTGCGCATGATCTTCACAGCGACGGACCGACCGAGGCGCAGCTGCTCCGCCTCATAGACGTGCGCCATGGCGCCGCTTCCGATCACCCGGAGGAGCCGATACTTCTCCTCGAGGACCGTACCGGCCATCGCCTCGAGGGCGAGCGTGTCGCGGGGCATCCTGCGGAGCCAATCTTACCCTTTTTTCGTGCGGAGTTCGACGGCGCGACGCTGGATCACATGTGGGACGGCAGGGGAATCAGGGCCGCATGTAGGATGTCGTCGCGCGCGCGGATCTCGGCCATGCAGGCCGGCGGCGGCTCGGCGCTGAGGCGGATCGCCGCGCACGCCGCGATGGCGCCGTCGAAGATCTGGTTCTCCATCTCCTGCACGTTGATGTCGTGCCGGCGGAGCGAGTCGAGCACGTGGGCGAGCACGCCGACTCGATCGTAGTGGCGGACGACGAGCTGCCAGCCCGCCGCCGAATTCTCGCTGAGGTTCACGCAGTTGGGAACCTGGCCGCGCTGGACGAACGCGGCGACGATGCGCACCGCCTCGTCGGCGATGGCGTTCTCGGCCTGCCGCGTCGACGCGCCCACGTGGTGGGTGCCGTAGACGCCCGGCAGACCGAGGAGCGGCGCGGCAATCGCGCCCGTGCCGCCGCTCGGCTCCCCCGGTGGGACGTCCGTCCCCACCCGGATGCCCTTTTCGCGCACCGCGGCCTCGAGCGCCGCCGCGTCGACGACCTCCGCGCGCGAGGTGTTGAGAAAGATGGTACCCGGCCGCATCGCGGCGAAGAAGCCCGCGCCGCACAGGCCGCGCGTCTCGCCGGTCAGCGCGACGTGCACCGAAACGACGTCGGCGCGATGGGCGACCTCGGCGGCGGATCCGAGTCGATCCACGCCGTGGTGGCGCGCCGTCGCCTCGTCGAGGGAGCGCGACCAGGCGACGATGGGCATGCCGAACGCGCGCGCCCGCTCCGCGACGAGTCGCGCGATGGCGCCGAATCCGACGAGCCCGAGCGTCTTGCCCAGGATGCCGTCCGCCTTGCCGTACTCCTTCTTGTTCCACTTGCCGGCGCGCAGCTCGGCCACCTGCTCGGGCACGCGCCGATCCACGGCGAGGAGCAGCGCCATGGTCAGCTCCGCCACCGCCACCGCGTTCTTCCCCGGGCAGTTGGCCACGAAGATGCCGCGCTTGGACGCGGTCGATCGATCGATGGTGTTGACGCCGGCGCCGGCGCGGACGATCAGGGTCAGGGCGTCGGCGGCGCCGATCGCGGCGGCGTTCACCTCCGTCGACCGGACCACGAGGATCGACGCGCCGGGCAGGGCGGCCGGGAGGTCGCCGGCGCCGAGATCGGGCTTGTACTCGACGGTGAGCCCGAGCGCGCGCAGGTCGGCGAGGTGAGCCTCGGAGAACTTGTCGGCGATGAGGATCTTCATGGTCTTCAGGGTCTGGCCGCCGGTTTCGCGGGGGGCAGCGGGGCCGCCAGCCACGTCGCGGCGCCGTCCACATTATCGACGATCTTGGCGGGCGGATCCGGCCGAACGCCGGCGATCTTGCCCACGTAGAGGCCCTTCTCGCGCTTGAGCAGCACGCGCGTCGAATCGAGGGAGAAGGCCATGCCGGTATAGCCGTCCCAGCACTTCACCTCGCCCCCGGTGGCGCGCGCCACGCACACGCGCGTCGTGAGGCCCTCTCGCGTCGAGGCGGCCTTCTTCCTGGCCGGCGCGGCGACGAGGAACGGGTCGCGCCCGTCGCGGCGGCCCTCATCCTCGCCGGGCTTGGGCGCGTTGGCGATGTCGCCCTCCTGGAACATCACCCACTGCGAGTCCCACGAGAACAGCGTGGGCACCCCCGGCCCGCCCATCTGGCGCGGCACGCCTTGCCCGTCGAGGAGGAACGTACGCACGCGCGCGTCCATCTTCTCGCCGAACACCGCCACCGCGTGCAGGCCGTCCGGGGCCGCGAGAAAGTGCGACGTCGCGCCCGGACGGGTGAGCGCGCGCCGATCGGCCGGCCGCCGGCGATCGAGGGCCACCACGCCGTCGGCGGTGAGCCCCACCACGTCGACGGGCGAGGCGCCCAGGAACGCGGCGTCGTCGAGCGGATCGGGGAGCGCCATGCTGATGTCGGGCTGCATGGCGGCCATCAGCGTCGGCCCGTCGGCGCTGGGGCAGACGATCACGTCGGCGGTGGGCGCGGGATGGGCCCGCCCGGTGCACGAGCTGGTGTACAGCGTCGTCGGCTGGGGCGCATCGCCGGCGAGCAGCCACGCCGCGCGGCCGCCGAGGTCCAACACGACGAGCTTCCCCTCCCGCGTGGCCTCGATCCACCGCACCTCGCGCGCATCCTCGAGGTCCGCGAGCTTCGTCTCGCCCCCGTCCCCCTTCTGCCACAGGGCCGCGCCGCGCTGGAAGACCACCACGCCGTCGGCGTGGGCGAGGGCTGGAAGGAAAAGCAAACAGAGAACAGAGAACAGAGAATGGGAATTCGAACGGCCGGAGGGAATTTCTTTTCCGGCATTCTCTGTTCGTTTTTTCATTTCCTGAACCACCTGACCAAAGAGTGCTTCGTCGCCGCCCGCATCATGTCGGCGAGCGACGTGGTGAGCGGCACCTCCTTGGGGCACGCGCGCACGCAGTTCTGTGAGTTGCCGCAGTCGAACACGCCGCCGGCGCCGAGGAGCGCGTCGATGCGCTCCTCCGCGTGCATCTTTCCCGTCGGGTGGAGGTTCATGAGGCGCGCCTGGCTCACCGCCGCCGGACCGATGTAGCCCGTCTTGGCGTTCACGTTGGGGCACACCTCGAGGCACGTCCCGCAGGTGAAGCAGCGGCTCAGCGCGTAGCGCTCCTGCTGCTCGTCGGGGGAGTAGCGCGGCCCCGGGCCGAGGTCGTACGACCCGTCGAGCTGGATCCACGCCTTCACCCGCTTCAGCGACTCGAACATGCTCGCCCGATCGACGATGAGGTCGCGCACGACCGGGAACTTCGTCATCGGCTCGAGCACGATGGGCTCGCCGTGGGGCGACACGCGGTCGACGAGCGTGCTGCACGCCTGGCGCACGTGGCCGTTGACCAGCATGGTGCAGGCGCCGCACACCTCCTCCAGACAGTTCGAGTCCCACACCACCGGCGCGGTCTTCTTCCCCTGCACCGTCTGGGGCCGGCGCTGGATCGCCATGAGCGCCGCGATCACGTTCATCTTGGGCTCGCGGTCGACCTCGAACTCCTCCCAGCGCGGCGCGGCCTGCGCGCTGTCCTGGCGCTTGACCTTGATGCGCACCGCGCTCATGCTCGCCTCGCTCGCTCGCTCCGGCTCGGGGCTCCGCCTCGCTCGGCTGCGCCTCGCTCGAAGTCGCCTTGTCCTCGCCTCCGCTCGCTCACTTGGTGTGCACCGCCGTCCTTTTCTCCGTGTCGTACTTCCGCTCGCGCGGCGGGATCAGCGACGTGTCCACCGGCTCGTAGTCGATCTTGGGCTCGGTGGTCGCCGCGTCGTAGCGCGCGCGCGTCGTCTTGAGGAAATTCTTGTCGTCGCGCCGGGGGAAATCCGGCTTGAAGTGCGCCCCCCGCGACTCGTCGCGCAGCAGCGCGCCGCGCACGATGACGCGCGCCAGCACGAGCATGTTCCAGCACTGGCGGAGGAACATCAGCGCGCGGTTCGCGGTGCGGCTGTCGTCGAGGACGCTCGCGTTCTTCCACCGATCCATCAGCTCCACGACCTTCTCCTCCGTCTGGCGGAGCTTGTCGTTCCAGCGGATGACCGTGCAGTTGCCCGTCATCCAGTCGCCGAGCTCGTGCGCGATCTGGTACGGGTTCTCCGGCCCGTCCATCTTGGCCAGCTTGCCAAAGTAGAGCTCCTCGGCCTGCTTCTGCGCGGCGTCGATCACGGGCGACGGCGGATCGTCGGGGTGGGCGTTGCCCCAGCGCACCGCGGCCGGGCCGGCCACGAATCCGCCGAAGATGCACGACACGAGCGAGTTGGCGCCCAGGCGGTTGGCGCCGTGGTACTGGTAGTCCACCTCGCCGGCGGCGAACAGGCCCGGGACGTTCGTCATGTGGTCGTAGTCGATCCACAACCCGCCCATCGAATAGTGCATTCCCGGGAACACGCGCATCGGCACCTTGGCCGGGTCGTCGCCGACGAACTTCTCGTAGATCTCGACGACGCCCTTGAGCTTCTCCTCCAGCGTGGCGCGCCCCAGGTGGGTGAGGTCGAGATAGACCTGATCCTTGCCGTCGACGCCGAGCTTGAGCTCGCGGCAGACGTTGAAGATCTCGCGCGTCGCGATGTCGCGCGGGACGAGGTTCCCGTAGGCGGGATAGCGGTCCTCGAGGAAGTACCAGGGCTGTCCCTGGGGCGGGCGCTGCTTCTTGGCCTTGTCGTCGTAGCCGCCGTCGGACGGCACCCACAACCGGCCGCCCTCGCCGCGCAGGCTCTCGCTCATCAGGCGCAGCTTGTCCGGGCCGGGGATCGACGTCGGGTGGACCTGGATGAACTCGCCGTTGGCGTAGATCGCCCCCTGCTGGTAGGCGACGGCGGCGGCGGTGCCGGTGTTGACGACGGAGTTGGTCGACTTGCCGAAGATGATGCCCGGCCCGCCGGTGGCGAGGATGACCGCCGCGGCGGGGAACGCGACGAGCCGCATCTGGTGGAGGTCCATCGCGACGATGCCGCGGCACCGCCCGTTGTCGTCGAGGATGAGCTCGACGAATTCCCAGTACTCGAAGCGACGGACCTTGCCCTCGCTCTCGAAACGGCGCACTTGCTCGTCGAGGGCGTAGAGGAGCTGCTGCCCGGTCGTGGCGCCGGCGAACGCGGTGCGGTGGTGCTTGGTGCCGCCGAAGCGGCGGAAGTCGATGAGCCCCTCCGACGTGCGGTTGAACGGCACGCCCATCCGGTCGAGGAGATAGATGATGCCGGGCGCGGCGTCGCACATCGCCTTGACGGGGGGCTGGTTGGCGAGGAAGTCGCCGCCGTACACCGTGTCGTCGAAGTGCTCCCAGGGGGAGTCCCCCTCGCCCTTGGTGTTGACCGCGCCGTTGATGCCGCCCTGCGCGCACACCGAGTGCGAGCGGCGGCACGGCACGAACGAGAACACGTCGACGTAGCGCCCCGCCTCGGCCAGCTTGATGACCGCGGCCAGCCCGGCCAGCCCGCCGCCCACCACCACGAATCGCACGGCTACGACCCCACGACGAAGGCGAGGAGGGCGTTCAGGCCGAGCGCGGACAGCACCACGCCCACGCCGGCGCACGCGTACGCGCTCACGCGCTGCGCGCGCGGCCCGACGGTGATGCCCCAGTGGATGAGGAAGCCCCACAGCCCGTTGGCGAAGTGGAAGCAGGCGGCGAGGATCCCCACGATGTAGATCGACCACACCGGCACGCCGAAGTGCACGCCGCCGAGGTAGTCGCGCATGTACTGGTAGGTGATGAGCCCGTTCGACGCGGCGAACGCGTCCGGGTGGACGACCGGCACCAGGCGGGTGTTCCACACGTGGTAGCCGATGTAGAGGACGAGGAGCGCCCCGGTGACGCGCTGGAACAGGAAGCGCCAGTTCGCGCCGTAGCCGTAGCGGCCGGCGTTGTAGCGCGCCTGCCCGGCGACGAACAGACCGTAGAACGCGTGGTAGAGGATCGGCAGGCCGATGCCGAAGATCTCCAGCCAGATGATCACCGGATTGGTCTGGAGGTCCTTCACCACGCCGTCGAAGCGCGCGGAGCCGCCCGGGCCGACCGCCTGGTAGTTGGAGTACAGGTGCTCGACGAGAAACGCGCCGATGGGGAGGACGCCGGTCAGCGAGTGGAGGCGGCGCAGGAGGAAGTGGCGGAGATCGCGCTGCGCCAACCCGGCGCGTACGGGGACGGCCTCTTCTGACACGAGGGATTCGTAATCCGTTCGCGCAACCCAGTCAAGCGCCGGGTGGAGCCGGATCCGTAGGGATTACGTGCAGCTAGTACTGACCGAGGAACGTGCGGATGCGCAGCGTGCGGCCGTCGCGATCCACGAGCAGGAGCACCCGGTCGCCCGGGTCGCGATCGCGGACCTCGCGGATGAGGTCGTCGGCGGACGCGACCCACGTGTCGTCGACGCGGAGGACGACGTCGCCCTGGCGCAGGCCGGCGCGCTCGGCGGGCGACTCCTCGTACACGCGCAGGACGCGCGCGCCCTGCACGTCGGCGTGCGGGTCGAGGCGCGTGCCGAGCCACGTCATGACCATGACCTTGTGCGGGCGGACGTCGCCCGCGCCGAGGGACGATACGCGCAGCATGTAGAGCGCGGTGCCGAAGCCGATGCCGACTCCGCCGAGCGTGCAGATGAGGAGGACCATGGCGGCGAGCGTCCGGTCGCCGCGGACGACGTACGCTTCCGGGCGGAGCGGCGGAACGTCGGTGGGGACCTGGGTGTCCTGCGTGTCGTTCATGCGGCCTCCTTCCACGCTGACGGGGATCGACCGGAGCGTGGCTGCTCTTGAGAGTGTGCCGCGCTGACGCTCGCTTGGGTAGGTGGGGAAAGGTGCGCGACGATTGGCGACTTTCTCGCGATTCCTGCGCAGGGCAGATATCGTCGAGGGGTGGACTTCGTGCTGCCGCGCCGGCCGGTTCCGCTGTCGCTCGTGTCGGGGCGCGGGCACTACGAGACCGTCATCCAGGCGGTGCAGGGCGCGGAGCTGTCGGTGTGGATCGCGACCGCGAACCTCAAGGAGCTCATGGTCGAGGATCCGCGCGCCGCGCCCGGACGCCGGCGCGGCCGGCGCAAGCCCTACCGGTCGATCCTCGCCGCGTTCGACGAGCTGCACCGCCGCGGCGTCGAGCTGCGCATCCTCCACGCCGCCGCGCCCTCGCGCCCCTTCCGGGCCGAGATCGCGCGCCACCCCCGCCTCGCCCGCGGCGGCCTCGCCCTGCGCGCCTGCCCGCGCGTGCACTTCAAGGCGGTGATCGTCGACGGAAGCTTTCTCTACCTGGGGAGCGCGAACTGGACGGGGGCGGGCCTGGGCGCCAAGGGCGAGGGGCGGAGGAACTTCGAGCTCGGCGTCGTCACCGACGACGCGGGGCTCCTCGACGAGGTGCAGGGGGTCTACGAGCGGGTGTGGCGGGGATCCGCGTGCGCGACGTGCAAGCTCAGGGACGCGTGCCCGGCCCCCCTAGCGAACGCGCGGCGGTGAGGACGATCGCGACTTGGAGCGAGGTGCAGCCGAGCGACCTGGAGCGCCGAACCGCCGCGCGTGAGCGTTCACGAAGACGGGGCTACTTCTGCTCCGCCGCCTTCTTCAGGTCGCCGGCGGTGACCTGGACCAGTTTGCTGGACTGGATGTAGCCCTTGTCGAGGACGCGCTTGATGTCGTCGGGCGTGAGCTTGGCGATCTTCTCGTTGAGCTGCTTCTGGAAGTCGAGCGGCCGCCCGAGGTAGAGGCTCTTCGAGAGCATGCTCGCCACGACGGGATCCTGGGCGAGCTGCCCGTCGAAGTTGGCCTTGTAGGCGAGCTTCGCCTTGGCGAGCTCGTCGGCGCCGACGCCGTCCTTCAGCAGGCGGTCGATCTCCTCGACGATCGCCTTGCGCACCTTTTCCGCGTTCTGCGGCGCGGACAGCGCGAACACGAAGAACTGCGCGCCGTCGTCGATCGCGTCGACCCGCAGCGCCGACCCGCTGCCGTAGGCCCAGCCTTCCTTCTGGCGGACGCGCTCGGTGATGCGACTGTCGAACGCGCCGCCCAGGATGAAGTTCGCCATGAACAGCGCCGGGTAGTCGGAGTCGCTGTCCTTCATCTTGACGGTGTGGCCGAGCGTCAGGACCGCGCCCTCCTTGTCGGGCGTGTCGAACTTCACCGCCTCCGCCTTGATCTCCTGGTAGGGCATCTGGATCCGCTTGTAGGGCTTCGCGCCCTTCCAGTCGCCGAACCGGATGGCGACGGCGTCCTTCACCGCGCCGGGCTCGAACGCGCCGATGACCACGACCTCGGCGACGGACGCGCCCCACAGCGTGGCGTGCAGCCGCTTCAGGTCGTCGACCTTGACCGCCTTCGTGCCGGCGATCTGCTCCTCCAGCGTCTCCTGATAGCGCACGTCCCCCTTGGGGTACGGCGCAAGCCGGCGCTGCATCTGTTCGATCGCGCGCGCCTGCGGCTCGGACAGCTGGGACTCCAGCTCGGTGAGGTGCTCTTTCTTCGCGATCTCGAACTGGTCGGCGGGGAACGTGGGCGTGCGCAGCACCTCCGCCACCAGCCCCAGCACCGGGATGAGGTTCTCCTTGGTGGTGGCGATGACGACGTTCGCGTCGCCGTTGGCGACGAACGTGTTGATGCGCGCCCTGAGCTTGTCCATCTCCTGCTTGAGCTGCTCGTAGGTGTGCTTCTTGGTCCCGCGCAGCAGCATGAGGTTGAGGAGCTCGAGCGCGTCGTCGGTGCCGACGAGGTCCTTCTCGTTGCCGAAGTGGAGCGTCACCCGCGCCGCCACCGCGTCGCCCCGGGTCTTCTTGGGCAGGAGCGCCAGCTTGAGCCCCGACGGCAGCGCGTCGCGCGTCGTGTGCTTGTCGATGTTGTCGAGCGTCGGGCTGAACTCCTCGCCCAGCTGCACCCCGGCGCGCCCCTGGTAGTCCTTGACCAGCGCCGTGACGTCGGGCCGCTCGGTCAGCGGGCTGCGGTCCGGGGCCGGGGTGGGGATGAACAGACCGACGGTGCGGTTGTCCTTCTTGAGGAACGTCGCCGCCACGCTCGCCACCGCCGCGGGGGTGAGCTTGGCGATGCGGTCGCGGCGGAGGAAGTAGAGCCGCCAGTCGCCCGCCGCCGCGGCCTCCTGCAGCGCGAACACCATCGGCACGATCTGTGTCTGGGCCAGATCGAAGTTCTTGGCGGCGCGCGCCTGAAACGCGGCGACCTCCTTCTCGGTCGGCTTGGTCTTGGCCAGGTCCTCCGTGACCTGGAGCAGCTTGTCGCGCACCGGCTCGATCGACTTGCCCTTGGGCACCTCGGCCGAGATCTCCAGCCAGCCCGGCTCGTTCCAGTTCTGCGCGGAGGCGCTCACTCGCGACGCCAGCCCCGGCTTGACGAGCGCCTTGTACAGCCGGCCCTCCGGCTCGTCGGCGAGGATATGGGCGATCGCCTCGGCGGCGACGGAGCGCTCGTCGGAGTAGGCCACGGTGTGGTAGACGACGCCGACGATCTGGACGTCGCCGACGCGGCGTAGGACCACCGAGCGCTCGCCGTCCTGCACCGGCTCGATGGTGTACGTGGGCTCGATCTTGTCCTTGGGGTTGGGCAGCCGCGCGAACTTGTCGTTGACCAGGGCGAGCGTCTTGTCGGCGTCGAACTTGCCCCCGATGATGAGTACCGCGTTCTCCGGCCGGTAGTACTTCTTGTAGAAGCGCTTCAGGCGGTCGGCGGGCACGCGCTCGATGTCGGCGCGCGAGCCGATCGTCGACTTGCCGTAGTTGTGCCACAGGAACGCCGTCGACAGCATCCGCTCGGTCAAGATGCCCGACGGGTCGTTCTCGTCGGTCTCGAACTCGTTGCGGACTACGGAGAACTCCTTGGCGAGGTCCTGGGCGGCGATGTTGGCGTTGAGCATGCGATCGGACTCGACGTCGAGCGCGAACGCCAGACGCTCCTCCTCCGCCGGGAACCTGAAGAAGTAGTTGGTGCGGTCGAACCACGTCGACGCGTTGGAGACATCGCCGAGCTTCTGCCGCACCATCGCGTCGAAGTCGGGGAACTTGGGCGACCCCTTGAACAGCATGTGCTCGAGGAGGTGCGCCATCCCCGTCTCGCCGTAGCCCTCGTGGCGCGACCCGACCAGGTAGACGATGTCGGTGATGATGATCGACTGCGACGGATCGGGAAGGAGCACCACGCGCATGCCGTTTTGGAGCACGTACTCCGATACCCCCTCGACGGTGGACACCTTGACGGGAGGCCGGGGCGCCTCGGCGGCGGGCTGCGCCGGCGCGGGCGTAGCGGCGACGGCGGTCGCGGCGGCCGCGGCGGGGGCGGACGGCGGAGCGGCGGGCGCGGGGGCGTTGGGGGCGCGCGCGCACCCGAGCGCCGCGGCGACGAGGAGGGCGAGTGACGTGTTCCGCATGGGTGTCCTTCCGTTCATTTGACGTTCTTGAGCTCGGCGTCGATGAGTGCCTGGAACGACTCGAACGGCAGCGCGCCCGACAGCGGCCGGCCGTTGATGAAGAAAGAGGGGGTGGAGTGGACGCCCACGTCGGTGCCGGCGCGCGCCGACGCCTCCACGTCCTTGGCCTTGGCCCCGCCGTCGAGGCAGGCGTCGAACTTCGCAGCGTCGCCGACGCCGATCTCGCGCGCATAGGCCTTGAGGTGCTCGACCTCGAGCGCGCGCTGCTGGTCGAACATCTTGTCGTGCATCTCCCAGAACTTGCCCTGGTCGGAGGCGCAGCGGGCGGCCTCGGCGGCCTTGGGCGCGTTGTCGTGACCGGGGAGCGGGAAGTCCTTGTGGACGATGCGCACCTTGCCCTTGTAGGCGTCGAGGATGCGCTTCATGGTGGGCTCGGCGCGGCCGCAGTAGGGGCACTGAAAGTCGGAGAACTCGACGATCGTGACCGGCGCGCCCGCGGCGCCGCGCGTCGGGCCGTCCGGGGCCACGTCGACGCGGGGCAGGTCGGGCGCCGGCAGGAGGTTTTCGATCTTCGCCTCGGCGCGCAGCTTGTCGCGGTAGGTCTGCGTCGCCTGCTCGATCTTCTTCTCCTTGATGAACCGGGCGATCTCGGCCTTGATGGCGTCGAACGGGGGGAGCTCGCGGCCCGACTCCTTGGCCTGGTCGTATAGCGCGCGCAGCTCGGCGTCGGTGGGGAGCTGGACCTTCTGCACTACCTCGCGTTCGAGCAGCGCGTCGGGGGTGATGCCGGCCGCCTTCGCCTTGCGCGCGACCAGCCGGTCATCGATCATCTGCTCCAGCCCGTCCGACTTGAGGTCGTGCACCTTCTCCTTGTATTCGGCCTCGGCCATCTGCAGCCGGCCCCTGAGGCTGTCCTCGAGCTCGCGCTGGGTGATGGCGTCGCCGTCGATGCGGGCGACGATTGCGGTGCGCGCGTCGGCGGGGGACGACGTCTTGGGCTGGCAGGCGCAGAGCCCCAGCAGCCCCAGGAGGAGGGGGGTTCGATTCATGGTGCCGGCTATCCTGCCACGCGCGTTCGTGGGGTCAATCGGCGCCTGCTAAAAGGATGCCACCACGGCGCGGTGCGCCATCGGCCGGTTGCGCGGCGCCGGCCCCCCGTTGCGCTGTTGCGGCATCGCTCTGCAACAGTTGCATGTTGTATCGTTCCTCGCATGGCGGAGATCGACAGGCGGATGGAAGGGAACCTGCTTTACGAGCTTCACGTGGCAGGTGACCACTACGAGGTGCGGGTCGATGGGCGGCCGCTGTTCTCCACGGTGCGACGGGGCGAGCAGGGCCTCGCCGAGCTGGCGCTGGCGCCGTGGGAGGGACGCGACGACGTCACGGTGCTGCTCGCCGGGCTGGGCGCCGGCTTCACGCTGCGCTCGATCCTCGATCGGCCCGGGGTGACGCGCGTCGACGTGGTGGAGAACTCGGCGAGCGTCGTGGACTGGAGCCGCAAGCACTTCGCCGACGTCGCCGGGCGTCCCCTCGACGATCCGCGCGTGGCCGTGCACGTCGCCGAGCTGGGGGCGTTCCTGCGCGGGGCGGAGCAGAAGGGCTGGTTCGTGCTGGTGATCGACGTCGACGAGTGGCCGGAGGCGCTGTCGCGCCCGGAGAACGTCGAGCACTACCACGAGGAGGGGCTGGCGCTGTACGAGCAATCGCTGCGCGCGGGGGGCGTGCTGATCATGTGGACGACCCGGCGCGACGACGAGCTCGAGGCGCGGCTCAAGGCGCGCTTCGGGGGCGTCGCCCGCGTCGCGATCCCGGTCGAGGTCGGGGAAAGCTCTCGCCTGGATTACGTATATCGCGCCCGCCGAAAGTAGCTGTTGACGACCCGGGAATCGTCCACTACGACACGTTTGCGATGAAGACGATCACGGAGTTCTCCGGCAGCGTGCTGCGCGAGGCGGCGCGGCTGCGGGGGGAGGCTGCGGAGGGGAGCGATCCGTACGCGACGTTGGGCCTTGCCGAGGATCGGCTGGCGCGCCTCCTCGAGGCGCTCGAGCTGGCCAAGGATCGCGTCGGCGACGTGCGACGCGTCCGCGTGATGCAGCTCGCCGAGGGGGAAGCGGTCCCCCACGGCGCGGTGAAGCACGGAGACCACGTGTTCCTGATCGAGCTCCCCGTCGCGGCGTCGCCGGCGGACCGGCGCGGCGATCGACGGCAGCGTCGGGGTCGGCCCGACGATGGCATGCGGCGCGACCGCGAGCGCGAGCCGCCGCGCAGCGAGGTGCCGCTGGTCGGCGCCGGCTGGATGCTGTCGCGCGCGCCCGACGAGGGCGGCGGCGATCGCCGGCGGGGCCGCGGGCGCGGCGGCCCGCCGGGAGACCGCCGCGGGCGGGGCGGCCCGCCGCCGGGGGACCGCCGGCCGCAGGGCGACCGCCGGGGACCGCCCGGCGGAGGGCCCCGCGGGCCCGCGGGCGAGCGCCGGGCGGCGCCGGGAGAGCAGCGCGGACCCGCCGGCGCCGCGGGGCCGACCGGTCCAGCGCCGAACCGTCCTCAGCGCCCGCCCCGTCCGCCGCGCCCGGGTGGTCCGCCCGGGCCGGATGTGGGTCGCGCACCCAGACGCGGGCCGGGTCAAACCCGGCCGGAGGGTGGACTTCCTCAAGAGGCGCGGGAGGCGCGCGAGGCGCGGCCTCCGCGCCCGCCCCGCCCCGACCGCCCCCCGCAAGAGTCGCGTCGTCCTCCCGTGGCCGTGGCCGCGGCCGTGGCCGCGGCCGCGGCGGCCCCGGTCCCGGCCCCGCCCGCGGCCGAGCCGAGCAATGAGGCCAACGGCAACGTCGCCCTGCCCACGCAAGACATAGATGATGATATCGGCAACCGCTGAACCGTAATTTGGCTCACGCTCCTCAACCAGCGCTCACTAGCCTCGCCGTGCGTTTTGCTACATAATCCGGCCGTGGAACAGACTGCCCCATCTCCGGTCAAGATCGGGGACATCCTAGCTCAGAAATATCAAGTCACGCGGATTCTGGCCGTCGGGGGAATGGGCGTGGTCGTGGTTGCGAATCATATGCAGCTCGACCAGCCGGTGGCGCTGAAGTTCATGCTTCCGGAGGCTCTGGCCAGCCCCGAGGCCGTCCAGCGCTTCCTGCGCGAGGCGCGGGCGGCCGTGCGCCTGCGCAGCGAGCACGTCGCCCGCGTCATCGACGTGGGAACGCTCGAGGACGGCGCGCCGTACATCGTGATGGAGTACCTGGACGGCAAGGACTTGAGCCAGGTGCTCGAGAACCGCAAGGTCCTGGCGCTCGGGGTCGCGGTCGACTGGATCCTCCAGGCCAGCCACGCGATCGCCGAGGCGCATTCGCTGGGCATCATCCATCGCGACCTCAAGCCCTCGAACCTGTTCCTCACCAAGCTCTTCGATGGGTCGGATCTGGTGAAGGTGCTGGACTTCGGCATCTCCAAGACGACCGGAGCGGGCGCCGATCTCAACATGACCAAGACGACCATGGTCATGGGGTCGCCGACGTACATGTCCCCCGAGCAGATGCGCTCGGCGCGTCACGTCGACGTGCGCACCGACATCTGGTCGCTCGGCATCATCCTGTACGAGATGCTGTCGGGGCGGGTGCCGTTCGACGGAGAGAACTTCAGCGAGCTGGTGATCAAGGCGACGCTCGATCCCACGCCCGACCTGCCGGCGCATCTCAACGTGCCCCGCGAGTTCGAGGCGGCGCTGCGCCGCTGCCTGGAGAAGGATCCGCAGAAGCGCTACGCGAACATCTCCGACATGGCGGCGGCGCTTGCCCCCTGGGCCCCGCCCAACTCGCAGGCGCTCGTCGAGCGCATCAGCCGCATGCTGCGCGGCGAGTCGACGGGCACGAGCGTGGTGAAGCCGCTGCCGGCGACCGGCAGCGGCCCGACGCACAAGATGCCTACGTACGCCAGCGAGGGACAGCCGCCGCACACCCCGGCCAAGCCGTCGACGCTGAGCGGCGTCGAGGCGCAGGCGGTGCCCCGGAAGAAGGGCAAGGCGATGATCCTCGCCGGCATCGGCGTGGCGCTGGCAGTGGTGATCGGCATCGTGGTGGCGACGAGCGGCGGCGGCAAGGGCGGAACGCCGGTGACGCCGGCCTCCGGGGGCGGATTGATTCCCACCGCCCCCGTCGACGAGCCGAAGCCGAAGCCGGAGGCGACGAAGCCCGAGGCGGCGAAGCCCGAAGAGACGAAGCCGGAGGCGACGAAGCCCGAAGAGACGAAGCCCGAGGCGACCAAGCCCGAGGTGAAGCCGGAGACGGGCAAGCCCGAGGCGATCAAGCCCGAGACGGCCAAGCCGGAAGAGACGAAGCCCGAGGCGGCCAAGCCGGAGACCGGCAAGCCCGAGGTGAAGCCGGAGACCGGCAAGCCCGAGACGGGCAAGCCGGAGACCGCCAAGCCGGAGACCGGCAAGCCGGAGTCGACCCGGCCCGCGGCGACCGACACCCCCTCGTCGCAGAAGAACAAGCCGAGGGTCAAGCCCTGCGGCAAGAAGGTCTGCCTGTAGCCAGAGAGAACGTGAAGGAATCGCGCCGCGCTCCGCGCGTCGCGACCTTCACGTTCAGGCTTCAGGCCTCAGGCGTCAGGCCTCCGAGGCTGCCCTTTCCACTCGCTGAGCCCACGATACTTTCGCATCGATGTCGCCCGACTAGCTGCGCCGCGGCCTTCACGCATGAGCCTGAAGCCTGAAGCCTGAAGCCTGAGGCCTGAGGCCTGAGGCCTTTCTCGAGCTACCTCCGCCGCTCGACGGCGTCCCACGCGGCTCCCGCATCCACCAGCGCGAACTCGATCCGGCCGAAGCGCAGCAGGTCGCCTGGTTTCACGGGGACCAGCGCGCCGCGCGGCGTGAGGGCGACGCTGTTCGCGCGCGTCCCGTTCTTCGAGCCCGCGTCGCCCAGCTCGAGCTTGGCGTGCGAGCGCTGGAACCAGGCATGGAACTTCGATACCGACACGTCGGGGACCACGATGTCGTTGTTGGCCGTGCGCCCGAGGGTGATCATGTTGGGGAACGTCCCGATCACCTTGCGCACCGCCAGGAGGAGGAGCGGCTGCGCCTTGTCGCGCGCCGCGTGGCCGCCCGGCGCGGTGGCCGTCACCTCGAGCGGGTCGCACGACGCGGTCTTCCCCGGGCGTCCCGGCTTTTCCAGCACGCCGTCGCAGATGAGGAACGGGTAGGTGTGGGCCGAGGCGAACACGCGGCGCGTCGACGACAGCGCTTCCTGCAGGTAATCCACCACGCGCGGATCTTACTCTGGCGTGGCTCCGGTGCGGCGTCGGAACGACGCGATTACTCGTGACGCATCGCTTCCACCGGGTCGAGGCGCGACGCGCGGTAGGCGGGATAAATGCCGAAAATGAGGCCCACGCCGCCGGCGACGCCCAGCGCCAGCACCACCGCCCACACCGGCAGGATCGCCTCGAAGCCGGCGATCGAACGGATCATCTGCACGCCGGCCCAGCCGAGCACCAGGCCCAGCACCCCGCCGAGCGACGTCAGCATGACCGACTCGAGCACGAACTGGCCGAGGATGCGGCGGCGGCGCGCCCCCAGCGCGCGGCGGATGCCGATCTCGCGCGTCCGCTCGGTCACGCTGACGAGCATGATGTTCATGACGCCGATGCCGGCGATGAGGAGCGAGATGCCGGTGATGACCGTCGACGCGATCGCGAACGGACCGACGATCTTGTCGAACGACTCCTGCATCGACGTGTTGGAGAACATGTCGAAGTCGTTCTCCGCCTCGGGCGGCACGCCGCGCGCCTTGCGCAGGAGCGACACGACCTCGTCCTGGGCGACGGCCAACCGGTTGGGGTCGCGCGCCTGGATGGTCACGTTGAGCGAGTGGTTCGACCCGAAGAACCGCGTGTAGGTCGCGATGGGCACCACGACCAGGTTGTCCTGCGATCCGCCCAGCCCCGACCCGCGCCGCTCGATGACGCCGATCACGCGCAGCGGCCGCTGCTTGACGCGGACGAGCTGTCCCAGCGGGTCCTCGTCGGGGAACAGGAGGTCTTTGACGTCGGCGCCGAGCACGATGACGTCGGCGCCGGACAGCGCCTCCCCCTCGCTGAAGTAGCGGCCCTTGGCGAGCGCGTAGCCGTTATTGTCGAAGAACTCGGGGCCGCTGCCGCCGGCGACCTGCGACCCGTTCCGCGCCACGCGCCTCGCCGTGGCGATGCTCTCGCCGAACTCCCACGCCTCGCCGGCGACGCGCAGGCACTCGCGGCAGTGCATCTCGAGGAGCTGCACGTGGGCCAACGTGAAGTTCTTGCGCTTCTCGTACATGGCGCGGTTGCGCGGGCCGAACCCGGCGGGCCACTTCTGCACCTGGAACACGCCCGAGCCGAGCTGCGCCAGATCCTTCTCCACCGAGGTCTGCACCCCGGTGACCGCCGACACCATCATGACGATCGACACGATGCCGATGACGATGCCGAGCAGCGTCAGCGCCGAGCGGAGCTTGTTCGTCGCCAGGGTCGACATCGACGCGCGGAACGTGTCGGTGAGCGCGTTGGCGAGGCCGGTGAGGCGCCCCATCACTCGTACCTCAGAGACTCGATGGGATCGAGCGTGGCCGCGCGGTACGCCGGCCACACGCCGAAGATCGCGCCCACCACCGCCGAGAACGCCAGCCCGCCCAGCGCCACCTCGATCGACGCCGACGCGGGGATGGGCGAGATCTGCGCGACGATCTGCGCGCCGAAAAGGCCGAGCGCGGTGCCGAGCGCGCCGCCGAGGAGCGTGACGAGGATCGACTCGGTGAGGAACTGGAGCAGGATCGTGCGCTTGCGCGCCCCCAGCGCGCGGCGCACGCCCACCTCGCGCGTCCGCTCGGTGACCGCGACGAGCATGATGTTCATCACCCCGATGCCGCCCACGAACAGGGTGATGGCGCCGACGAGGATGATGAGCGCGAACAGGAGCGCCGTCTCCTCGTGGAAGATGCGGATCATCTCGTCCTGGCGGTTGATGGCGAAGTTGTCGTCCTCGCCGGCGGCGAGGCCGCGCGTGCGCCGCATCGTCTCGACGATCTGGTCCTCTGCCTCGTTCAGGTGGTCGACGGGCGCCGTCGCCACGATGATGAGGGAGCGTTTCTTGCCGAACTGCTCGCCGAAGCGGCCGACGGGAATGATGACGAGCGTGTCCTGCGACTGCCCGAACGTCTTCCCCTGCTCCTTGAGCGTGCCGATGACGCGGTAGCGCTGCTCGCCCACGACGATCTTGGCGCCGAGGGGGTCCGCGCCGTGGAACAGGCGGGACTTCACCTCCGAGCCGATTACCACCACGGCCTCGTCGAATTCGACGTCGATGGGCGACAGGAACCGCCCGGCGTCGATCTTCATCTGCGATGAATCGATGAACTCGTCGGTCGTGCCGCGCACGGTCACCTGGGTCATCGACTCGCCCAGGTACGTCACGTCCGACTGGGCGAAGCCCATCGGCACGACGGTGGTCAGGATGGGGGCGCCGGCGCGCAGCGCCTTGACGTCGGCGAGCGTCACGTTCGGTCGGTTGCGGAAGCGCCACCAGTTGCCGCGCATGAACCACGGCCGGTTGGTGACGTAGAACGCGTTCGCGCCGAGCTGGGCGATCTGATCGGTCACGCTCTTGTTGAGCCCGTTCACCACCGCCAGGAGCCCCATCAGCGTTGCGACGCCGATGGCGATGCCCAGCGTGCACAGGAACGCGCGCATGCGGTTGGCGAACATGCCCCGCAGGGCCGTCGACAGGACCGCGCGCGCGCCCACCAGCATCAGACGCCCTCCACCCGCTGGACCGGCGCGGTCACCGCCGCCGGCCCGAAGACGTGCGCGCCCGGGCCGTCGGCGACGATCTGCCCGTCGGACAGGCGGATCGCCCGCGGACATTGGGCGGCGATCGACCGCTCGTGCGTGACGAGGATGAGCGTGTTGCCTCCCGCGTTGAGCTCCTGGAACAGGTCGAGGATCTCGCGTCCGGTCGACGAGTCGAGGTTGCCGGTCGGCTCGTCGGCGAGGAGGATCGACGGCTCGGTCACGAGAGCGCGCGCGATGGCGACGCGCTGGCGCTGGCCGCCGCTCAGCTCGTTCGGCTTGTGCTTCATGCGCTTGCTCAGGCCCACCCGCGCCAGCGCGCCCATCGCCAGCTTGCGCCGCTTGCCCGCGCTCATGCCGCGGTAGACGAGCGGCAGCTCGACGTTCTCCAGCGCCGTGGTGCGCGGCAGGAGCTGGAACGTCTGGAAGATGAAGCCAATCTCGCGGTTGCGCAGCGCCGACAGCGCGTCGTCGCCCAGACCGCGCACGTCCTTGCCGCGCAGGCGGTAGGCGCCCCCGCTCGGCGAGTCGAGGCAGCCGAGGATGTTGAGCAGCGTCGACTTGCCCGACCCGGACTGCCCGACGATGGCCACGTACTCGCCGCGCTCGACGGTGAAGCTCACCTCGCGGAGCGCGTAGATCGTCTCGGCCCCCATCTTGTAGATGCGGGACACGCCCTCGAGCTCGAGCAGCGAGCCGCCCTGGCCGTTGCCGTTCTTGGGCGCGGCGTCTTTCTTGCGGAAGAACAAGCTACTGTCTCCCCATCATCTGCTGCCCGCCGCCCGGTCCGCCGCCGCCCGGCGGCGCCTTGACGACCTTCGTGCCGTCCTCGAGCTGGCGCGCCAGCGTCCGGTACGGCCCCTCGACGACCTCCTCGCCCTCCTTCAGACCGTCGACGATCTCGACCATGCTCTCCGACGACAGCCCCGCCACGACCTTGCGCTTCTCCACCTTGCCGTCGCGCACCACGAACACGACCTTGTCGAGCTTGCTCTTGGGCGAGCCGACCGGCGCCGACGGCGGGGGCGGCATCGGCGCGCGCAGCCCCTCGGGCGACGGGCCGGGCGGCGCGCCGGACGCGCGCACCGTCACCGCCTGGATCGGCACGCCGACGACGTCGCGCTTGGTCTCGGTGGAGATCGACACCTGCGCGCTCATCCCCGACAGCACCTGCGGGGGCGGATGGTCGAGGTGCACCCACACCGGGAACGTGGTGATCTCGTTCTCGGTGCCGGCGTTTTTGACGATGGCGTCGCGCCCGCTGTCGATGACCGTGCCCTTGATCGGGACGTCGGGGAGGGCGTCGACCTCGACGGTGGCGAGCTGCCCCGGCTTCACGAACACGACGTCGTGCTCGCCGATCTCGATGCGCACGTTGACGCGGTCGAGCGTGCCGATCACCAGCACGACGTCCTCGGAGAAGTCGGATCCGCGGATGCGCTCGCCCACCCGGTGGTTGGTCGCCAGGACCGTGCCGTCGATGGGCGCCTTGAGCGTCGCCCAGGTGAAGCTCGACTGCGCCTCGGACAGCGCGCCGCGCGCGACGTCGGCGCGGCTCTGCGACTGCGACAGCTCGGCCTGGGCGATCTGCACCGCCGCGTGCGCGTTCTCGTAGTCGCTCTTGTTGCCGGCGCCCTTGGCCACGAGCGCCTGCTGCCGCTCCTCCTCCGCCTTGAGCTTGGCGAGGTTCGCGGCGGCGCGGCGGATGTCGGCCACGGCGGCGTCGGTCTGCGCGCGCTGCTGGTCGAGCTGCGCCTTGTAGCGCGAGGTGTCGATCTGCCCGAGGTATTGCCCCTTCTTCACCACCGAGCCGATGGCGACTTGGAGATCGACGAGGATGCCGGTGATGTTGGAGGACACATTGACCTTGTCCACGGGCTCGAGCTTGCCCGCGGCGCTGACGGTCCGGGTGATCGTCGCCTTCTGCGCCTTGGCGATCTGCACCGGCACCGGCGGCTCGGCCTTGGGCGCGAGGCCCTTCATGGCGATCATGCCGACGAGCGCGACCACGGCGGCGGCGAATATCCAGCGGAACACGCTCATGACTGCGGACCTCGCATCATCATCGGTCCGCCGGGGCCGGGCATCTCGGGCGCGGCGCCGCCGGACAGCAGTTGATAAAGGCAGAAACACACGAGGAGGGTGACGATCACCTTCCGTCTCGACATGTGCGACGCGGCGGCGAGCCCGAACCCGATGATCACGAACGCCCACACCAGGAAGGGATCGATCGCCAGCAGCTTGAGCGGGCCGGGGCCCGCCGGACCGACGTACGCGAACGGCAGCAGCGCCGGCAGCATCATCGGGGTCAGGGACGCGTGGCTCGAGGCGGCCGCCGCGACGAGAAGGGACTTCACGCCGAACGGCAGCGCGCCGTAGCTCGCCGCGGCCAGGGCGCCCTTCGCCGACGTCTTGCCGCCGACGTAGCGCCCCACCGCCAGGATGCCGAGCGCCGCAAGCAGGATCTTGATCGGGGTCAATACGCCGGCGTCGAGCCCGAGCATCACCTGCGCCTTGGCCTTCTCCTTCTGCATCATCTCGTCGAGCTCGCGGTCGCTCATCTCCGGCGTGCCCCCGCCGCCACCCTGGCCGCCCTGCCCGCCCTGCTGCTGCTGCGCGCCCGGCGCGGGATGCATGTTCATGAGGAACGACATGTCGAGGCGCCGCCCGACCATCCAGGCGGAGAATAGCCCGCACGCCACGACGAACAGCAGCGGGGCGGCGAAGCGCGCGTCCGCGACCACCCCGGGCATCGTGCGATCCGGCAGGAGGAGCGCGCCCAGCATCCGCACGGGGATGGCCGCGATCCGCCGCAGCCGCTGCCCGAACGACGGGGGGCCCTCCACCTCGTCGAGCTCGGTCACGGGTAAGGTCATCATCGGTAGTGTGTCCGTACCGGGCCTCGGGTTGCACCATTTATGCCCAGGAAGTGGACGTCCAAATGGCCGAAAAGCCTCGCCGAGGGTGCAACTTCGCGATGTTGCAGGTTGTTGCGTTCCCGGGAGGTCAGAACCATTTCCTGTGGCGGAACCAGCTCACCAGCGCCAGCGGTATGACCAGGCACGATGCGATCGCCCCCCACATGAGGGGCTCGGACTTGTACGGCAGCGCCTCGAAGTTCTGCCCGAAGAAGCCGGTCACGAACGTGAGGGGCAGAAACACGGCGGACAGGATCGTGAGCTGCTTCATCACGTCGTTGGTGCGCTGGGCCAGGACGGAGCGGTGCGCCTCGAGCGCGTTGCCGAGGAGATCGCGGCTCGTGTCGATCGACTCGTAGATGCGCACGAGGTGGTCGTAGACGTCGCGGAAGTAGACGCTCGTCTTGTCGCTCAGCGCCTCGTGCCCCCGCTTGGCCAGGAGCGCGAACACGTCGCGCTCCGGCGACAACACCTTGCGCATCATCACCAGGGTGCGGCGCAGGGAGAAGATGCGCGACAGGTCGGTCGCGACCGGCTTGGTGACGATCGTCTCCTCGATCTCGTCGAGCGCGTCGGAGATCCCGTCGAGGAGGACGAAGTCGGTGTCGACCATCGCGTCCACCACGAGATAGAGGAGGTAGTCGGCGCCGCGGCGGGGCAGCGTCGCGTCGCCGGCCACGCGCGTCCACACCTTGGACAGGGGATCGATCTCGCCGTCGTGCACGGTGACGAGGTAGCCCTTGCCGAGGAAGGCGTGGAGCTCGAGCGGCTCGAGGTCGCAGATGTCGCCCGACGCGGAGAAGAAGCTGTGCACGACCACGAACAGGTACCCGCCGTACTCCTCGATCTTCGGGCGCTGGTCGAAGTGCAGGCAGTCCTCGATCGTCAGCGGGTGGAACCCGAAGCACTTCTGCAAGAGGCCGAGCTGCGGCTCGTCCTGCTTGGTGAGGTCGATCCAGCGGATCTCTCCCTCGGCGGGCGCGCACACCCCGCCCTCGCCCTCGACGACGCGCGCCGGCCCGTCCGGTCCCACGATCAACGTGCGAAGCATGGTCACTCCTTGGCCTCCGCCCAGCTCTTGCCCACGCCGACATCGGCGACGAGCGGCACCGCCAGCGGGCGTACGTTTTCCATCGCGTCCTTGACCAGCGCGGCCAGCGGTTCGGCCTCGCCCTCGGGCGCCTCGAACACGAGCTCGTCGTGGATCTGCATCACCATGCGCGCGCGGAGCCCCGCCGCGGCGAGGCGCGCCGCGATGTCGACCATGGCCTGCTTACACAGGTCCGCGGCCGAGCCCTGGATCGGCGTGTTGGCCGCCATGCGCTCGCCCGTCATGCGGTCGGTGGGGGTCTTCGACGACAGCTCGGGGATGATGCGGTGGCGTCCGAAGATCGTCGTCACCCGCCCGGTCCGGTGCGCCTCGGCGATCGTGCGATCGAGCCAGGCGCGCACCCCGGCATAGCTCCGGAAGTACCCGTCGATGTAGGCTTGCGCCTCGGCGCGCGGGATGCCGAGGTTCTGCGCCAGCGCGGTCGCGCCCTGTCCATAGATGGTCGCGAAGTTGATCGTCTTGCCCGCGCCGCGCTCGTCGGCGGTCACCGCGTCCATGGGCTTGGCGAAGATCTCGCTGGCGGTGCGGCGATGGACGTCGATCCCGCGGCGGAACGAATCGACGAGCAGCGGGTCCTCGGACACGTGCGCGAGCACGCGGAGCTCGATCTGGCTCCAGTCGGCGCTGAGGAGGACGTTGCCCGGCTCGGCGACGAACGCGCGGCGGATGCGTTTCCCCTCGGGGGTCTTCACGGGCGTGCGCTGCAGGTCGGGGTCGGTCGAGATCAGGCGCCCGGTGGCGCTGGTCGTCTGCTGGAAGACGGCGTGCACCCGGCCGGTCTCGGGGCGGATCGCCGCACCCAGGACGTCGGTGTAGGTGTTGATGAGCTTGGCGATCCGGCGGTGCTCGACGACGAGGCGGGCGATGTCGTGCTTGGCCGCGAGCCGCTCGAGCACCTCCTGATCCGTCGACCAGCCGGTCTTGGTCTTCTTGATGACGGGCAGCTTGAGCTCGTCGAACAGCACCGTGCCGAGCTGCTTGGGCGAGCCGATGTTGAACGGGTGCCCGGCGGCGGCGTGGACCTTCGCCTCCAGCGCGGCGAGCTCGGCGGCGAGCTCCACGCCGATGCGCCCCATGTCCTGGCGATCGACCTTCACGCCGTCGAGCTCCATGCGGCCGAGGACGAACGCCAGCGGCAGCTCGAGGCGCGCGAGCTCGCCGGCGCAGGGGAGCTCGGCGAGCTTGGCGGCGAGGATGGGATGAAGCTCCGCCACCGCGCGCACCGACGCGATCGGGTCGAGCTCCTTGGGCAGCGCGCGCACCAGATACTCCTTGGCGAGCTGCTCGGGGCGGTGGGGGATGCACTTCACCGGCTCGATGAGGAACGACGCCAGCATGGTGTCGAAGGCGACGCCGCCGAGCGCGGCGCCGGCCGCGGCGAGGAGCTGCCACAACCGCTTGGCGTCGTGGGCGACCTTGGGCCGCGCCGCGTCGGCGAGGAACGCGCGCGCCTCGCGCCACAGCTCGCCGGGGAGGTAGAACGCGTCGTCGCCGGCCGCGAACGCGATGCCGGCGATCGGGCCGAACGGCAGGGCGGCGGGCACCGGGAACACGGCGACGGGGCCGGCGGGGAGGGCGGCGAGGAGCGCGCGCGCCTCGGCGGCGCCGGCCGCGGTCCGCCCCGGCGCCGGGCCCGCCGCCTCCGCCCGCGCCTCCTCGTCGAGGAGGGAGTAGAACTGGAGCTCCTTGTAGAGCGCGTTGACCTCGGCGCGGTCGGGCGGGACGATCGCCAGGTCGTCGAGCGCGACGTCGAGGGGCACGCGGCGGTCGATCGTCGCCAGGTCGCGCGACAGCAGCGCCTGCTCGCGGTGGTCGGCGAGCGCCTTCCCCGCCCTTCCTTTGATTGCGTCGATGTTGGCGAGGAGCCCGTCGAGCGAGCCGTGGGCCTCCAGCAGCTGCGACGCGCCCTTCTGCCCGATGCCGGGGACGCCGGGGATGCCGTCGGACTCGTCGCCCATGAGCGCCAGGAGGTCGACCATCTGCTCCGGCTTGATCCCCCACTTCTTGCGCGCCAGCTCCACGTCGTAGGTGACGTCGCGCAGGGTGTCGATCATGCGCACGTTCTCCCCCAGGAGCTGCACGAAGTCCTTGTCGGCCGAGACGATCAGCACCTCCATCCCGTCGGCCACGGCGCGATCGGTCAGCGTGCCGATGACGTCGTCGGCCTCGTACCCGGGGACGCGCAGCAAGGGAAAACGGTTCTTCTCGACGACGAGGTCGATCCACGGCAACTGCTCGGCGAGCTCGGGCGGCATCGGCGCGCGGTGCGCCTTGTACGCGGGGAACTTCTCCTCGCGGAACGTCCGCTGGGGGGAGTCGAACACCACCGCGCCGAAGTCGGGCTTCTTCCCCGCGAACAGCTTGCGGAACATGAGGGCGAAGCCGAAGCTCGCGTTGGTGTGGATGCCCGACGCGGTGGCGAGCGCGGCCGGGACGGCGTAGTAGGCGCGGAAGACGAGCGAGCTGCCGTCGACGAGAACGACCCGGCGCACCCCGGGACTTTACTTGAGGAACACGGTGAAGCCCAGCGTGCCGATGAGATCGGTGTGCGTCGCCTCGATGTAGACGCCCTTGGCGACGCCCGCCCAGCTCTGGCCCAGGGTCCCGGTGCCCTGGGTGATGAACGTGAACACGGGCCCGAGCTCGGCGTGCACCGAGAACAGGTCGCCGAGGTAGATCTCCACCCGCAGCGGCGTCTCGATCGCCACTTGCACGCTGGAGGCGACGATCTCGCCGCCGGGGACGTACCCGCTGGTCGTGCGGTAGCCGAGCGCGAAGCGGGCGCCGGGCATGAGCGCGACGAAGCGGAATAGCTTGAGCCGGTAGAACACTCCCACCGCGGCGCCGAACGTCGCCTTGGGATCCTGGTTGAACAGGCTCAGGGCGAAGTGCCCGTCGATCATGACGTCGGCAAGGTAGATCTCGGCCTCGATCCCGCGCAGCCCGGACATCGTGCCGCCGGCGCCGACGCCGAAGAGCTTGTGGACCTCGGGCTCCGCCTCGACGGCGACCGCAGGCTCGCCGGGGAGGGGCGGGCGCTTGTCTTCGGGCGGAGGCCGGCGCGGCGCGCTGCCGCGCTCCTCTTCCTGGGCGAGCGCGGCGGCGGAGGCCAGAAGGACGACGCAGATGAGCATCTTGCGCATTGGCATCCCTCGCTAGAAGTAGAAGGTGAACCCGCCGGTGCCCACCACCCGCGTCCCGGGGAGCACGATGCCGAACCCGTCCGCCTGGGCGTTGCCGCCGGCGGCCGCGAACACGCGCGTCGTGTTGGTGACGATCTCGATCGCGAGCCCCAGCTCGGCGTGCAAGCTGAAATGGTCGGTGACCCACCACTCCAGGCGCGCCGGGATCTCGAAGTCGATCTGCAGGCCGGCCTCCGGCGATGTACCGGGGCCGTACGTGACCTTGCCCACGCCGAAGTCGAACCGCCCGCCGATGGAGAAGTCGGCGCCGGTCGACGCGAGGAGCGGGTAGAACGCACCCGCGGCCAGGACGAACCGGACTGCCCCGTTTCCGTCGGAGGGGAAGGTGAGGTCCAGGCCGGCGGTGAAGTCGAGGGCGAACGGTCCCGGCCAGTACACGACGTTCACGCCGGTGACGCCGCCCGTCGTCTGCGACCCCCCGATGCCGAGCTTCCCCGAATGCGTAGCTTCCGCCGCGTGCGCTCCGCCGGCGCCGAGCAGGCAGAGGGCGACGGCCGTGCCGCGTCGTCTCATAGTGGCACCGCTCATGGGCCCACCTCCTCGGCGACTCGCGTGCAACGGACGTGCGCGCGCGCGGGCACGCGCGATCAGGTGGTTGCGCGGCGTCGGGGTGGCGCGGTCCCTGGGACGTCCCCGGGGACGGCTACACGGTCGCGGTCACGATCTGCTTGCAGTGGGGGCAGTGGAACGTGTGCTTGTGCGCATCGGGGATCACGCGCACGTTGACGCTCTTCGTGCAGTTGGGGCAGGAGAGCGTGCGGACTACCGGGTCCATCGACGCCTCTTTATCACGAGCAGGGCCGCGAGGGCGAGCGCCGCCCACGGGGGCGCGCCGGGCGCGGTCTGGCAGCCGCCCCCGTCCGACGGAGCCGCGGCGACGCAGCTTCGCCCCTGGCAGGTGTGGCCGCTCGCGCAGTCGCTCTGGAGCGTGCACGAGGCCAGGCATTCGTCGCCGGCGGCATTGCACTGGTAGGCGCCGCAGCTCGTCGTCTGCGCGGCGCAGGCGCCGGACGCGTCGCAGGTGGGCGCGGAGCGGGTGCCGCCGGCGCAGGTGACGTCGCCGCAGGGCGACCCCGGGCTCATGGGGGTGTGCGCGCAGACGCGGGAGCCGTTGCAGGCCGCGACCTCGCACGAGCTCCGCGGGTTGCAGCCGTCCGTGCATTCCGCCGCGGCGAGCGACTCCACCGCGTCGAGGAACGCGTAGGTCCGGGACAGCACCGGGTCGGCGACGGTCGTTGGGGAGGTGAGGAGGGCACGCTCGACGTCGTCTACGCCGAGGCCGGGGTGCGCGCCCAGGATGACCGCCGCCATGCCGGCGGCGTGGGGCGCGGCCTGGCTGGTGCCGAAGAACGTCGTCAGCGCCGTGTCGCTCGTGAACCCGTCGGAGGTGATCGCCGCGCCGGGCGCGACCAGCTGGACGCAGACGTTGCGGTTGGTGAAGCAGGCGAACGCGCGCGGTCCCGTGGTGTCGGCGCACGCGGGCCAGCTCGAGCCGAACGCCGTCTTGTACGTCCCGTTCGTCGGCTGCCGCCCGATGTCGGCGTCGTAGGTGGCGCCGACGGCGATCGCCGTCGAGAAACAGGCGGGGTACGGGAGCTGGGCCGTGTCGCCGGCGTTGCCGCTCGACACCGTCACGACCATCCCGGCGGCGCGCACGCGGTCGAGCATCATCTTCATCGCCGTCTGGTTGTCGTGGTCGCAGGGGCAGCTGGCAGTGCGGACGTCCGTTCCGAGGCTCATGTTGACGACGCGGATGCGCGTGCCGAACGCGTTCTGGTTGGTGACGACCCAATCGAGCCCCGCGATCCAGTCGGTCGTCCACCCGCTCTCCTGGCTGTCGAGGACCTTCACCGGGACGATGCGCGCCTCGGGCGCGACGCCGGGCCCGTTCGCGGCGACGACGCCGCGCGAGGCGATGACGCCGGAGACGTTGGAGCCGTGGCCGTGGTCGTCCGCGGCGCCTGGGCCGACGGTGGCGCCCTGATCGAGGAAGTGCTGCCCGGGGCCGAGCACGGCGTCGCGGAGGTCAAGGTGCGTCGCCCGGATCCCCGTGTCGAGGACGGCGACGGCGACGCCCGCGCCCCTGGCGCCGGCGGTCTGGGTCAGGTTGGCGCGGATGAGCGGGATCGATTGCAGATCGTGCGCGCGCACCCGCAGATCGGGCTCGACGGCAAGGACGTCGGCGCGCGCCTGGAGCGCCGCGTAGCCGTCGGCGTCGACCGACACGATCGCGCCGGCGAACGTCGCGAACGTGCGGCGCGCGCGCGCGTGCGCGCCGTCGAGCGACGCGGCGAAGGCGCGATTCTGCCGAGCCACCGCGTCGAGCCGCGCCGGCGACAGGACGTCCTGCGCCTTCCCCGGCGGCTGGCGCAGCGTGACGAGGACGACCGTCTCGCCGCTCGCCGACAGCTCCTCGCCGATCCGATCCGGCTCGGGAGCCGCGCCGGGCGCAGCGGCACAGCCGCCGACGAGCACGCACGCGAGCCACGATCCCCGCATGGGGCGATTGTCTCACAGCCTCCGCAGATTCTTCCATCGGAACGGCCGCCAGAACGGCGTCGCGATCTCGTCGCCGTCGAGCGGAAACCACGCGGTGCCGTCGGGCGCGCGCAGGACATGGAAGTCCTGGGCGGGCATGAAGCCCTGGCCGAGCAGGGCCGCGCGGCGGCCGTCCTTGTCCCGCGCGATGTCGAGGATGAGCACGGCGTGCCCCGGGCTCCCGCCCATGACGAAGAAGTCGCCGGGGCGGACGTCGGCGCGGTCGACCTTGCGGGCGTACTTGTCGAGCGACAGGGTGCTGGCGTAGGCGAAGATGTGGACCAGGTAGCGGCGGAACGCCTCACGCGTCGTGCCGCGGAACGAGACCCTCTTGCCGTCGACCAGCGGATAGTCGAGCTCGCCCGCCCGCCCGGCGTCCCACATCCACTCGGCGTGGAGGCGGAGGATCGAGTCGGCGCACTGCTGCAGGTCGCGCGTCCCCACGTCGAGCTCGGCGACGGCGGCGAGGCGCGGGTCGTCGCCGGCGAGGATCTGGACGCCCTTGAACGAGCGCACCGGCGCGCCCGGCGGCCGCAGCGGCAGGCGGCGGAGCCAGGCGCCGAACGAGCCCTCCTCGACCTCGACGCGCGCCATGCCCGCCGGAGGCGGGAATGGCGCGTCGAGCGGCCGCGTCGCCGTCCCGTCGGGGACGAACGCGTAGGCGATCAGGAGGACGTGGATCAATGGCTTCTCTCCACCACGAAAAGTATGATCGCGAGCACGACCGCTACGATCGCCTCCCCGGCGATGAGCCCGGACGCAAGCGGCGTGGACAGCTTGTCGGCGCGCTTGGGGTCGACCCTCGCCCAGATCGACCCGGCGATGCCGCCGAGCACCATCGTGAACACCACCGCCCCCGGCACGAGCATGCCGATGCCCAGGCCCGTCGGAGACGGCGTCCACTTTTTCCAGCGGGTCTCGAAAAGCGTGAGCAGGATGCCCACCGCGGTGCCGACGAGGAACGCCCACATCCGATCGGGCGGCAGCGCGGACAAGCCGCCCGACAGGATCTCGGCGAACCCCTGCCAGCGCACCGACGCCGGCGCGCTGAGCCCGTTCCCGCCGACGCCGTAGACGTCGCGCAGCACGGGGTAGATGTACGCGACCACCGCCGCGCCCACCGGCGCGGCGAGGAGCTGCATGTACGTGAGGTAGCGCGGCGTCGAGCCGATCATGTGCCCCACCTTGTAGTCCTGCATGATCGCCTCGGACGAGGTGGCGATCGTCCCGGTGGTGCCGCTCGAGCCCATGTTGGCCATGAGGTTCCGCGGCGCGAGCGCCGCGAACAGCGCCTGCATCATGTTGGAGATCTGGCTGATCGGCCCCCAGTTGGTCTCGCCGAGGACGCGCAGCCCGACGAGCATGAGCGGCAGCGCCAGGAGGATCGAGATGATGGTGAGCCACGCCGCCACGCCGAAGTACGCCTCCTGGATGTAGACGAGCGCGGCGGAGGACACGAGCGCGCCTCCGATGACCCACTTGAGCGGGAACTCGTCGCCGCGGATGGCGTCGGCGCGGAGGCTCTGGAACGTGCGCGCGAGCACGCGCCAGCGCAGGAACAGCGCGGTGAGCCCCCCGGCGATCAGCATGCCGGTGGCCGGCCACATCACCCAGTAGATGACGTCGTTGCGCCTCGCCCCCTCGGCGATGACGCCGTAGTGCATGAGGATGTGCGGGCCGATCACCCACGACAGCATGCTGCCGATGCCCATGCTGATGTTGATGCGGTTGCCGACGATCATCCCCGAGCCGATGCTGAGCAGGCTGACCGAGAAGCCCGCGCTCATCCCGGGGAGTGCCAGGCCGAAGAACGTCGTCGCCACGACCTCCGGGAGGTGCGCGCCCACCGCCTCCTGCTCGAGCAGCCACAGGACGCCCGAGACGATGCTGCCGAGGAGCAGCGCCATCGCCGCGCCGCGCGCCTCGGCGCCGCGCGAGTCGAGGACGATGATGGTCTCGCCGGCGGCGACGCCGTCGGCGTAGGTGAGCTTTTCGTCGACGATGAAGTGGCGGCGGAGGGGCACCGCCAGGAGCAGACCGAGCACGCTGGCGGCGGCGAGCCACAGGAACGACTGCCACGGCGTGGGGCTGAAGTCGAACTTCACCGTCCTGGACTGATGGAGCAGGTCGAACGCCGCCAGGAGGATGCACATGAACGCCGTCTGCGACGCCGACGTGCCCGCGGTCTGGACGATGTTGTTCTCCCAGCGGTTGAAGTCGCGGTAGAGGATCCCCAGCATCAGATAGCCGAGGATCGCCGCCACCACCGAGACGTTGGGACCGAACCCCAGCTTGAGGACGATGTACGGGTAGGCGGCGCCCATGATGACGGCGACCACCATCCCGGCGCTCACCGCGCGCGGGGTGAACTCACGAGTGCCGGGCGGTTTGCGAGGAGGCTCATCGTGCGCGGCGTCCATGCAAGCGCGGAAGGTACCACACGGGGACCGTCCCATGGGCAGTCCGAGCCTGTCCGATGCAAACGTACGAGATCCCGCTGCGACGACCCGGCCCGTCGGTTGCACTCGCGTCGACTCCGAGGCTCCCCATGAACCGCGTCCCCGTCTTGACGCTGGCCCTCGCGTGGGGCTGCAGCGCGCCCGTCGCGAATCCGATGGCGCAGCTGGAGAACGACACCGGCGTGAGCTGGATCGTCGTCCAGCCGTCGCCGAACGTCACCTACCTCCAGCCGAAGCGCCCGCCGGCACCCATCCTGGTCGACGGAAAGACCGCCGACGCGGCCGCGATGGAGTTCTTCCGCCGCCACGCGGCGATCTTCCGCATGCGGGATCCCGACGCCGAGCTGGCGCTGGTGCGGGTCGCCGGCCCGGGCGCGTTCGGCGCGACCCACGCGGTGTTCGCGCAACACGTCGGCGCGGCGTCGGTCGAGGGGGCGCGGCTGGCGATGCACTTCGACGGCCGGGGGCGCATCGCGTACGTCACGACGCTCTACGTTCCCGGGCTGCAAGGCGTCAACGTCGCGCCGGCGATCAATTCCGCCACCGCGCTGGCCCTGGCGCGCGCTGACATGCTCGCGCGCTTTCCCTCCGGTGCGCTCCGCGACCCGGAGGCGCCCGCCGACCGACCCGAGCTGACGCTGCTTCATGGCGACCCGCCCGCGCTGGGCTATCGCATGCTCGTCTCCTTCACGCTGCCCGAGAGCTCGATGGAGACGCCGGACCCCGACGCGCCGCCGCTGCGCCAGGCGATGGTCTACGCCGTCGACGCGCGTTCGGGCGCGATCCTCGATGCCCGGGACGCCGCGGAGGAAGATCTATCCTACGTCGCCACCGGTCGCGGCGTCCGCTGGTACGCCGTCGGCGACGCGAGCGACGTCAAGCAGATCGAGGTGTCGCAGGGGACGCTCGGACTGATCGCCGGGTACTACAGCATGGAGCGGCTGGTGAGCCCCGCCCACAACGAGATGACCGCGCGCACCGCCTTCTCGCCCACGCTCATCCGCTCGCCGAGCTTGAGCCCGTGGGCCGCGCTGGACCCGAATCCGGGCGCGGACGTCGACGCCTTCAGCAACCTGGCCAAGGTGGAGGAGTACTGGGAGACCGTCCACCACCGCTACTCCTATGACGGCCTCGGCGCGCCGATCAAGATCGTCCTCAACGAGCCGGACTTGCTCGCGCGCGGCGCCGCCTGGTGGGACAACATCGACAGCCTTCACTTCGCCGCCAATCCGGGCCGATACGGCTGGGAGCTCACCACCGCAGCCGCGCTCGACGGGTGCGGCCATGAGTTCGCGCACGCCGTCGTCAACCGCACGATCGGCGGGCTCCTCTTCCTGGCGCTCCCCGAGGCGCGTTCCCTGAACGAGTCGCTCGCGGACTGCTTCGGCGAGTTCGTCGAGAATTACTTCGCGCCCGACCCGCGGAACAACAGCCTCTATGGCGAGGGCCGCTGCCCGCGCGGCACGTGCCAGCCGATCGATCTCGCCCATCCGAGCCAGAGCTGGTTTCCGGATCACATGGACAGCTACGACCACGACACGTCGGATCCGCATCGGAACGGCTACATCGCCACCAATGCATGGTACCTCCTCACCGTCGGGGGCACGAACGACCACTCGGGGGTGCAGGTGACGAATCCGATCGGTTGGGCAGCTTCGCGGGACCTCTACTATTCCGTCCTGGCGGCGGCTCCCCCGATCTTCACGTTCCGGGAATTCGCCCTTGCCATGATGGGGCAGGCGTCCCTCATGCCCGGCGCCGACGACCGGATGGCCGGACCCGTGCACGCGGTGGGGTGCGCCTGGTACGCGGTGGGCGTGTTCTCGCGGGACGACGTCGAGGGCTGGGACGTCCACTGCGACGCGAGCGACGCCGGCACAAGCCCGATCGACGCCGGCGGGTCCGGTGGGGATGCCAGCATGGGCGGCGACGCCGGAGACCCGAGCACGTGCGATCCCGCCGCATATCCGGGGAACTGCCCCAACTGTCAATGCTGCAGCGGCAAGTGGTGCCCGCCGGCGTACCCGATCCCCGCGAGCTGGCAGGATGTCATTCCCCCCGGGCCCTGCTGCCCGCCCCGCGACGGGCAGCCGTATGCCTGCGCCGCGGGCTACACCTGCTGTGCGACCGACCATTTCCAGAACGGCTGCTGCTCGGAGGGTCAAACCTGCGGCGAGCATGGCTGCGCCTGGCCGCCCACGACGTGTCCCACGCCGGACGGGATGACGGTGACCGTGGTCGGCGACTGCCGCGGCGGCTGCTGCCCCACGTCCACGTCGATCTGCTGTCCGGGCCATTCGCACTGCGAGACGACCGGCTGCAAGTGGGACGTTCCGGACGCCGGTCCATAGGCGTCGCTCACGCCACCAGCAGCGCGTGACCCGCGAGCTTGGCGACGACGTCCGCGGCGAGGTCCGCGCGCGGGCGGCTGCCGTCGCACTCGACCAGCACGGCGCGCGCGACCTCGTCGAGCGTGATGTTCTCGTGGCGGCGGTTGGTCACCTGCGGGCCCCGGCGCGTCTGCAGCCGCGCCAGCGGCGTCGCGGTCGGCCGTTCGCCGATCTCGGTCACGAACAGCGGCGGGCGCCGCCAGCCGACGACCACCCCGGCGGCGAAGCAGGCGAGGAGGTCCAGCGCCACCTGGTCGGCGTCCTCGGGCGGGCACACGTCGGCGAACGGCACCCACCCGGGATGCGCCGCGCGCATCCGCCGCAGCGCCCGCTTGGTGGGCGGATATTCGATCTCCGCCCACGCCTGATTCAACGTGCGGAACGTGACCGGCGCCGTCGAGTCGAAATCCGCGTCCGCCGGCCACTGGGCGGACGTGCCCAGCCACAGCTCCTGGATGTGCCGGCGCGTGAGGCCGCGATCGAGCGTCAGGTTCGACCGGCACGCCGCGGTCATGCGAAACGTCCGGCACGTCAGGAAATCCTGGTACTGCTCGGTCCGGATGACGTCGTTGACGCTCGCCAGCGCGGCCACGGCCTCGGGATGGAGGTCGGGCATCATGAGCGGGATGTGCGGGTCGCCCAGGTACTGGAGCCCGCGCGCCTTGAGCGCGTCCGCCATCTCCCAGAACCAGCAGCCGTCGTTGATCGGCGCGAGCTGGTCGTGAAACAGGTACCAGTCCGCCGACGGCAGCACCAGGTCCCGCTCGCGCACGAGCGCCTCGCGGTACCCGGCGACGCTCGCGGTGCGCACGAGGAACTCGATGAACTCGCGCGCCGCCGCGGTCTGGGCCGCGGGGTCCGGCAGCCCCGCCACGTGGTAGCGCATCATCTGGCCCGCCATCGCCCGCGGAAACCAGCCGGGCTTGACGTTGTGGCTGATGAGCGCGATGCCCCGCGGCGCCAGGAGCGCGGCGCACGCGTCGAGGAGCTTCGCCTTGATCGGGTCGGGCACCCACGAGTACACGCCGTGGCAGATGATGTAGTCGAACGTGCCCCAGCCCGCGTCGAGATCGAGGATGTCGGCGCGGCGAAGCTCCACGTTGCCGAGGCCGAGCGCGCGCACCATCTCGTTCCCCTGGGCGATCGCCGACTCCGCCAGGTCCATGCCCACGCAGATCGCCGCGGGGTACATCTCCGCGACGGGCAGGAGGTTCCCGCCCGCGGCGCAGCCGATCTCCAGCACGCGCGCGCGCGGCGGCGGCGCCGGCGCCATCCCGAACAGGTGGCCGAGGAGCTCCAGTCGGTCGGGGTGGGTGGCCGGATAGGGAAACGACAGGTAGGGGACGACGTCGTACGCCGTCGTCACAGGAGGCTCCCCGCCTCCCCCATCATCTCGCGACGGATGATCGGCAGCGGCGCGCACGCGTGGTCGAGGAACGCATCGTGGAACGCCTTGAGCCCCTTGCCCGTCGCCTTCATCCAGTCGGCGCGCAGCTTGTTGATGATCACCTTCCCCAGCGCGTAGTTGAAGTAGAGCGGGTCGAACGTGCCGCGCACGGCCTGCTGCATCGCTTCCTCGTCGCCGGCGTAGGCGCGGGTCAGGAACAGGCGCGCCGAGCCCGCGACCGACATGCCGCCCGCGTGGAGGCCGAGCGCCGACGCGAAGCGCACGTCCCGGAGGAGCGCGTTCGTGAGCTGGCCGATGTGCACCTTCGGGTCGCCGCCGCCGACGCCCTGGTCCCACATCATCTCCTCGGCATAGTGCGCCCACCCCTCGCTCATCTGGTAGGAGCAGAAGCTCTTCAAGATCCGCGACGGGTTGCGGTCGATGTGGAGCTTGTGGAGGAAGTGCCCGGGCCACACCTCGTGGATGGTGGTGAACAGAAGGTCGACTTCGCTGGGGAGGAACGCGAGGCGCTTCTCGCGCGGCCAGTCCGGCTCCGGCGGCGTGACGTAGTAGAAGCTCGGCAGCGGCCGCGGCTCGAACGCCCCCGACGAGTCGAGGAACGCGAAGTTCCAGCGCATGAACGGCGGCGTCTCGCGCACCTCGGCCGGATCGTCCGCGGGGATCGTCACGATGTCCTTGTCCACGAGGAACCGCCGCATCTCCTGCGCCTGGCGGGCGGCCGCGGCGACCACCCCGTCGACGGGGGGGCGCGGCAGCCGGCGCACGACCGCGGCCACGTCGCCCGCCGGGTCGACCGCCCGGGCGGCCGCGGCGATGGCCTGCGAATCGCGCGCCAGCGCCTCGTCGGCGATGCGCCGGAGCGTCGCCAGGTCCACGCGCACGCCCTCGGTGGCGTCGAGGTAGTCGAGCAAGTCCTTCTCGCCCAGGGCGAAGTCGTCGGTGGGCTCGCGCGCGGCCACGGTGCGGCCGAACTGGGCGAGCGCCGCGTCCATGTCCGCCAGCGCGGCCGGAAGCTCCGGCGCGCCGGCGAACGCGCCGAACGCGGCGGGGACGTCCTTGGCGACGAAGCTGCGCGCCCCGGCCACCATCAGCATCGTCGTCGCGATCCACGGCCGCGGGACGCGCGGCGGCAGGTTGGCCGCCGCCTGCTCGAGGTAGGCGCGCGTGCCGCGTGCGATCGCGGCCACCGCCTTGGCGCGCTCCGCCGCGGGCGCGTAGTCGCGGCTCACGTAGTAGGTGAGCTCGAGCGGGAGGAGGTAGTACATCGGCACGCGGAACGGCACGCGCAGGCGCTCGAGCTGGAACCGGTCGCCGGCGATCCGGCGCAGCAGCACCTCGCGCTCCAGCCGCTCCGTCGGGGACAGCGACGCGGGGGCGTAGGCCGCGAGCGTCGCCTCGGCGCGCGCCATCGCCGCGCCCCATGCGGCAAGCGCCGCCGGCGATACGTCGGGGAGCCGCCCGTCGAAGCGATGGTGGCCGAGGACGACGCCCTCCTTGGGGTTGCGCTCATAGTACGACCAGTAGAACGCGTCGGCGTCGGCGGCGAAGCGGGACGGGCTCCCGGCGGTGCGGGCGCCGCCGCACGCGGCGAGGCAGACGAGCCAGACGGCGACGACGGCGCGCTTCGTCACTGCTGCACCACGACCGGGGCGTTGATGCCGGCTCGCATGAGCGGGAGGACTATAGCGCGTCGTAGAGCTCCGCGGACGCGATCAGCTCACCCGCGACCGTGCCGAATGACACCTGCTGGCCGCCCTTCACCTCGAGGCCGTCGCCGGCGGGGACGAGGGAGCCGTCTAGGCGCGTGCCGTTCGCGCTCCGGGCGTCGGACAGGCGCCACACGCCGCGCTGGCGGTGAAAGTACGCGTGCAGCTTGGAGATGCGATCGTTCTTCAGCACGACGTCGTTGTTCGCCGCGCGGCCGACGCACACGCGGTCGCTCCACGGGTTGTTGCCCGTCTTGGTCAGCCGGTAGAGGCCGTACCGGTCCGGCTCGACGTCGAGGTCGGCGGCCATGCTCCCCCCGCGCGTGCGGCGGGTGGGGGGCCTGCGCCGGGCGCTCGACACCATGGTGCGGAACAGCGCCTGCCGCTCGCTGTCGTCGAGCTCGACGATGAGCCAGAGGTGCGCGTACTTTTTCTCGAACTCGGCGCGCGAGAGCACGCGCTTCTCGCGCTGGAGCGTCTCCACCCGCTCCATGCCGGATCAACGATTCTGGGGGAACCCGAGATCCACCCCGCGGAAGCGCGGATCCGGCCACCGCGCCGTCACCACCTTGCCCCGCGTGTAGAAGTGCACCCCCTCCTTGCCGTGGATGTGCGTGTCGCCGAACAGCGACGACTTCCACCCGCCGAAGGAGAAGTAGGCCATCGGCACCGGGATGGGCACGTTGATCCCCACCATGCCGACCTGCACCTCGTGCTGGAACTTGCGCGCGGCGCCGCCGTCGTCGGTGAACACCGCCACGCCGTTGGCGTAGGGGTTGGCGTGGACGAGCGCGAGGGCCTCGTCGTAGCTCTTGGCGCGCACCGTCGACAGCACCGGCCCGAAGATCTCTTCCTTGTAGATCGCCATCTGCGCGGTGACGTTGTCGAACAGGCACGGCCCGAGGAAGAAGCCGGGGCCGCCCAGCCCCCGCCCGTCCTCGAGCAGAGTCGCGCCGTCCTCGACGCCCTTGTCGACGAGCCCGCGCACGCGCGCGCAGTGCTCGCGCGTGACCAGCGGGCCCATCTCGACGCCCGGCTCGAGCCCGGGGCCGACCTTCAACCGGCGGATGCGCTCGCGCACCTTCGGCAGCAGCCGATCGGCGGCGTCGCCCACGCACACGAGCACCGAGATCGCCATGCACCGTTCGCCCGCCGAGCCGAACGCGGCGCTCACCGCGGCGTCGGCGGCGAGATCCATGTCGGCATCGGGGAGGACGACCATGTGGTTCTTGGCCCCGCCCAGCGCCTGCACGCGCTTGCCCGCGCGCGTGCCCGTCTCGTAGATGTAGCGCGCGATCGGCGTCGAGCCGACGAACGACACGGCGGCGACGTCGGGGTGCGCGAGCAGCCGATCGACCGCCGCCTTGTCGCCGTGGACGACGTTGAACGCACCCTCGGGGAGCCCGGCGTCGGCGAGCAGCTTGGCGCAGAAGTTGGACGCGGACGGGTCCCTCTCCGACGGTTTGAGCACGAACGTGTTCCCGCACGCGAGCGCGATCGGGTACATCCACATCGGCACCATCGCCGGGAAGTTGAACGGCGTGATGCCGGCGACCACGCCGAGCGGCTGCCGGAGCGAGTAGCTGTCGACGTCCGACGACACGTTCTCGGCGTGCTCCCCCTTGAGCAGGTGGGGGATGCCGCAGGCGAACTCGACGACCTCCAGGCCGCGGTTGACCTCGCCGAGCGCGTCGGCGAAGACCTTGCCGTGCTCGTTGGTGAGGATCGCGGCGAGCTCGTTCTTGTGGCGCTCGAGGAGCTCCCGGTAGGCGAACAGGACGCGCGCCCGCTTGGCCAGCGACGCGTCGCGCCAGGCGGCGAAAGCCTCCTTGGCGGAGGTGACGGCCTCGTCGACCTGCGCGGCGGACGCGAAGGCGACCTCGGCCGTCTGCTCGCCGGTGGCGGGGTTGTACACCGGGCCCCGGCGTTCGCTGTCGACGGCTTTGCCGTGTATGACGTGATGGATCCGACGCATCCTTGATATCTACCGACCATCGGGCGCGTGGCGCAAGGGAAAAGCGACAATGTAGGGAAAGGTAGCTTTCGGCCACCGGGGCGCTCGCCACGGTAGAGTGACGCATGGCCGAACAGACGCTGAAGGTGATCAAGGTGTGGGCCGCGCTGATCTGGGCCGACGGCCTCATCGCGAAGAAGGAGGGGGACGCGCTGCGGCGCCTGATCGAGACGTCCGACCTCACGGACGACGAGCGTGACTCCGCGTGGGGCTTCCTCGAGGAGGAGGTCGCCCTCGACGACGCCGGGCTCGCCGAGCTCTCCGCGCCGGAGCGAGAGGACATCTACCGCTCCGCGGTGCGGCTGGCGGCGGTCGACGACGACATCGCCGACGAGGAGATCGATTTCCTCGGGCGGCTGCGGCGCGCGCTCGCGCTCGACGACGCGCTGGCCGAGCAGATCGAGGACGGCGTCGCCGCGGAACATGGAGCGTAAACCGTTCATCGCGGGGTCGACGGGCGCGGTGGGGCGGACGCTGGTGCGCCTCGCCGACGCGAGGGGGGCCGCGCTGGTGCCCCACCTCCGGCCGCGCCACGAGCGCGACGGCCGCGACCCGCGCGCGGCGGTGCTCGAGCTCGCCGACACCGAGGCGCTCGAGCGGGCGCTGGCCGGCTGCACCACGGTGGTCCAGCTCATCGGCACGATGCGGAGCCGGTTCGCGGCCGGCGACACCTACGAGACGAGCGACATCGGCACGACCCGCCAGCTCGTGGCCGCGGCCAAGCGCGCGCCGTCGGTCGACCACATCGTCCTCCTGTCGTCGGTGGGCGCGGGCCGGCCGGTGGGCGCGTACCTCAAGGCCAAGGCCGCGGCGGAGGCGATCGTCCGCGACGCGGGGATCCCGTGGACGATCTTCCGCCCGTCGGCATTCGAGGGCGAAGGGCACAAGCCGCCCGCCGTGCTCGGGGGCGTGACGCGGCTGCTCCGCCTCGACAGGTGGCGTCCCATCGGGGTCGAGGCGCTCGCGGCGGCGATCCTCCGCTCCGCGCTCGCGCGGGCGCCGCTCGCCGCCGTGCTCGAGGGACGGTCGTTGTGGGAGTGGGTCGATCAGTCTACGTAGGCGTCGACCTCGATCTCCACGATCATCCATTCCTCGAGCAGGCGCGTGACCTCGACCATGGTGGCCGCCGGGCGCACGCGGCCGACCGCCTCGCCGTGCGCGCGCCCCACCGCCTGCCAGTCGCGCGCGATGTCGGTGAGGTACATGCGCGTGCGCACGACGTGGTCGAGCGACGCGCCGACCTGCGCGAGCGCCGTCGCGATGTTGGCGAAGATCTGCTTGGCCTGCGCGTAGGCGTCGCCGTCCCCGACGTGGCCCCCGCCGGGCAGAAACGACGTCGTCCCGGTGACCCACACGTGGGGACCGACGCGCACAAGACGCGAGTAGCCGATGATGGGCTCCCAGGTCGCCCCGCCGGAGATGTGGATGCGCTCCATGCCGGAAGCTTAGCGCTACCGATGGTCGCGCATCCACGCGCGCGCCTCGCCCGCGCCCTTCTCGTCCTTGCCCTCGGCGAACCCGCGCGCCGCCGCCTCCGCGAGCGCCCGCGCGCGCGGATCCTTGCGCGCCGCCCACAGCGCCTGCGCCAGCGCGAGGCGCGTCTCCGCCAGGAGCTCGGGCGGCGTGGGGTTGGCCTCGCGGATCGCCAGCGCCTGCTCCAGCGTCGCCGCCGCCTCGGTGGCCTTCCCCGCCGAGACCTGCCGCCGCCCGAGCGTGGTGTATGCGTAGCCAAGGTACGGCGACTTGTCCCCCTGCCGCTTGCGGATGATGGCGATCGCGCGGTCGAGGTACGGCGCCGCGGCCGCGTCGTCCCCGCGCCGGATCGACACCTCGGCGAGGTTGTAGTAGCTCAGCGCCAGCGGCAGGGACTCGGCAGGTAGCACCTTCTCCCGCAGCGCCACCGATTTCTGCGCCGCGGCGTACGCGGCGTCGAGGTCGCCCTTCTGCGTCTCGAGATCGGCGATGTTGTTCCACAGCATCGCCACGTCCGGATACAGCTCGCTCACCGACTCGGCGTAGAGCGCGAGCGCCTTGCGGTACATCCTGTCCGCGTCGTCGAGGCGGTGCTGGTTCGCCAGGAACACGCCGTAGTTCTGGTACACGCCGGCCTTGCCGGGGCTCGCGTCCACGATCGCGTCGGCCGCCGCGACCGCGATCGCGAAGAGCCGGCCGGCCGCCTCGTAGTCGAGGCCGCGCATGTACATCGCCGCCTCGGTCTGCGCCAGGTTGCCCCGCTCGATCGGGCGCGGGCCGCGCAGGGTCTCGGCGCGCGCCAGCGCGGCCTCGGCGTAGCGGCAAAACTGGAGCCCCTCGGCGAGCCGGCCCTGCTCGTAGCCCACCATGTGGGCGAGACGCGTCCACACGACCGCCTTGGTCACCTCGTCGCCCGCGTCCTCCGCCGCGGCGACCGCGGCGAGGAACGTCTGCCGCGCCCCCGTCAGGTCGCCGATCTCGGTCTGGAGCGTGCCGATGTCCTTCAGCACCCCGGCCTCGAGCGGCGCGTAGCGCAGGCGGCGCGCCGTGTCGAGGACCTGCCGGTACTGGGCCATCGCCTCGGAGGTCCGCCCGAGGTTCTCGAGCACGCCGGCGAGCACCCACTGGGTGCGCGCGATCTCGACGGGCTGCTGCAGGGACGCGGCGGCGTCGGCGACCGGCCCGGTCGGGCGATCGCACAGATCGAGGCGCGGGATCGCGTTGGTGAGGAACGCCGCGCGCCCGACGTTCGCGGCGTCGATGCCCATGGCCTGGCCGATCACGGTGTCCAGGTCGCGCCGGCGCTGCTCGAGACAGGCGACGCGCGGATCGGACGCGCCCGGACGGAGGCCGGCGCACGCGGCGGTGCGCCGCAGCGCCCACGCGCGGGCGTAGGCGTCGAGCGACTGGGCCGCGGCCTGGAACCCGGCCTCGGCCTGGGGCGACCCGGTGGCGAGGAACTTGCGGTGGAGCGCCTCGCGGCGCGACGCGTCCCACACACCGGTGAGCCCGGCGTCGTCGGGGCACGCGGGGGGCCGCGCGACGAACGCGGGCGCGGCCGCGGCGACGAGGAGCAGCGCGGCCGCCGCGCCGCCGAGCCACCACCGTCGGGGCGGGCCGGCGAGGGCGGCGAGCAGCGCCTCCATCGACGGGTACCGGTCCGACGGCTCGCGCGCGAGTCCCCGTGCGATCGCGCGGCGGAGCCACGCCGGGGCGTCGCCGGTGGGCGGCGGCGCGTTCCCCGGCCGCTCGCCATACAGGCCCTCGTGGAGCGACACGCAGAAGCTGTACTGGTCGCTGCGCTCGTCGGCGCGCCGGCCGCCGCGCTGCTCCGGCGCCATGTACGCGGGCGTGCCCACCAGCGCGCCGGACGCCGTGATCTCGCCCGCCAGCGACGACGGCGTGGGCGAGGGCGAGGACGCGTCGAGCGCGGGCGCCTCCGCGCCGGCGCGGGCGAGGCCGAAGTCCAGGACACGAACGCGGGCGTCGGCCGCGAGGAGCACGTTCGCCGGCTTGAAATCGCGGTGGACGATGCCGGCCGCGTGGGCGGCGGCGAGCCCGCGCCCGGCCTGGACGAACCGATCGAGCACGGCGCGCCAGGGGCGCTTGGCCGCGCGCAGCCAGTCGCGCAGCGTCTGGCCTGTGACGAGCTCCATGGCGACGAACGTCTGGCCGCCGAACGTCCCCACCTCGTAGACGACGATGACGTTCGGGTGGCTGAGGCGCGCCATCGCCTGGGCCTCCCGCAGGAGGCGGGCGCGCGCCTCGTCGCCGGACAGCTCCGAGCGCAGGAGCTTCAGCGCGACGGGACGATCGAGCCGGGGATCGACGGCGCGATACACGACGCCCATGCCGCCGGCGCCGAGGAACGCGTCGACGACGAAGCGCCCCACGCGCGCGCCGCGCGGCAGGAACGAGGGCGCGCCCTTCTCCGTCGGGCTCGTGGACAGCTGGGAGTCGGGCTCGTGGAGCAGCCTGGCCAGGACGCCCACCAGCTCGGCGCAGGCGCGGCAGCCATCGATGTGCCGCTCCACGACCTGCGCGGCGTCGCGGTCCAGCCCCCCGCGCGCCAGCTCCGCGAGCGTGTTCTCCGCCGGACACTCGGTCATGGCTTGTCGTTCTTGGCCAGCCACGCCTCGGCGGCCGCGAGGTCTTTGCCCGCCAGCCCGCGGCGCGCCTCGGCGACGAGCGCGCGGCCGCGCGGGTCGCGCCGCGCGTCCCACAGCGCCTTCCCCAGCGCGAGGCGCGTCTCCGCGAGGAGCGGCGCCGGCGTCTTGCCCGCCTCGCGGATCTTCAGCGCGCGCTCGAGCGGCTCGATCGCCTCGCCCGGCTTGCCCTGATCGTGAAGGATGGTCCCCAGCGTGGCGAGGGCGTAGGCGAGGTAGGCGCTCTCGGGGCCCTGCTTGGCGGTGAAGATGTCGATGGCGCGGCGGATGTATCCCAGCGCGTCGTCGAGCTTGCCGAGGCGCCGCAGCGTCTCGCTCAGGTTCACGTAGCTCACGCCGAGGGGGACGCTGCCGGGCAGATATTTTTCCCGCAGCCCGGTCGACGTCCGCGCCGCCGCCAGCGCGCCCTCGAGATCGCCCGTGTCCGCGCGCACGTCGGCGAGGTTGTTCCACACGGCCGCCACCTGCGGGTGGGCCTCAGTGGTCGCGCGCGAGAACAGCTCGAGCGCCTTGCGGTACTCGACCTCGGCCTCGGCGAGGCGCCCCCCGTTCTTCAACATGACGCCGTAGTTCATGAGCAGCGTGGCGGTGTCGAGGTCGGCGAGGTTCGCCCGCTCGATCTGCCGCAGGGCCCGCTGCATGGCCACGTCCGCCTCGCTGGTGCGCAACTCCTTGAACAGGACCAGCGCCTCGATCTGATCCAGGTTGAGCCGCTTCACCGCCACGTCCATGCCGGCGGTCTCGGCGCGGCGCAGCGCGGCCTCGGCGTAGCGGATGTCCTGGTGGGCCTCCTCGAACTGGCCCTGGACGACGCCCTGCTGGTAGGCGAGCCCGAGCCACAGCGCGCCCTTGGTCGCGTCGTCGCGCCCCTCGTCGGCGGCGGCGACGCCGGCGAGGAAGGACTGCCGCGCGGCGGCGACGTCGGAGATCGTCGCCTGGATCGTCCCCAGGCTGAGGAGCGCGCTCGCCTCGAGCGGCGCGTAGCCGAGGCGGCGCGCCTCGGCGACCACGTCGTTGAGGCGGGCGATGGCGTCGACGTGGCGCCCGGCCTTGCCCAGCGCGACGGCGATGGTGCGCGCCGTCTGCGTCTCGGCGACGCGCTCGCGGATGGCCGGGGCGGGCGCGGGGATGTTCGTGAGCGTGGCGACGTCGTCGCATACCGACGGGGGCGCGAGCGCCGCGCGCACGTCGGCCGCGTAGAAGACGGTCTTTTCGTCCCCGCGCGCCAGCACGCCCGCGATCGCGCCCAGGTCGCGGCGCCGCTGGTCCAGACAGGCCATGCGCAGGTCGCTGGCGCGCTCGGACAGCGCCCCTCGCGCGCGGCAGGCGGCGTCGCGCAGCTTCGTCCAGTCGGCGGCGTAGGCGTCGAGCGCGGCGATCGTCTGGGCCGACAGATCGGCGGCGGTGGGCACCTTGGTGGCGACGAACGCG
>DATFWE010000346.1:0-12031 GCA_035259575.1 Haliangiales bacterium
AACAGGGAGAAAACACATTTCTAGACCACCGCAAGGACCGCCTGCACAGGACTCGTACCGCGTCAACCGCCGCATCCGCGTGCCCGAGGTGCGCGTCATCCTCGACGATGGGACCCAGCTCGGCGTGATGCCGACCTACGAGGCGCTGCGCACCGCCGAGGAGCGCGGGCTCGACCTCGTCGAGGTGTCGCCCAAGGCGGTGCCGCCGGTCTGCCGGATCATGGACTACGGCAAGTTCAAGTTCGAGCAGGCGAAGAAGACCCGACAGGCCAAGAAGCACGCCAGCGTCATCGAGATCAAGGAGATCAAGTTCCGTCCCAAGACGGACGATCACGATCTGGACTTCAAGATGCGCCACATCCGGCGCTTCCTGGAGGAGGGGAACAAGGTTCGGCTGGTGATCGCCTTCCGCGGGCGCGAGATCGTCCACCCCGAGACGGGGAAGGCGATGCTCGACTACGTGGTCAAGCAGCTCTCCGACATCATCCACGTCGAGCAGATCCCGATGATGGACGGCAAGCGCATGGTCATGACCGTATCGCCCAAGCCGCCGCGGCCGGGGGCCGCCGCGGGTCCGGGCGCCGCCGGCGTGACCCCGCGCCCGACCGGTCCGGTCATCCCCGCGCCCGCGGGGCCGCAGCCCTCGCCCGCGGTCCGTCCGGCCACGCCGGGCCCGGGCCCGTCTCCGGCGGTCGCGGGGCGCACGCCAACGAGATCAGGTAATTAGAAGAGGAAAGCCATGCCCAAGATGAAGTCCAATTCCGGCGCGAAGAAACGCTTCAGCTTCACCGGAACCGGGAAGGTGAAGCGGAACAAGGCCTACAGGCGCCACATCCTGGAGAAGAAGTCGCCGACGCAGAAGCGGCGGCTGCGCAAGCACGCGCTGGTGGACAAGACGCAGGTCCACCAGATCAAGGCGATGCTGCCGTACGGGAACTGAAATTTTCCTTGCGCACGGCCGGAGAAGGCATTAATTTCCCCGGCCTCGGAGCGTTTGACTCATGCCTCGCGCGAAAAGAGGTTTCAAAGCCCGCCGCCGGCGGAACCGCATCCTGAAGTGGGCCAAGGGCTACCGCGGCAAGCGCGGCAACTGCTACAAGCCGGCCCGGGAGACGGTGCAGCACGCGTGGACGTTCATGTACCGCCACCGCCGGGAGCGGAAGGGTGACTTCCGCCGGCTGTGGATCGTCCGCATCAACGCCGCGGCGCGGTCCATCGGCGTGTCGTACTCCAAGCTGATCGGCGCGCTGGGCAAGGCCGGCATCGCCCTCGATCGCAAGTCGCTCGCCGAACTGGCGGTGTCCGACCCCGCCGCGTTTTCCTTCGTCGCCAAGCAGGCGAACGCCATCGCCTGAACCTCGCACTCGCGGTCAGCGCACGCTTCGGTCGGCCTGACCGGAAAGGGCCGAGCAAGTGAGCGTCACCGTCGAAGAGCTGGGAGCCGAGCTGGCCGAGATAGGGTCGCGGTACCCGCGCGAGATCTCTGATCTCCAGACCGAGCAGGCGATCCGGGCCCACAAGGCCCGCTACCTGGGAAAGAAGGGGCCGATCGCCGAGGTCATGCGGCGCCTCGGCCAGCTGCCCGCCGCCGACCGTCCCAAGCTGGGGGTCCTGGCCAATCGCGCCAAGGATCTCATCGAGGCGGAGACGGACAAGGCCCTCGCCCGGCTCGCCGACCGGGCGCGCGCCGCCGACCTCCTGCGCCAGCTCGACGTCACGCTGCCGGGCCGCCCGCTGCCGGGCGGGCACCTCCACATCCTCACGCAGGTGCGGCGCGAGATCGCGGCCATCTTCGGCGAGCTGGGGTTCGAGGTGGCGACCGGACCGCAGGTCGAGACCGACTGGAACAACTTCGAGGCGCTGGCGATCCCGCCGGACCACCCGGCGCGCGACGACTCCGACACGTTCTACGTCGAGGGGAACGCGCTCCTGCGCACCCACACGTCGCCGGTGCAGATCCGCACCATGCTGCGGCAGAAGCCGCCGGTGAAGATCATCGCGCCCGGCGTGGTCTACCGCCGCGACGACGACGCGACCCACTCGCCCATGTTCATGCAGGTCGAGGGGCTGTGCGTCGACGAGGGGATCCGCATCAGCGATCTCAAGGGCACGCTCCTGCACTTCTTGAAGCGCTTCTTCGGCAAGCGCCTCGGGCTCAGGTTCCGCGCCTCGTACTTCCCGTTCGTCGAGCCCGGCGTCGAGGTCGACATGCAGTGCGCGTTCTGCACCGGCGGCTGCCGCCTGTGCAAGCGCACCGGCTGGATCGAGATCGGCGGCGCCGGGATGGTGGACCCCAAGGTGTTCGAGAACGTCGGCTACGACCCGGAGAAGGTGTCGGGCTTCGCCTTCGGCATGGGCATCGAGCGGATGACGATGCTCCGCCACGGCGTGAACGACATCAAGCTGTACTACGAGGGCGACTTGCGGTTCCTGAGGCAATTCTAGTCATGAAAATAGTCTGGAGCTGGCTGCGCGAGCTGGTGGACATCGACGAGGCGCCCGAGCGGGTCGCCGACCGCATGACGCTCGCCGGGTTCGAGGTCGAGGGCATCGACCGGCTGGGCGACGACATCGCCGGCGTCGTCGTCGCCGAGGTGGTGTCGGCGCGCCCCCATCCGCGGGCGGACAAGCTGACGCTCGTCACCGTCGACGACGGCGGCGCGCGCGCGGAGGTCGTGTGCGGCGCGCCCAACGTGCCGCCGCCGGGGCAGCGCGTGCTGTGGGCGCGGCCGGGGGCCCGTCTCCCCGGCGGGCGCGAGATCGGGCGGCGCGAGATCCACGGCGTGGCGTCGCCCGGCATGCTGTGCTCCGAGGCCGAGCTCGGCATCGGCCCCGACGCCGACGGCATCGTCGTCCTCGCGCCGGGGGAGGGGCGCGTGGGCGAGGACGCGGCGGAGGCGCTGGGCCTCCGCGACGTCGTCCTCGACGTGAGCGTGTCCGCCAACCGCGGGGACGGCCTGGGGCACCTGGGGATCGCCCGCGAGGTCGGGGCGCTCTACGGCCGCAAGGTCCGCCTGCCCGATACGAGCGCGCCGCCGGGCGACGCCGACGACGACGTCGCCTCGCTCGCGTCGGTCGTCGTCGACGACCCGGTCGCCTGTCCCCGCTACACCGCGCGGGGGATCGTGGGGCTGCGCATCGGTCCGTCGCCGCGCTGGCTGCGGCGGCGACTCGAGGCCGTCGGCGTGCGCCCGCTGTCGAACGTCGTCGACGTCACGAACTACGTCATGTTCGAGCTGGGGCAGCCGCTGCACGCGTTCGACCTCGACCGCGTCGCCGAGGGGCGCATCGTCGTCCGGCGCGCCCGCGCCGGCGAGCGGCTCACCACGCTCGATGGGCAGGAGCGCGAGCCCATCGCCGACGACCTCCTCATATGCGACGCGCGCGGGCCGGTCGCGCTGGCCGGCGTCATGGGGGGCCTTCTCAGCGAGGTCGAGGCGGGGACGACGCGCGTCCTCCTCGAGGCCGCCGCGTTCGACCCGCGCATGGTGCGGCGCACGTCCCGGCGGCTCGGGCTGGTCTCGGAGTCGTCGCTGCGATTCGAGCGCGGGGTCGACGAGGCGGGCGCGGTATTCGCGTCGGCGCGCGCGGCCAAGCTCATGGCCGAGCTCGCCGGCGGCCGCGTCCTGCGCGGGCTCGTCGACGTGCATCCAAAACCGCTCCGCCCCACGGTGATCGAGCTCCGCCCGAAGCGCGTGCGCGACATCCTCGGGGTTCCCCTCGAGACCGCCGCGATCGTCGCCGATCTCGAGGTGCTCGGCCTCGGCGTGGACGAGGCGCAGGATCTGCTCGTCGTCACCTGTCCGACCTGGCGCAAGGACCTCGAGCGCGAGATCGATCTCGTCGAGGAAGTCGGGCGCGTCCACGGCTATGAGGCGATCCCGGGCACGCTGCCGATGACGCAGGCGGCGCCCGAGCGGGGCGCCGACGAGCTCCCCGAGAAGGTGCGCGACCTGTGCGCCGCCGCGGGCCTGGGCGAGGCGATCTGCTACGCGTTCACGTCGCCGGCGCGTCTGGCGGCGCTGCGCTTTCCCCAGGGGCACGTCGCGGCGCGCGCGATCGCGGTGACGAACCCGATGCGCGAGGACCAGGCGGTGATGCGCACGTCGCTCCTGGCGAACCTCCTCGACGCGCTCCGGCACAACCTCGCCCACGGGGAGACCGACGTCCGCCTGTTCGAGGTGGGGAGCGTGTTCCTCCCCTCGGGGCGGATGCTGCCCGACGAGCCCACGTTCGTCGCCGGCGTGTTGTGCGGCGAGCGGACGGGGTGGCTCAAGCCGGACGGGCCGATCGACTTCTACGACGCCAAGGGTGTGGTTGAGCGCCTGTTTGCCGGGCTCGGGCGCGACGCGGAGTTCGTCCCGGCGCGGTCGGAGGACGGTTTCCTCCACCCGGGGCTGGCGGCGGCGGTGCGCGTCGCCGATGTACACCTCGGCGTCGTCGGCGAGGTGCACCCCGAAACGCGCGAGCGGTTGGACATCGATCGCGCTTGCTTCGCCTTCGAGCTCAACCTGTCCCGCCTTCCCGCGGCGGAGCCTCCCACGTTTCGGGCGTTTGGACGCTTCCCCGCGGTGTTGCGCGACGTGTCGTTCTTCGTCGACGAAGCGACGCCGGCGTCGCGCGTGGCCGAGGTGGTGCGGGCGGATTCCCCTGCGAACCTCGTGCGCTTCCGCGTCCTCGAGGACTACCGCGAGAAGGGCCGCGTCCCCCCCGGCAAGAAGGGAATGCTGTGGAGTTTCACGTACCAGGCCGACGATCGCACGCTCACCGACGAGGAGGTCGATGCGGCCCACGAGGCCCTCGTCGCCAAGCTCCTCGCCGAGCTCCGCGCCGAGCGCCGCTGAGGCGTTCCGGTGGAAGAAACCGTGAAATTTCGAGATATTGACATCGGGAAGGCGGGCGCGTATAACCGCCCTCACCGAGCGGAGGCGATCATGACCAAGGCCGACATCATCGAGAACGTGTACGAGAAAGTCGGAGGGTTCTCGAAGAAGGAAGCCGCCGAGATCGTGGAGACGGTCTTCGACACCATCAAGGAGACGTTGGAGCGCGGCGAGAAGATCAAGATCTCCGGCTTCGGGAACTTCGTCGTCCGCGAGAAGAACTCCCGCATCGGACGTAACCCCCAGACAGGCAAAGAGATTACGATCTCCGCCCGGCGCGTCTTGACGTTCAAGCCGAGCCAGGTCCTGAAGAACATCCTGAATGGGCTCCCGGAAGGCGGCTGATCCCGCCGCGCTCCCCGACAAGCTCTCGTTTCGCATCGGTGAGGTGGCGCGGATCGTGGGCGTCGCGACCTCGGTCCTTCGCTACTGGGAGACCGAGTTTCCGACGATCCGCCCCGAGAAAAGCCGCGCCAACCAACGGGTTTATTCGCGCAAGCAGGTCGAGCGCATCCTCGAGGTGCGCCGTCTCCTACGCGATGAACGCTACACCATCGACGGCGCGCGCCGGGCGCTCGCGGGCAAGGGACAGGCGAAATCCGTGGACGCAGCGCTCCTCCGCCGCGTCCGAAAGGAGGTCGAAGAGCTCTTGCTCCTCGTGGAGGAATGAGATAAACACTCTCGGCTCTTTGCAATTCGCGAGAAAAATCGGGGCGTGGCGCAGCCTGGTTAGCGCACCTGACTGGGGGTCAGGGGGTCGCTGGTTCAAATCCAGTCGCCCCGACTGTTTTGAAACCGCTGATTCTGATCTCGAACGACGACGGCGTGGACGCGCCGGGCCTTCGAGCCCTGGCCGACGCGGTGCGCGAGCTGGGGGAGATCGCGGTCGTGGCGCCGGACCGCGAACGATCCGCCACGAGCCACGCCATCTCGCTCGATCGGCCGCTGCGGGCCGACGAGCGCGAGCCGGGCGTGTGGGCGGTCGATGGGACGCCGGCGGATTGCGTGTACTTGGCGCTGCTCCACCTGCTGCCGCGCGCGCCCACGCTCGTGCTGTCGGGGATCAACCGCGGGTATAATCTCGGCTCCGATTTCTTTTATTCGGGCACCGTGGCGGCCGCCGTCGAGGCGGCGGTGCGCGGCATTCCCGCGTGCGCGCTGTCGCTCGAGCGCGGCCCGCTCGACGGGCTCGAAGCCGCGGGACGGTTCTCGCGCGCGCTCGCGCACGCCATCCTCGCGGAAGGGCTGCCGAAAGGCACGCTGCTCAACGTCAACGTCCCCAACCACGGGCCGCTGCGCGGGTATCGGTTCACGCGGCTTGGGCAAAGGGTCTATCGCGACCAGGTCGAGGTCCGGACCGATCTGCGCGGGCAGCGCTACTTCTGGATCGGGGGGCCCGAGGTCACGGTGCGCGATGCGCCGGACACCGACGGGACGTCGGTCGCTTCCGGCGTCGTCTCGATCACGCCGCTCGACCTCGATCTCACGAGCCACGAGCTCCTGGGCGCCCTTCCGGGCTGGCGTTTGCCCGGCTTCGAGGCGATCCTATCCGAGGAGGCGCCCGGCGCGGGCCCAGGGTCGTGACCAGCGAGCAGGCTCGGGAGCGAATGGTGCGGGAGCAGATCGCGGCGCGCGGCGTGCAGGATGCGCGCGTGCTCGCCGCGATGCGCAGGATCCCGCGCGAGCATTTCCTCGACATGCCGGCGCGCGAGCGCGCCTACGAGGATCGTCCCCTGCCGATCGGCCACGGGCAGACGATCTCGCAGCCCTACGTGGTCGCGCGCATGGCGGAGCTCGCCGAGGTGGGCGCGAAGGATCGCGTGCTCGAGGTGGGCGCGGGGAGCGGCTATCAGACCGCGATCCTGGCGGACATCGGGCGCGAGGTGTGGGCGGTGGACGTGATCCCCGATCTCGTCGCCCACGCCGTGCGCAAGCTGGCGGAGCTCGGCGTGACCAACGCGCGCGTGGAGTGCTTCGACGGCTCGAATGGCTGGCCCGAGCACGCGCCCTACGACGCGATCGTCCTCAGCGCGGGCGCGCCCAAGGTGCCGGTGCTCCTCCTCGGGCAGCTCGGACCCGGCGGCCGGTTCGTCGGCCCGGTCGGGGCGCGCGACAACCAGCGCCTGGTGCGCATCAGGCGGCGGGGGGAGGACTTCGAAACCGAGTACGACATCCCGGTCCGGTTCGTCGATCTGACGGGACGGTATGGCTGGGGTGGACGGGGGCCGGCGCAAGCGTGAGGGGGGTCTATCGACCCCCCTCACTACTCCCCCCCGTAGCCTTCAACGTCGGCGGCTTCGGCCGAGGGTGTGCTCCGGCGGGGTGAACCCGCCTGCGCAACGTCGGCTTCGGCTTCCGGAGAGTGCGAGCGTCCGCCGGGTACGCGTGGGGCATAATCGGCGAGTGGACCTCACCACCAAGATTCGCGACATCCCCGACTTCCCCAAGCCGGGCATCCTGTTCAAGGACGTGACGCCGCTCCTCGCCGACGGCCCGGCGTTCCTCGAGGCGGTCGACCGTCTCGCCGAGGGGGTGGCGGAGGGGCGCCCCGACGTGATCGTGGCGATCGAATCGCGCGGGTTCATCTTCGGCGCCGCCGTGGCCACGCGGCTCGGCGTGGGCATGGTCCCGGTGCGCAAGCCGGGCAAGCTGCCGTACCGCACCCGGCGCGAGACCTACGCCCTCGAGTACGGCGCCGACGCGCTGGAGATGCATGAGGACGCGATCGTCGCCGGCTCCGCGGTGGCCATCGTCGACGACGTGCTCGCCACCGGGGGGACGGCGGCGGCAACCGCGCGGCTCGTCGAGAAAGCCGGCGGACGCATCGTGGGGATGTCGTTCCTCATCGAGCTCGGCTTCCTCGCCGGCCGCAAGCGGCTCGTCCCGCACCCGGTGTCGGCGCTCCTCTGCTACGATTGACCCCGCGCATGCGTGCCAAGGCGCGGCGGTGTGTCGTGGTCGGTGCCCTCGACATCGATGGGCTGCGCGCCGCCGGCCTCGAGGTCGTGACCGCGGCCGGTGCCGACGAGGCCCTGCGGGCGGTGGCGCAGGCCGAGCCGGAGGCGCTCGTCGTCGAGCTCGAGCTTCCGGGCAAGGACGGCCGCTGGCTGCTCCGGCGCCTGCGCGACGATTTCATGGGCACGCGCCCGCGCGTGTACCTGTACGCGCGCCCCGAGGCGATGCTGGGCGACGTCCCCGAGCTGGGCGCCGATGCGGTGATCCTCAAGCCGGCCGACGCCGCGCTCCTCGCGTCGGCGCTCCGCGCGCCCACCGTCGAGCTCGATCGCGCCCGCGTCGCCGAGCTCATCACGATGTCGATCCTCCCCGGCGAGCTCGAGGCGTCGCTGCGCGCGGCGGCCAAGCGCGTGGCCACCGCGTTCCGCAGCGCCGACGCGATCCTGGTGGCGCACCTGGGCGAGCAGACGACGACGGTGTGGTCGCGCGGGCCGGCGGCCGGCCGCGAGTGGGGCCCCGGGTTCTGGGAGCGGGTGCAGGCGGCGGTGGACGCGCGCGTTCCCACCATCTTCACCAACGAGACCACGACCACGCTCCTCGGCATCCCCCTCGAGGCGCCCGACGGCTCGCAGCTCGGCTTCATGGCGGTGCTCGACGACGCGACGCGCCTCCTCGGCGCCGACGCGCAGCTGCAGCTGCGCGCGCTGGCGTCCCGCTTCCACGGCGAGCTCGCCTGGCGCACCGTGCACGAGCGCATCGCCGCCGACCGCGACCGCCTGCGCGAGAGCTCGATGCTCGACCCGATGCTGGCGGGGGTGTGGACCCGCGCGGCGCTCGACCAGACGCTGCCCGCCGAGGTGTCGGCGTGCCACCGCCGCGGCGAGCAGATGAGCCTGGCCGTCCTCGACGTGCGCGGCATGCGCCAGATCAACGAGCGCTTCGGCCACGTCGTCGGCGACGCCGCGCTCGCGCACGTGGCCGCGGTCACGCGCGCCGCGCTGCGCACCCAGGACCTGGTCGCGCGCTACGCCGGCGACGCGCTCGTCGTGGTCCTCGGCGGCACGCCTCCCGCCGACGCGCGCGGCGTGATCGAGCGCATCCAGGATCGCCTGGCGGCGCAGCCGCTGTCGCACGAGGGGCGCCCGGTGCCGCTCGGCGTCGTCGTCGGCATCGCCGGGCTTCTCGGCCTGGACGACACCGGCGAGGCCGCGCTCGAGCGCGCGGCCGCGGCGATGCGCGGCGCGAAGCGGCGGCGCGAGAGCGTCCTCGTCGTGGACACCGCCGTCGGCGACGACCTCACCGGCGTGTCGCTGCCGCCGACCGAGGGGCTCGAGCCCGGCACGACCCTCGGCGGCATGTACAAGATCCTGCACGAGATCAGCCGCGGCGCGATGGGGGTCGTCTACCGCGCCGAGGATCTCGGCCTCGGCCGCCCGGTCGCCCTGAAGACGCTGCGCCCCGACCTCGCGCGCGACGCCGGCTTCGTCGAGCGCTTCCGCGCCGAGGCCGCGCTCCTGGCCTCGCTCCACCACGAGAATCTGGTGCAGGTGTACGCGTTCGGCGCCGACGGGGACGACGTCTACTTCGTCATGGAGCTCGTCGAGGGCGAGCCGCTCGAGGACCGCATCGAGCTCGCCCGCCACGAGGGGCGTCACATGAAGTTCGACGAGGTGTCGCAGGTCGTGTCGCAGATCGCCGACGCGCTCGACGCCATGCACCGCCGCGGCGTGCTGCACCGCGACGTCAAGCCCGCCAACATCCTGTTCGACCGCGTGCGCGACCGCGCCGTCCTCGTCGACGTCGGCATCGCCAAGCGCCACGGCACGTCGAAGGACCCGGCGGGCACGCCCGGCTACACCGCGCCGGAGAGCCTCATCGGCGAGGCCGAGGGGCCGGAGTCGGACGTCTACGGGCTGGCGTCGACCGCCTACACGCTCCTGTGCGCGCAGACGCCGTTTCACGGGCCCAGCATCGACGACATCGTGCGCCGCCAGATCTCGGGACACACGCAGCGCGCGTCGGCGGTGCGCGCGGCGATCCCTACCGGCGCCGACCTGGTGCTGGCGCGCTCGCTCGACCCCGACGCCAAGCGGCGCCACGCGTCGGCGACGGCGTTCGCCATCGCACTCGCGGAGGTGCTGCGCGACGCGCGCGACGACGCCCCCGGGCCGTCGCCGACGCGGGAGCTCGAGCGCCCGACGCTGATCAACGCCGAGCCGGTGACCGCGATCCTCGCGCTCGCACCCGCGACCGAGGTGTCCCCGCCCATCCCGTCGCGACCGGCCCTGCCGCAGATGCGCGAGCCGGAGGTGCCCGCCGCCAAGGCGCCGCACACGCGCGGCGTGCTGTTCCGGTCGTCCTACCGCGTGCTCGGGGCGCGCGAGGGCGCGGCGTGGGTGGCGCAGGTCGCCCGGCGCAACCCCGAGCTCGGCAAGGCGCTGCAGCCGCAGAACACGCTCCTGTCGTGGCACCCGACCGAGCTCTACGTGGCCATGCTGCAGGCGATCGAGCGGAGCGGGCGGGACGCGCTGGTGTTCGCGCGCGAGCTGGGGCGCGTGGCCGCGTCGGCGACGTTCTCGCGGTTCTTCGGCGCCGACCCGGCCGCGCTGTCGCCGGGGAACGTCCTCGAGACCGCCGACCTGTTCTGGCGCCGGTATCATACGTGGGGCAAGGTGAGCGTCGGGCGGAACGGCGACGGCCGCGTGAGCGTCGAGGTCGTGGGCGGGCCCAAGGATCCGCGCGTGTGCGCGTCGACGGCGGGGATCCTCGAGGAGGTCGTGCGCCTGGCGGGCGCGAAGAACGGGGAGGCGGCGCATCCGGCCTGCGAGGCGGACGGCGCGGCGGCGTGCGTGTTTCACGTGGCGTGGAGCTGAACCGCGCTACCGCCCGCCGCTCCCCGCCTGGGGAAGCTTCCGCGCGACGATGGCACCGTGGATCGACTCCCGGCGCGGGTGGCGCGTGAGCTCGCCGAAGCCGGAGACGGCCATCATCCACTCGTAGAGCTCCGTCGTCTTGTAGGTGTGCGCCCCGAAGTCGTCGTAGGGCAGATAGCTGTGCTCCCACGCGATGGACAGCTCGAAGTTCTGGTCGCGCAGCGGCTCGCACACGACGAGGACGCCGTCGGGCGTCAGCGACGCATAGGCCTCGTTGATGAGCTTCTGGCACAGGTCGGGCGGCCAGTCGGCGAGGACGCGCGAGAACAGCACCGTGTCGAACCCGCGCGGCAGCGCGTCGACGCGGAAGTCCCCGACCACGACCTTCACCCGGTCGCCCACGCCGGCGGCGGCGATGTTGGACCGGGCCAGGTCGGCGGCCTGGGGGACGTTGAACACGGTCACCTTCAGCCTGGGGTGCTTCTTCGTCAGCGCGCAGGCCATGGTGGCGTCGCCGCCGCCCACGTCGAGGAGGTGCTTGGTCCAGCTGAAGTCGAAGTACTTCTCCAGCGACGCGAGCGTCAAGAGCGCGCCCGAGCGCATCCACTCGTGCAGGAGCTTGGTGTCGGCCACGTCGGTCGGGGGGTAGCGCACCGGATAGAGGACCGGCGCGCCCTTCACCACGCCGACGGTGTCGTGGACGATCGAAGCCCGCCAGTAGCGCAGGAACTCGCGGTAGAAGTATCCGCCCGCGAGGTCGGGCGCGGCCATGGCGAGGAGAAGCGGGGCCGCGGCGTAGGAGGGGATGCCGCCGTGGGGATCGAGGACCAGCTCGCACAGACCCACGCCCACGAGGAGCGACATCCATTTGTCGGCGCGCGTCGCGTCGAGGCCGAGCTGGACGATGATCTCCGCCAGCGGCAGCGGCCCCGCGGAGAGCAGCTTGTCGAGCCCCAGGTCCACCGCCGACAGGAGCAGCTGGTGCCGCGCGCCGCCGGCGAGAAACGCGTAGAACTGGTCCTCGGTGTCGAGCGGCGTCTGGGGCAGGGGAGGCGAGGTCGGGCGCAGCGTCTCTTTCATGGGACCGCCATGTGACCTCACGCGTCACCGGCGCGTCAAGCGGTGGTACCCTGGCGGGGCCGCGATGGACGTCCTCTACAATCCTCTCGACCCGGAGTTCCGCAAAAACCCATACCCAACTTTCCACCGCATGCGGGAGGCGGATCCGGTCCACTGGTCGCCGACGGGGTGGTGCTGGGTGCTCACGCGCCACGAGCACATCAAGATGGTGCTCAACGACCGGCGGTTCGGCATCGGCCT
>DATFWE010000347.1:0-26015 GCA_035259575.1 Haliangiales bacterium
TCTCCTTCGGCATCTACGCCGACGCCAAGGTCGGGATCGTGGGCGTCAACGGCTCGGGGAAGTCGACGCTCCTTCGCGTGCTCGCCGGCGTCGACGAGGAGCACGAGGGGACGGTCGTGCCGATGCCCGGCGTCTCCGTCGGCTACGTGCCGCAGGAGCCGAGCCTCGACCCGACGAAGGACGTGCGCGGCAACATCGAGGAGGGCGTGGCGGAGGTGCGCGATCTGCTGCGCCGCTTCGACGACGTGAGCGCCAGGTTCGCCCAGGAGATGGCGCAGGAGGAGATGGACGCGACGCTCGCCGAGCAGGCCGAGCTGCAGGACAAGATCGACGCCGCCAACGGCTGGGATCTCGACCGCACCCTCGACATCGCGATGGACGCGCTGCGCTGCCCGCCCGGCGAGGCCGACGTGACCAAGCTGTCCGGCGGCGAGCGGCGCCGCGTCGCGCTGTGCCGGCTGCTCCTTTCGAAGCCCGACCTGCTCCTCCTCGACGAGCCGACGAACCACCTCGACGCGGAGTCGGTGGCCTGGCTCGAGCGGCACCTGCAGGAATACCCGGGGACGGTGGTGGCGATCACCCACGACCGCTACTTCCTCGACAACATCGCGGGATGGATCCTCGAGCTCGACCGCGGCGCCGGCATCCCCTGGGAGGGGAACTACTCGTCCTGGCTCGAACAGAAGGGCAAGCGCCTCGACCAGGAGGAGAAGGCGGAGACGGCGCGCCGGCGCTCGCTCGAGCGCGAGCTCGAGTGGGTGCGGATGGCGCCGCGCGCGCGCCAAGCCAAGAGCAAGGCGCGCCTCAGCGCGTACGAGGCCCTGCTGCAGCAGGAGACCGAGAAGCGCCCCGACGACGTCGAGATCTTCATCCCGGCGGGCCCGCGCCTGGGCGACGTCGTCGTCGAGGCGGACCACCTGAACAAGGGCTACGGCGAGCGGCTGCTCATCGAGGATCTCAGCTTCAAGCTGCCGCGCGGCGGCATCGTCGGCGTGATCGGCCCCAACGGCGCCGGCAAGACGACCCTGTTCAAGATGATCGTCAATCTGGAGAAGCCCGACGGCGGCAAGCTGCGCGTGGGCGAGACGGTCAAGCTCGCCTACGTGGACCAGAGCCGCGACGCGCTCAAGGGCGACGCGAGCGTGTGGCAGGAAATCTCCGGCGGCATCGAGCTCCTCGAGCTCGGCAAGAAGAAGGTGAACTCGCGCGCCTACGTGTCGGGGTTCGGGTTCAAGGGCGCCGACCAGCAGAAGAAGGTGAAGGATCTGTCGGGGGGCGAGCGCAACCGCGTGCACCTGGCCAAGCTCCTCAAGTCGGGCGGCAACGTGCTGCTCCTCGACGAGCCGACGAACGATCTCGACGTGGACACGCTGCGCGCGCTGGAGGAGGCGTTGCTGTCGTTCGCCGGGTGCGCGGTCGTCATCAGCCACGACCGCTGGTTCCTCGATCGCATCGCGACGCACATCCTGGCGTTCGAGGGGGACAGCGAGGCGATCTGGTTCGAGGGGAACTTCCAGGATTTCGCGGCGTGGCGCAAGAAGACGCTCGGCGCGGACGCCGAGCAACCCCACCGCATCAAGTACAAGAAGCTGACGCACGATTAGGCTGCCGGTAGACGACATCCTCCCCGACATCGTCGCGGTCCTGCGCGCGGGGAGCGCGCTCGTCCTCGCGGCGCCGCCCGGCGCCGGCAAAACCACGCGGGTGCCGCCGGCCCTGGTCGACGTGGTCGACGGGGAGATCGTCGTGCTCGAGCCGCGGCGGCTGGCCGCACGCCTCGCCGCCCGGCGCGTCGCCGAGGAGCGCGGCGAGGAGGTCGGGCGCACCGTCGGATACCAGGTCCGGTTCGAGGACGTGGGCGGACCGGCGACGCGCATCCGCTTCGTCACCGAGGGAATCCTCATGCGCCGGCTGGTGGCCGACCCCACGCTCCACGGCGTGGGGGCGGTCGTCCTCGACGAGTTCCACGAGCGCCACCTCCACGGCGACCTGGCGCTCGCGCTGGTGCGGCGTTTCCGCCCCGACCTCAAGCTCGTCGTCATGTCGGCGACGCTCGAGGCGGCGCCCGTTGCGGCATTCCTCGGCGGCTGCCCGACGATTCGCAGCGAAGGGCGGCGCTTTCCCGTCGAGATCGACTGGGCCGACGGCGTCGAGCCGGCGGCGGCGGTGCGGCGGCTCGTCGAAGCAGGCACGGAAGGCGACATCCTCGTGTTCCTGCCCGGCGCGGCGGAGATCCATCGCGCGCGCGCGGCGCTCGAGCCGCTGGCGGCGCGGCGCGGGCTCGAGCTCGTCATGCTGCACGGCGATCTGCCCGCCGCCGAGCAGGACCGCGCGGTGCGGCCGGCCGCGCGCCAGAAGGTGATCCTGTCGACGAACGTCGCGGAGAGCTCGGTGACGATCCCCGGCGTGCGCGCGGTCGTCGACGGCGGGGAGGCGCGCGTCGCCGGCCACTCGCCGTGGACCGGGCTGCCCACCCTGCGGCTGGCGAAGATCAGCCGGGCGTCGGCCGCGCAGCGGGCCGGACGCGCCGGGCGCGACGCGCCGGGCGCGTGCGTGCGCCTTTACGGCCGACACGATCACGACACGCGGCCCGCCCACGACGTCCCCGAGGTGCGCAGGGCCGACCTCGCCGAGGCGGCGCTGGCGCTGCACGCCGCCGGGGTTTCCGACATCGGCGCATTCGAGTGGCTCGACGCCCCTCCGGCCGCCGCGGTGGCCGCGTCCGAGGCGCTGCTGGCGCGGCTGGGCGCCGTCGCGCCCGGCGGCGGCGTCACCGACCTCGGCCGGCGCATGCTGCGCTACCCGCTCCACCCGCGGCTGGCGCGCCTCATGGTCGAGGCGGAGGCGCGCGGCGTCGCCGGCGAGGCGGCGGCGATCGCGGCGCTCGTCGGGGAGCGCGACCGCGCGGCGCGCGAGGACCCGCGGCGGGCGGCGACCACGAGCGGCCCGTCGGATCTGCTCGAGGCCGCGGACCGCCTGGCGGGAACCGGTCCGGTCGACCGCGTCCGCAAGCAGCTCCAGCGCATCGCCGGCGGCGGCCGACGTCGCGGCGGCGCCGATGACGAGGCGCTCCTCCTGTGCACGCTGGCCGGCTTTCCCGACCGGGTGGCCAAGCGGCGCCGGCCGGGCTCCGCCGAGCTTCTCCTGTGCGGCGGCGGCAGCGCGGAGCAGTCGCCGCAGAGCGTGGTGCGCGACGACCTCCTCGTCGCCGTCGACGCCGAGGAGCGCCGGACCGGCGCATCGCGCAAGGTCGTGGTGCGCGCAGCGAGCGCCGTGCGCCCCGAGTGGCTTCTCGATCTACCCGGGATCGCCGAGGAGCGCGAGGTCGTGTGGGCGGGCGAGCGCGCGGAGGTCGTGACGCGCCTCCGCTACGAACGGCTGGTCCTCGACGAGAGCCGCGGGGCGCCGGCGGCGGCCGACGCCGAGGCCGCGGCGCGCGTCCTCGCCGAGGCCGCGCTCGCGGCCGGGCCGGCGGCGTTCGCCGATCCCGAGGCGCTGGCGCGCTGGCGGGCGCGCGTGCGCTTCGTCGCCGCGACGTTTCCCGAGGCCGGGATCGTCGTGCCCGACCCGGCCGAGACGCTCGCCGCGCTGTGCGCGCGAAAGTCGTCGTTCGCCGAGCTGCGCGCGGCGTCGCTCGTCGACGCGCTCCGCGCGCGCCTCGCGCCCGCCCAGCTGCGTCTCGTCGACAAGATGGCGCCCGAGCGCATCCAGCTCAAGGGACGCGCCGTCCGCGTGGACTACGACGCGGACCCGCCGGCGATCGCGTCGCGCCTGCAGGACTTCTTCGGCATGTCGGCGACGCCGACGATCGCGGCCGGCCGCGTCGCGCTGGTCGTGCACCTCCTCGCGCCCAACCGGCGCGCCGTGCAGGTGACGCGCGATCTCGCCGGATTCTGGGCGCGGCACTACCCGGCGCTGCGCAAGCAGCTCATGCGCCGGTATCCGAAGCACGCCTGGCCGGAAGATCCCCGCGCCGGCTGAGTCTACACCAGCAGCCGCGCGTCCTCCTCGGCGTCGTCGGCGATGACGTCGACGCCGTTGCGGGCCAGGCGGCGCGCCGCCGCGGCCGCGCGCGCGCCGCGCCCCTCGGCGAGGCACCAGGCGGCGTGGTCGCAGAGGAGCGCCAGCTCGGTCGCGCGGCCCAGCGTGAGCGCGAACCGGCGCGCCCCCGCCTCCACGCGCGACGGCCGCGACAGCGCCGCCTCCAGCCACACCCGCGCGCGCGCCAGCGCCGAGCGCGCCGCGGCCACCGGCGCCGCCAGCTCCGCCGGACGCGCCCGCTCGAGGCGACGATGCGCCTCGGCCTCGAGCGCGTCGAGCGTCCCCTCGCGCGACAGCGCCCGCAGCGCGTCGAGCGACAGCACGTTCGTCGTCCCCTCCCAGATGGGCAGGACCTGCGCGTCGCGCAGGATGCGCGGCAGCCCGGTGTCCTCGACGTAGCCCGCGCCGCCGAACGACTCCAGCACCTCGGACGCGACCGCCACGGCCTGCTTGGCGGTCGTCAGCTTGGCGAGCGGCGTGAGCACGCGCAGGAGCCGCTCGTCCTCGTCGCCGCCCTCGCCCGCCTCGCGCCGCCCCAGGAGCTCCGCCACGCGGAACGTGATCAGCAGCGCGCCGTTGCGCTCCGCCTCCAGGCCCGCGAGCGTGTCGATGTGAAGCGGCTTCTCGGACAGGAGCGCCCCGAACTGGAATCGCCGCCGCGCGTAGTCGCGCGCGAGCGACAGCCCGCGCGCCATGCCGGCGATCGACCCGACCGCGTTCCACAGGCGCGTCACGGTCAGCATCGGGCTGATGTTCTTGATGCCGTCGCTCGTGCCGGCGACGGCGATCGCGCGCGCCCCATCGAGCGTCAGCTCGGCGGTCGGCACCTTGCGCGTCCCGAGCTTGTCCTTGAGGCGGTTCACGGCGATGCCGTTCCACGCGCCGGTGTGGTCGCGCGTCTCCAGGTAGAACAGCGCGAGCCCCTTGCCGCCGGCGCCGCTCCCCTCCGGCCGCGCCAGGGTGAGCGCCATGTCCGCCGTCGTCGCCGACGTGAACCACTTGGTCCCGTAGAGGCGCCATGCCTCGCCGTCGCGCCGCGCCACCGTCTCCGACAACCCGACGTCCGACCCGCCCGTGCGCTCGGTCATCCACTGCCCCGACGTCCACATCACGTCGGGGTCGCGCGACGTGAGCCGCGGCACCGCCCGCGCGATCAGCGCCTCGTTCTTGAGGTCGAGGAGCGTGCGCGCCGCTCCGTCGGTCATCGCCAGCGGGCAGGAATACACGTCGAGCGACGCGTCGACGAGGTAGTTGAGCGCGTGCTGGTGGACGCGCCGCCACGGCCCGAAGCGCGTCTCGTAGCCCGCCGCGACGAGACCGTGGCGCGCCGCCAGCTTCTGCGCCTCGCGCCACACCTCGGTGATCTTGATGTCGTCGATGCGCCGCCCCCACGGGCTCCACTGCACCAGCTCGGGCTCGTTCTTGCGATCGGCGATCTGCCGCTCGAGGAGGACCGTCACCGCCAGCTCGCCGAGCGTCATGAGCTCGGGCTCGATCTCGCGGCGCACGTCGGGCGGGAGCGCCCGGTCGAGGTACTCGCGCAGCGCCGTGTCGTCCTCGTAGGCGTGCCCGGGGCGGGGCGGATCCTGGAAAAAACCCATGCGTCATTATAGCCGTGGCATGCTCCCCGCCGATGGAGCCAGTACGTTTCCACTTCGATTTCATCTCGCCGTACTCGTACGTCGCCTGGACCCAGGTCCACGCGCTGGGCGCGCGCATCGGCCGCGCGATCGAGCCCGTCCCGTTCCTCCTCGGGGCCGTGCTCAAGGCCGTCGGCTCCCCGACGCCCGCGTTCATCCCGCCCAAGGCCCGCTACATCCTCAAGGATTGCGCGCGCAAGGCCCGCGCCGCGGGCGTGCCGTTCGAGCCGCCGTCGCCGTTTCCGTTCAACTCCCTGCTGGCCCTGCGCGTGGCGTCGCTCGACCTCGAGCCCGAGCCGCGACGCGCGCTCATCGATCGCCTGTACCGCTTCGCGTGGGGCGGCGGCCCCAGCTTGGGCGAGCGCTCGACGGTGGCGCGCGCCGTCGCCGAGGTCGGCCTGCCCGGGTCGCTCGTCGCCGACGCGGAAGGAGACGCCGCCAAGGTGCGCGTGCGCGCCCGGACCGACGCGGCCATCGCCGCCGGCGCGTTCGGCTCCCCCACCCTGTTCGTCGATGGCGAGCTGTTCTTCGGGCTCGATTCCTACCCCGCGATCGAGCGCTTCGTGGCGGGCGACGACGTCCCACGCGAGACGTTCGCCCGCTGGGGCGTCGCGTGATTCAGCGCGCGGCGCTGTGCGCGTTCGTCGCCGGTGCCTGCGGCGCCTCGGTCCCCGACACGCTCACGCTCGCGGGTCCCGGCTTCACGCTCGAGGTCGCGCGCGCGCCGTTCCGCTTCGCGGTGACGACCGACGCCGGCGTCCGGCTCGACGGCCGGAGCCTCGGCTGGGCCGAGGGGTCGTTCGCCATCCAGACCGATCTCAGCCCCGGCTACTTCGCCTTCGGCGGCCACCTCACCTGGCACGAGGACTGGGTGGTCACCGCCGCCGACGCGACCGCCGACACGCTGCGCGTCGAGCTGTCGCCGCCGGGCGGCGCAGCCGACGTGACCGTCACCTTCCGCGCCCGCGCCTCCGCGCTGCGGGTCGAGGCCGAGCGCATCGCCGGCGCGCCGCGCGGCTGGGCGGCCGAGCTCGCCTCGCCCGCCGGCGAGGGCTTCCTCGGCATGGGCGAGCGGTTCACCCGCACCAACTTCCGCGGCCTCGCGCTGTATTCGTTCACCGAGGAGGGCGGCATCGGCAACGGCGAGGGAACCGTCCCCGGACCGGGCAACCCCACACCCCACGGCGAGGCGATGACCTACTACCCGGTGCCGTTCTTCATGTCGACGCGCGGTTACGCGTTCTGGCTCGACACCACGTGGTGGAACACAATCGACTTCGCCGCGGAGAAGGCCGACGCCTGGCGCGCCTGGCACATCGCCCCGACGCTCGCCTTCGAGATCTACGTGCCCATCCCCGGCGACGCGCGCCCGTGGCCCTACCACCTCATCGATCTGTTCACCGCGCGCACCGGCCGGCCGATGCTGGCGCCGCCGTGGAGCTTCGGCCCGCGCCGCCGCATCAACCAGGGCGCGATGCGCGACGGCGTGCTCGAGACCCAGGCGATGCGCAACCGCGACCTTGCGATCACCGGGATGGACACGGCGTATCACTTTCTGCCCAACGGCTGGCGCGACGACACCGCGACGCTCCGCGGCTACACGTCCGCCGCGCACGCGCTCGGCTACAAGGTAATGGCCTACTTCAACCCGTTCTTCTCCTCCGACGCGAACGCCCCGATCGCGCCGCTCACGCGGGCGGGCCTGGCCGACGGCGACTTCCTCCTCCTCGCCGGCGGCAGACCCGCCACGGGATGGATCCTGACGGGCGGGAGCATCGTCCCGTTCTACATGGTGGACTTCACGTCGCCGGCCGCCGCGACCTGGTACCGGACGCAGCTCCTGGCCCAGGGTCTCGCCGCCGGCTACGACGGCTGGATGTACGACTTCGCCGAATACGTGCCCCCCGACGCGCGCTCGTCGACGGGTCTTGGCGGCGAGGAGCTCCACAACCTCTACCCGGTGCTCTATCAGAAGACCGCGCACGAGTACCTCGAGGCCCAGCGTCCGGGCGACTGGCTCACGTTCGTGCGCAGCGGCTACACCGGGGCCAACCAGTACAGCCCGCAGGTGTGGTCCGGCGACCCCGCGGCGTCGTTCGAGCAGGCCGACGGCCTGCCCACCATGGTGCGCGCGGGCGTCAACATCGGCATCGCCGGCGTCCCCCACTGGGGCGGCGACATCGGCGGGTTCCACTGCTTCGCCGACGGCGAGGCCGCGGCCGACGGCGAGCTCGTGACGCGCTGGATCCAAGTGGGCGCGCTCGAGCCCGACATGCACGACGAGGACGCGTGCGTCGGCGGGGGCGCCAAGGCAAGCATCTGGACGTCGACCGACGCCGAAGCCGCCTGGCGCAAGTACGCGCGCCTGCACACGCGTCTGTTCCCCTACGTCTACACCCTGTCGCGCCGGGCGCACGATACCGGCGCGCCCATCCTGCGCCACGTGTTCCTCGAGCACCCGGACCGCCCGGAGCTCGCCTCCGTCGACGACGCGTACTATTTCGGGCCGGCGCTGTACGTCGCCCCGGTGGTGGCGCGCGGCGCGCGCCAGAAGACGACGGTCCTCCCCGCCGGGCGCTACCTCGACTGGGACACGCGGGCGGTCTACGCCGCCGGCACCGTCACCGTCGACGCGCCGCTCGCCAAGCTGCCGCTGTTCCTGCGCGAGGATCACCTGGTCGTGCTCCTCGATCCGAGCATCGACACGCTCGCGCCCGAGGACGATCCCGACATCGTGGGCCCGGACGACGTCGCCGGCGTCTACGACGTCGTCGGCTTCGTCGGCGGCTCCGCCCACGAGACGGTGTGGGATGGGACGGTGCTCCACGCCGCGCGCGGCGCGTTCGCCCCGCCCTCGCTGCCCGCGGCCGCGTCCGAGGACGACCTGCGCACCTGCGGCGGCTGCTGGCGCCGCGACGCCGCCGACCCGGGCTACTACCGGCTGCGCGTCTCGGCCACCGGCGACGTGGCCGCGGGCGGCGTCGCGCTGCGGTCGAATTCGTCCCGCCGCATCCGCTGGGACGTGGTACTGGCACAGTGATGCGAGCGCGGGCGAGGAGAGAAGCGACCTTGGAGCGAGGCGCAGCCGAGCGACCCGGAGCGCCGAGCCCGCGCGAGCGAACGAAGCAACAGTGATGCGAGCGCGGGCGAGGAGAGAAGCGACCTTGGAGCGAGGCGCACCCGAGCGACCCGGAGCGCCGAGCCCGCGCGAGCGAACGAAGCAACAGTGATGCCGTAATGGTGGACCCGACGCTCATCCGCGGCCGCATCGAGGCGGCCATCGCCGACGCCGAGGCGCACGTCATCGACGCGACCGGCTGCGGCGACCACTTCGCCGCGCGCGTCATCGCCGAAGCGTTCGCCGGCCGCTCCCCCGTCGAGCGGCACCGCATGGTCTACGCGCCGCTCCAGGATCTCCTGGCCACCGGCGAGCTGCACGCGCTCCAGCTCGAGACCTACACCCCCGCCGAGTGGGCGGGCGTCAGCGGGTGACCGCGACGCACTCGACCTCGACGAGGAGATCGTCGTGCGCCAGGCGCGACACCTCGACGAACGTCGACGGCGGCGCGAACGCGCCGAAATGCCGGGCGCGCACGTCGGCGATCTGGCCCCGGTACGCCATCTCGGTCACGAACACGGTCACCTTGACGACGTCGCCGAACCCGGCGCCTTGCGAGGCGAGCACCGCCTTGAGGTTCTCGAACACGCGCTCGGCCTGCTCCGCGACGTCCCCCTTCCCTGCGACCTTGCCCTGGTCGTCGAGCGCGACCTGCCCGGCCACGAACAGGAGCGCCCCGCCGCCGGGGAGCGCGACCCGCGCCACGTGCGAGTATTGCCCGGCGGGCGCATGGACGCCGGGCGGGTTGACGAACGACACGTCCATGCGCACAACGTACCATCTCTGCCGGAGGAACCCATGACCGAAGCGCTGCGCGCCCGCATCGACGAGCTGGTCAAGGCCAAGCGGGTGGTGATCTTCATGAAGGGGACGCCCATGATGCCGATGTGCGGCTTCTCGGCGCAGGCCGTGGCCGCGCTCAAGTCCGCCGGAGCCAAGGACATCGGCGCGCACGACGTGCTCCGGGACCCGGATCTGCGCGAGGGGATCAAGGAGTACTCGAGCTGGCCGACGATCCCGCAGGTCTACATCGGCGGGCAGTTCGTCGGCGGCTGCGACATCGTCAAGGACCTCGCCGCCAAGGGTGAGCTGGCCGCGTTGATCGCGGGCACGTGATCTACGTCGACACGCGGGCCGGCCGGTTCGCCGCCTGGTCCGCGGGGGACGGGCCGCTCGTCCTCTGCCTCCACGGCTTCCCCGACACCGCGGCCACGTTCGAGCCGCTCGTGCCGCACCTCGGCGGGTACCGCGTCGTCGCCCCGTGGATGCGCGGCTACGCTCCGTCGATGACGACCGGCCCCTGCGACGAGGAACAGCTCGCCGACGACGTCCTCGCGCTCGCCGACGCGCTGTCCCCCGATCGGCCCGCGTTCGTCGTCGGGCACGACTGGGGCGCGGTCGCCGCCTACGGCGCGATCGCCCGCGCGCCGGCGCGCTTCGCCGCGGCCGCGACGCTCGCCGTGCCCCACCCCGCCGCCTTCCTGCGCAACCTTCCGCGCCGCCCGGCGCAGATCGCGCGCAGCTGGTACATGACGTTCTTCCAGCTCCCGCGCGTGCCCGAGTGGGCGATCCGCCACGGCCTCATCGAGCGGCTGTGGCGCGCGTGGTCGCCGGCGCTGCGCCGTCCGCTCGACGACGTCGTCCGCTGCGTGACCGACAGTCTGCCCGGTCCCCTCGAGTACTACCGGACGATGGGGCGCCGGCTCGCCGCCGGCCGGCGCCCGCAGCGGACGCGCATCTCGGTCCCGACGCTGTTCCTACACGGGAGCGCGGACGGCTGCATCGGGGCGGACATGGCGGAGGGGCAGGAGCGCTTCTTCGTGGGAGAGCTACGGCAGGACGTGCTCGAGGGGCGCGGTCACTTTCTCCACCTCGAGGATCCGGCGGGCGTGGGCGCGCGCATCGTCAGTTGGCTGGGCAGGCACGCGCCGCCAGCCGGCCGATGAGCGGCTGCTCGCCGGCGGTGAGCGCGTCGCCGTAGACGCACGTGCCCGCCGGCACCGTAAGGCCGGCGCCGGCCTTGCGCGCCGCGATCGACAGCTGCTCGGACAGCACCTCGATGCCGCCGCCCATCAGGGCGAAAGCCGGGCCGAAGCGGAAGTCGTAGATCTCGTCGGCCAGCCAGTCGGGCACGGTCTTGCCGTGCGCGGCGAGCGGCGCGAGGTGCGCCTCCAGCGTGACGCCGAGGCGCGGGCCGAACGTCACCATGTCGAGGCCGAACCCGACGCCCACCGCGAAGTCGACGACGCGCCCGGCGTCGGCGTTCCAGTCGAGCGCGAGCAGCGTCGCGCAGTCGATCGTCACCCGCGCGGTCGTCGGTCCGAAGCCGAGCCGGCGGATGGACAGGGCGTCGCCCAGCGACACGTCGGCGGTGACGCCGCCGAGCTGGACCCCGAGGACGCTGCCGTCCCACGGCGCGCTCACCGTCACAGCGCCCGCGTCGACCGTCCCCGCCAGCGTGCCGGCGGCGAAATCGACCGTCGCCGAGGCGAGCGGCGACGCCTTGGCCACCGAGACGTTCCAGCGAGAATTCTGGTAGCGCACCGCCCGGTGGACCGAGACCGTCGCCGACCAGGCGTGGTCGCCCAGGCTCCCCAGGCGCAGCGCGACCAGGCCCTCGGCCACGGTCGCGTCGCCGGGGATCTGGCTCACGTCGACCGTCGCCGTCAGCGTCTCGGGGTGGAGGTCGATGACGACGGGCGCGCGGTCGCCCGCCAGGAGCGCGAAGCTCAGTCCGTCTCCGTCGACGGTGACCTCGACGCGCAGGGCGCCGTCGACGCGATAGACGCCGTTCCCCAGATACGCCGCGTCGGTGAACACCTGGTCGGAGAGCTTGCGCGCGAGCGCCTGTCCCGCGGTCTCGTTGTCGTTTGGCCGGCTCGCCTCGGCGCGGCGCTCCAGGTCGCTCGGCTGCGCCTCGCTCCAGGGTCGTGTCGATCCGCGCCTCGGCTCGCCGGCCTTGCCCGCATCAGGCTTGCCGACCATCGAGTCCACGCGCCCGAGCACGCGACCGAGGACGGCGAGGCCCGGCGCCGCCTTCACCTTGTCGAACGCCGCCACGGCGCCATCGACGACCGGAGGGACCAGGCTGGACAAGCGCTCGCGCACGACGGCCGGCGTCGCCTCCTCGCCGCACCCGCCGATCGCCGCGAACGTGAAAAGGATCACGAATCGTCTCATGCCGCCCGGCGGAGCAATCCCCGTGCCGCCCGGATCTTCGCGGAATCGGTCGAGTGGCCTGCCCGACCGTCGACGAAAGCGTCAGGAATTCGACCCGGCGAAGAACGCGGCCTCGGCATCGGGCGGCAATTTCTGCCCCGAGATGCGCGCGCGCTGCACGAGCTCCCAGAAGTAGCGGTAGGTGGCGCGATCGTGGAGATCGCCCTCGTGCTGGATCGGGCCCCAGCTGGCCCGCTGCGCGGCGACGAGGATATCGCAGGCGCGCGCGACCTCCTTGAAGTCGGGCGCCATCGCGTCGACGATGGGCTGGATCTGTGCCGGGTAGATCGACCACATGCGCAGGAACCCGAACTCCTCGCGCGCGCGCCGGGCGTCGGCGTGGGTCTGGTAGACGTTCTTGAGGTCGAGCGTCACGTTGTGCGCCGGGACGACGCCGGCCGCGAGCGCCGCCGCGACGACCTCCGCCTTGGCGCGCGCCACCAGCGCGTGCTCGAACTGCCCGGGCGAACGCATGGCCGACGAGGGGATCGCGCCGTGGTGGCCGCTCACGAAATCCATGAGGCCGAAGTCGAGGACCTGCACCCACGGCAGCGCGGCGATGGCGTGCACCTCGCGGAGCGCGCCGTGCGTCTCGATGAGCACGTGGATGGGGATCGCCCGCTTGACCCCGGCGCGCGCCGCCGCCGCCTGGACGTGCTCGATCATCTCGGCGACCTGCCGCGCCGCGGTCGGCTTGGGGATCGTCAGGTACGCGACGACGTCCCCGGCGCCGCCGACCACGATGTCGATGTCCTGCTTCCACGCGCCGTGGGTGTAGTCGTGTATGCGCGCGCCCGACATCCGCCGCGCGTTGGCCTCGGAGCGGAGCAGCCGCACCACCAGCTCCGCGTGCTCACGCTCGCGCCCGGTCGGGGCTCCGTCCTCGAGGTCCATCGTGATGTCGAACGTCCCCGACCTTCCCTGCAGCTCGAGCGCCTTGCCGATGAGCTTCTCCGACCCGGCGAAGTGCTCGCACGACGGGATGACGGGGAACGGCTTCTCGCCCGCGAACAGCGCCTGCTGCGGATGGGTGAGGCTCATCCCTGCCACCTACAATCCCTGGTGGTCCAATGCAAGAAGAATCAAATGTCGCATGGCCGTCATCAGGGCGTCACATGGCAGACTATAGTTACGAGGCATGACTTCCATCCTCGTCATCGAAGACGAGCCCGATCTGCAGCAGGTGCTCGACTACAACCTGCGCCAGTCCGGCCACGAGGTGCTGCTCGCCTCGCGCGGGGTCGAGGGCATGCGTCTGTGCAAGACGCGCACCCCCGACCTCGTCCTGCTCGACCTCATGCTCCCCGACATGCCGGGAACCGACGTGTGCCGCGCGCTGCGCAACGACCCCCACACGCGCGGCGTCCCCATCCTGATGCTGACGGCGAAGGGCGAGGAGATCGATCGCGTCGTCGGCTTCGAGCTCGGCGCCGACGACTACATGACCAAGCCGTTCAGCATGCGCGAGCTGCTCCTGCGCGTCGCGGCCGTCCTGCGGCGCGCGCGCGGCGAGATGGACGAGTCGTCCACGGTCCGCTTCGGCCGGCTGCGCATCGACAAGGCGGCCCACCGCGTATGGGTCGACGAGCACGAGATCGAGCTCACCTCGCTCGAGTTCAAGCTGCTCGTCATGCTGCACGAGCGCAAGAACCGGGTGCAGACGCGCGAATCGCTGCTCGAGGAGGTGTGGGGCGTCGCGGCGGACATCACGACCCGCACCGTCGACACCCACGTCAAGCGCCTGCGCGAGAAGCTGGGCGGGGCCGCCGACTACATCGAGACCGTCCGGGGCGCCGGCTACCGTTTCGCCGAGGCTCCGGAGGAAGCAGCGGTGAGGTGAGCGCCGCCGGAGGCGCCCCGTGACGCTGGGCCTCCGCGGCAAGCTGTTTCTCGGCTCCCTCCTCGTCGCCGCCTCGTCGGTCGCCATCACCTTCTTCGCCGCCTCGGCGCGGCCGACCGGCGAGGTGCTCGTCCTCCTGCTCGGGCTGTCCGCGGCGGTGTCGGCGCTGGTCGCGCACCTGTTCACCCGCGCCACCGTCGAGAAGGTCGAGGTCCTCACCGGCACGGCGCAGCGCCTGGCCGCCGGCGACCTCGAGGCGCGCACATATTACACCGGCGCCGCCGACGAGCTCGGCGGGCTGGGCCAGACGCTCGACCATCTCGCCGGCAGCCTCGCGCACACGCTCGGCGAGCTGCGCGCCGAGCGCGACCTCCTCCAGGGAATCCTGAACGGCATGCAGGAGGGCGTGCTCGTCCTCGACGGGCGCGGGCGCTTCGCCCTGGTCAACCCGGCGCTGCGCGACATGCTCCTCGTCGGGGACGACATCATCGGCAAGCGGCCGCTCGAAGTCATCCGCCACGCCGAGCTGCCCGATCTCATCGCCCGCGCCCAGCGCGCCGACGGGCCGGTCTCCGCCGAGATCGAGGTCGCCGGCATGAAGCCGCGCCGGCTGCTCGTCCAGGCGTTGCGTCTGCGCGAGCCGGGCGGGCTGCTCATCGTTTTCTTCGACGTGACCGAGCTGCGCCGCCTGGAGAGCCTGCGCCGCGACTTCGTCGCCAACGTGTCGCACGAGCTGCGCACGCCGGTGACGGCGATGCGCTCCGCCGCAGAGACGCTCCGCTCCGGCGCCGGCCAGGATCCGGTCGCCGCGGCGCGTTTCCTCGACATGATCGATCGCAACGCCGAGAGGCTGCAGCAGCTCGTCGACGATCTCCTCGACCTGACGCGCATCGAGTCGCGGCAGTACCGCCTGCGCCTCGAGGAGGTGGACCTCCTGCCCGCGGTGCAGCAGATCGTGGAGCCGCTGCGCCTGCGGGCCGACAAGAAGCGCATCGCCCTCGAGGTGGACATCGGCGACGACGTCCCGCCGGTGAAGGCCGACCGCCGCGCCCTCCAGCAGATCCTCACCAACCTCATCGACAACGCGGTCAAGTACTGCGGCGAGGGCTGCGCGGTGACGACGCGCGTCGCACCCGGCGCCAACGAGGTGCGCGTCCTCGTCGCCGACAACGGCCCAGGGATCGAGGCGCGACATCTGCCCCGCATATTCGAGCGCTTCTACCGCGTCGATCAGGGGCGGAGCCGCGACCAGGGGGGTACCGGGCTCGGCCTGTCGATCGTCAAGCACCTGGTGGAGGCGATGGGCGGCCGCGTCAACGTCGAGAGCGCGCTCGGCCGCGGCTCGACGTTCTCGTTCACGCTCCCCCGCGCCGAGTCTCCCGCGCTCCGCGAAACGGCCTGACAGTGAGCGAGCGCGCGCGAGGATAAGGGCGACCTTGGAGCGAGGCGCAGCCGAGCGACCCGGAGCCCCGGAGCGCGCGCGAGCGAACGGGCGACAAAGTCACGTTTCCGTCACCAAATCGTCACAAAAGAAGCCTAAACCTCCGCCATGCGAGTCACAGCCATCCCGTTCCTGGCCGCGCTGGCCCTCGGCGCCGGCTGCGAGAAGAGCGAAGGCCCGGTCAAGAAGGAGCCGTCCCCGACGGTGAAGGAGACGTCGCCGACCCCCGAAAAGGCCAAGACCATCGCGCTCACCGGCGCCGGCGCCACGTTCCCGGCACCGCTCTACATCAAGTGGGTGTCCGAGTACCACAAGGCCCACGCCGACGTGGAGATCAACTACCAGTCGATCGGATCCGGCGGCGGCATCAAGCAGATCACCGAGAAGACGGTCGATTTCGGCGCGTCCGACGCGCCGATGAAGGACGACGAGCTGGCCAAGGCGAGCGCGAAGCTGGTCCACGTGCCCATGACGATCGGCGCGGTCGTGCTGGCGTACAACGTGCCGGACGTGCCGCAGGGGCTGAAGCTCTCGCGCAAGGCGCTCGTCGGCATTTACCTCGGCACCATCAAGAAGTGGAACGATCCCGAGATCGCCAAGCCCAACCCCGGCGCGAAGCTGCCCGATTCCGACATCAGCGTCACCTACCGCTCGGACGGCAGCGGAACCACCGCGGTGTTCACCAGCTTCCTGTCCAAGGCCTCGCCGGAGTGGAAGGAGAAGGTCGGCGAGGGCAAGGCGGTCAAGTTCCCGGTAGGCATGGGCGGCAAGGGCAACGAGGGCGTCGCGGGGCAGGTGAAGAGCACGCCGGGGGCAATCGGCTACGTCGAGCTCGCCTACGCCAAGCAGACGGGCCTCACCTACGGCGTGGTGGAGAACGCCGCCGGCAAGCTCGTCGAGCCGTCGCTCGACTCCGTGTCCGCCGCCGCCGCGGCCCTCGCCGACAAAATGCCGGACGACCTGCGCGCGTGGATCGTGGACGCCCCGGGCGATGCGTCCTACCCGATCTCGTCGTTCACGTTCATCATGGTGTACGAGGACATGGCCGACGCGACGAAGGGCAAGGCGCTCGCGCAGTTCCTGTGGTGGGCGGTGCACGACGGCCAGAAGCTCGGCGGCGCGCTCGACTACGCGCCCCTTCCCGCCGACGTCGTCACCAAGGTCGAGGCCAAGCTGAAAGGGCTCAAGGCGCAGGGGCAGGCCCTGCTGTAAATGAAACGCCCCACCGCCTTCGACACCGAGCTCGCGCTGGTCCGACCGCGCGGGCTGCTGCAGCGAATGGCGGGTGAGGTGAACCTCGGCGACCAGATCTTCCGCGTCGTCACCGCCCTGTTCGCGTTCGGCATCGTCGCCGCGCTGGCGGGGATGACGATGGAGATGGTGTCGCAGTCGCTGCCGACGCTCCGCCGCTTCGGCCTCGGCTTCATCGTCGGGACGAACTGGGATCCGGTGCGCGAGGAGTTCGGCGCGCTCCCCTACATCTTCGGCACCGTCGTGTCCTCGCTCCTGGCGCTGGCGCTCGCCGTGCCGGTCGCGCTGGGGATCGCGATCTTTCTGTCCGAGCTGGCGCCCACGTGGATCCGCCGGCCGCTCGGCTTCATGGTCGAGCTCCTCGCCGCGATCCCCAGCGTCGTCTACGGCCTGTGGGGCGTGTTCGTGCTCGCCCCGTGGATGCGCGAGACGGTGCAGCCGCTGCTCAAGCGGACGCTCGGGTTCCTGCCCCTGTTCCAGGGCACCGCGAACGGCTTCGGCATGCTGACGGCGGCGCTCATCCTGGCGATCATGATCCTGCCGACGATCGCGTCGATCAGCCGGGACGTGCTCGCCGCCGCGCCCGCCGTCCTGCGCGAGGGCGCGCTCGCGCTCGGCGCCACGCGCTGGGAGGCGATCCGGCGGGCGCTCCTGCCGTTCGTCCGCTCCGGGCTCGTCGGGGCGATCATCCTCGGGCTCGGGCGCGCGCTCGGGGAGACGATGGCGGCGACGATGGTGATCGGCAACCGGGGCGAGATCAGCGGGTCGCTGTTCAAGCCGGGGGCGACGATGGCGTCGGTGATCGCCAATGAGTACACCGAGGCATCGAACGACGTCCACCTCGCGGCGCTGTCGGAGGTCGCGCTCCTGCTGTTCGGCGTGACGCTCCTCCTCAACATCGCCGCGCGCGTGCTGGTGTGGCGCGTCGGCCGCCTGCCCGGCGGCGCGGGGAGGATGTGATGGCGCTGTCATACCCCGCCCGCAAGGCGATCGACGTGCTGGCGCGCGCGCTGTGCGTCCTGGCGACGCTGCTCGCGCTCGTGCCGCTGGTGAGCGTGCTCGTCTACGTGGCCAAGGCCGGGCTCGGCTCCATCGACTGGAGCTTCTTCAGCGAGCTGCCGACCCCCGCCGGCGAGCCCGGCGGCGGCATGCGCAACGCCATCGCTGGCACGCTCGTCCTCGTCGGGCTCGCCTGCACGATCGGCATCCCGCTCGGCGTCGCCGCCGGCGTCTACCTGGCCGAGTTCGGCGAGTCCCGCTTCGCCAAGGTGGTGCGGTTCTCCGCCGACGTCATGTCCGGCGTGCCGTCGATCGCGGTGGGCGTGTTCGCCTACGGCGTCGTCGTCCTCAGCATGCGGCGGTTCTCGGCGCTCGCGGGCGGATTCGCGCTGGGGATCCTCATGTTGCCGACGGTGACCCGCACCACGGAGGAGCTCCTCCGCCTCGTCCCCCAGACGCTGCGCGAGGGCGCGCTGGCGCTGGGGGTGCCCAAATGGCGCGCGACGCTGCGGATCGTCCTCGTGACCGCTCTCCCCGGCATCGCCACCGGCGTCATGCTCGCGGTCGCCCGCGTCGCCGGCGAGACGGCGCCGCTCCTGTTCACCGCGTTCAACAACCGCTTCTGGTCCACTGCGCTCGACCGGCCGATCGGGTCGCTTCCGGTGCAGATCTACACGTATGCCGTATCGCCCTACGACGACTGGCACCGCCAGGCCAGCGCCGCGGCCCTGGTGCTCGTGGCGATGGTATTGATCCTCAACATCGCGGCCCGGCTTTTCATTCGCGTGCGCGGAGGTGCAAAATGAGGTCCGCGCCGGCCTCCCGTCCGGGCAGCAAGGAGAATGTCCTGAGAGAACGCTTCCCCCGCGCCTCCGGCCGGCGCGACGCCGCCGAGGCCCCCAACGACGAGCCGAGCGCGAAGATGCTCGCCGAGGACCTGGTTGCCTATTTCGGCAAGTCGAAGGCGCTCAAGGGCATCACCCTGCCGATCCGGTCCGAACGCGTCACGGCGATCATCGGTCCGTCGGGGTGCGGCAAGTCCACGTTCGTGCGCTGCCTCAACCGCATGCACGAGGTGGTGCCCGGCACCCACGTGACGGGGAAGGTGTTCCTCGACGGCGTGGACATCTACGGCGCCGGGGTGGACCCGGTGCGGGTGCGGCGGCGCGTGGGCATGGTGTTCCAGAAGCCGAACCCCTTCCCCACGATGTCGATCCGCGACAACGTGCTCGCCGGGTTGCGCCTGAACGGCCTGCGCGCGGGCGACGCCGACGCGCTGGTGGAGAAGGCGCTCCGCCAGGTGGCCCTGTGGGACGAGGTGAAGGACGTGCTCGGCCGCTCCGGCACGAGCCTGTCCGGCGGGCAGCAGCAGCGCCTTTGCATCGCCCGCGCCGTCGCGCTCGAGCCGGAGGTCATCCTCATGGACGAGCCGTGCTCGGCGCTCGACCCCATCGCCACCGCCAAGGTGGAAGAGCTCATCCACGAGCTGGGCGACAGGTATACGATCGTGATCGTGACGCACAACATGCAGCAGGCGGCGCGCGTGTCGCACTACACGGCGTTCTTCTACCTGGGGGAGCTGGTGGAGTACGCGGACACCGACTCGCTGTTCACCAAGCCGGCCAATCCGCGGACGGAGGACTACATCACTGGAAGGTTCGGATAAGAGGAGGCGAGCGGAGGCGAGGATAAGGCGACCCTGGAGCGAGGCGCAGCCGAAGCGTCTTGGAGCCCCGAGCCGACGCGAGCCGACGAGGTAAAAGATGGCGCGCGAGCTCAAGAAACACACCGACAAGAGCTACGAGACCGAGCTCGAGGCGATCCGCGAGAAGCTCCTCCTCATGGGCGCCAAGGTCGAGGAGATGATCAAGTCCTCGATCCGCGCGCTCGTCGAGCGGGACAGCGTGCTGGCGCAGCGGATGATCGAGTACGACCACCAGATCAACCGCCTCGAGGTCGAGATCGACGACCAGTGCCTGCGCATCCTGGCGCGCCGCCAACCGGTGGCCTCGGACCTGCGCTTCATCACCATCGCGCTCAAGCTCGTGACCGACCTGGAACGGATCGGCGACCTCGGCGTCAACATCAACGAGCGCGTGATCGAGCTCAATCAGGAGCCCGCGCTCATGTCGTACATCGGCATCCAGCAGATGGCCGAGGCGGCGGAGGCGATGGTGCACGAGGCGCTCGACGCGTTCGTCCAGGGCGACCCCGACCGGGCCCAGGCGGTGCTCGCGCGCGACAAGGTCGTCGACGAGCAGTACGTCCAGCTGTTTCGCGAGCTGCTCACATACATGATGGAGAACCCGCGCAACATCTACCGCGCGACGCGGCTGCAGTCGATCGGCAAGTACCTCGAGCGCATCGCCGACCACGCGACCAACCTCGCCGAGATGGTGGTGTTCATGGTGCGCGGCAAGGACATCCGCCACCCGCTGAGCCGCGGGGAGGCGCCGCCGAAGGTGCGGTAGGCAAAGCTAGAAGCTCCACCCCACGCCCACGTTCACCGACCTCTCGCCGAGCGGCATCCACTCCGCGAACACATCGATCGCCCCCGGGCGCAGCGTCGCGCCGAAGCCGACCGAGTAGTGGTGGGAGTCGCCGCCGACGACGGAGTCGCCGGCGATCGTCCAGTACACCGGCCCGCCGAAGACGCGCCCCGCCACGTAGGGCGTGAGCACCCGCGCGAACGTCTTGCCAACGACCACCGACAGGCGCGCGTCCACCGCGGTGAGCCGGTCCGCGCCCGCCTTCGCGGTCGACACCCCGAGGCTGAGCCCGGTAAGCACGAACGGACGCACCTCGCCCTCGGGGACAGCAAGCCACGAGGCGGCGACGGTCGCCGCGAACCCCGCGCCCACGTCGTTGTCCACCTGCGCGACGCGCGCGTTGCCGTCGAGGATCGCGCCCAGGCCGAGCTGGACCCCCACCGTGGGGGCGAGACGATACTCTCCCGTGACGAGGACGGTGCGCTCGTCGAGGTCGACGTCGCGCCCGCTGAACTTGATCGTCGTGGCGAACCCGCCGCCGGTCGCGCCGACGCGCCAGAAGCGCTCGCCCTCGTCCCCCTCGCACTCCAGCGCCAGGCCCGTCGGACCGACGGGCGGCGACAGCCCTCAGGGTCGCGCGACCCGCGGCGCGGCCAGCCCCCCGACGACGATGAGCCACAGAACCAGTCTACGCATGTCTGGTCAGATGCTCACCGGCAGCCGGCGCGGTCCCCATCGCCCCGGCTTTGCCGCGAATCGTCCCGCCAGCTGCTTGCCGCAGCGACGGCAATGCCCCGTCGCGTCCAGGTTGTAGGCCCCGAGCCGGTACCAGTCGCGCTGGATGAGCAGCGAGCCGCAGCCCGCGCAGTACGTCGACTGGCCGTCCTCGTCGTGGACGTTGCCGGTGTAGACGTGCTTGAGCCCATGCGCCAGCGCCTGCCGCCGCGCGCGCGTCAGCGTCGCCGCCGGCGTGTGCGGCCGATCCATCATCTTGAAGTCGGGGTGGAACGCGGTGAAGTGGAGCGGCACCTCGGGGCCGAGCGCGTCGGCGAACCACGCGCACAGCGCCTCGACCTCCGCCTCGGAGTCGTTCGCGTCGGGGATGAGGAGCGTCGTCACCTCGACCCACACGTTCGTCTCGCGGTGGAGCCAGGCGATCGTCTCCTTGACCGGCTCGAGGTGGGCGAAGCACAGCTTGTGGTAGAAGTCCTCGGTGAACGCCTTGAGATCCACGTTCGCCGCGTCCATGTGGCGGTAGAAGTCGTCGCGCGCCGTCTCGGTGATGTAGCCCGCGGTGACGGCGACGGTCTTCACGCCGCGCTCGCGGCATGCCTGCGCCGCGTCGATGGCGTACTCGGCGAAGATGACCGGATCGTTGTAGGTGAACGCCACGCTCAGCGCGCCGGACGCGATCGCCGCGTCGGCGATCGCTCGGGGAGAGGCGTATTCGGTCAGCCGGTCGTCCACGCGGGCCTTGGAGATGTCCCAGTTCTGGCAGAAGCGGCAGCCGAGGTTGCAGCCGGCAGTGCCGAACGAGAGGACGCTCGTACCGGGATAGAAATGATCGAGCGGCTTCTTCTCGATCGGGTCGAGGCAGAAACCGGACGCGCGACCGTACGTGGTGAGCATCATCTGCCCACCGACGTTCTGCCGCACGAAGCAGAACGCCCGCTGGCCATCGCCGAGCTTGCAGTAGCGCGGGCACAAATCGCACTGGATCCGCCCGTCCGGCAACGGATGCCAGTAGCGCCCTGGTACCACGCTCGCATCCATCGCCTCCAAGGGTACCCCCTGGCATGGCCCGTGCTAGCCCTTTTCGGCATGCCGCCACGGTTACGCATTCTGCGGTTTCCTGATCCCGAGACCAGGGCCGCGCAGATTGCCCTGTTTCTCGGGCTTTACGATACATTTCGGGCCATTCTGGATGGTCCGCCGCCGGGACGGGTGAAACTGCTCAATCCGTGTTGTCACGACGACGATCCGGTGTCGCGACGATTTGCCCTCCTCGAGATTGACTGATCGCGTGACTGCCCCGGTTACCCTTGTTGCTGACCCGGCCACATGACGGCGGTACGCTGGGAGCATGGCCCGGGGGCCCGACAAGACGCCCAATAAGACGCCCAATAAGACAATCGACGACGAACGCTCGGGGACCGAGGGGGAGGCGGGCGGCTCCACCACCCTCGTAGATTCCCAGGATCGTTTGCCTGAACCGCTGGTGCGGCGCTTTCGCCTGACGGTGATCGAGGGGCCGGGACAGGGCATCGCGCGCGAGTCCACCGGCGACCGCATGACCGTCGGGTCGCACGCCCTCAACGATCTCGTCCTCGACGACCCCACCGTCTCCCGTTTCCATTGTGAAATCCGCGTGGAAGACGCCGGCGCCGTCGTCGGCGACCTGCGCAGCAAGAACGGCACGCTCGTCGACGGGGTCGAGGTCCGCGAGGCCATCCTGCGCTCGGGCTGCCTGTTACGATTGGGTCGCGCGACGGTACGTTTCGATTACGCGCCGGAGCACAACCGCCCCGAGGTCTCGGCGCTGACCCGTTTCGGACCACTGGCGGGCAAGTCCCCGGCCATGCGTCACACGATCGCGCTCCTCGAACGGGCGGCCGCGTCGGACGCGACGGTCCTGCTCGAGGGCGAGACGGGCACCGGCAAGGGCAAGGCCGCCGAGGCGCTGCACCAGGCGGGCGGACGCCGCGACAAGGCGCTCGTGGTCGTGGACTGCGGCGCGATCCCCGCCAACCTCCTCGAGAGCGAGCTGTTCGGGCACGAGAAGGGCTCGTTCACCGGCGCCGACACCCGGCGCGTCGGCGCGTTCGAGGAGGCGTCGGGCGGGACGCTCTTTCTCGACGAGATCGGCGAGCTGCCGTCGGATCTCCAGCCGAAGCTCCTGCGCGCGCTCGAGAACCGCGAGATCCGGCGCATCGGCTCGAACAAGTTCATCCCCGTCGACCTGCGCGTCATCGCCGCGACGAACCGCGACTTGCGCGCCGAGGTGAACGCGGGCCGCTTCCGCTCCGATCTCTACTTCCGGCTCGCCGTGGTGAAGATTCCGCTGCCGCCGCTGCGGCAGCGCCCGGAGGACATCCCGGTCATCGTCGAGGAGCTGCTGCGCCAGCTCGACGTCCCGGCGAAGACGGCGGCGCGGCTGCTCACGCCGTCGTTCCTCGCCGAGCTGGCGCGCATGAGCTGGCCAGGGAACGCGCGCGAGCTGCGCAACCATCTCGAGCGCGTGCTGGTGTTCGCCGACGACGTGTCGCTGCCGCGGCCGAGCGACGTGGACGCCGGTCCGGTCTCGCCGGTGGTGCCGTTCGTCGACGCGCGCAAGCGGGCGCAGGATGCATGGGAGCGCCAGTATCTCGAGAACCTCATGCGCCAGTTCCCCGGGAAGGTGGCCGACGCCGCCAAGGCGGCCGGCGTGGACCGCGTGTACCTGTACCGCCTCCTGCGCCGCCAGGGCATGAAGCCCTGAATCGGCTCGCTCGATCCGATCGGTTCATCGAACGATCCAGCGCTGCGGCGGGCAATGGTCGGGAACGACTGGAGTTTCGCGTGGCATCGGCCTTGCTCTGCCGGTGGGCATGCGAAACGCCCTCCTCATCTTGCTGATCGGGGCCGCCTGGACCGACGCCCTGGCCCAGGTGTACCCGTCGCCGTACTCCGCGCTCCACTGGACGGTCCGGCCGTCGGCGACGAGCGGATATCTGCCCCCGCCGGACGATGGGCCGATCGGCGACTACTCCGGGTACACGAACCCCGGCACCGACGGCAAGAACACCTATGCCCCCGACCGCTACCACCAGGTGTACCGCCCCACGGCGCTCATCTACTGCGCCATCCCGCCGTTTTGTCCTCCCAAGCGGTTGGTGGTGTTCATCCCGGGGCACACGTTCCAGCCCAGCGACTACGGCGACTTCCTCGACACGGCGCGCGGCGCGGGCTTCTACGTCATCGGCCTGGACTATCCCAACCCCCACGCCGCGTCGGCGGTGTGCAGCGGCATGCCCAGCTGCTTCGCGGACCTGCGCAACAAGATCGTCTTTGCAGATGGACCGTTCAACTCGAACGGCGTGGACATCGACGGCCACCCGCAGGACGCGCTCATCAAGCGTCTGAAGGCGATCCTCCTCTACATGGAGGATCACGATCCCTACGGCGGCTGGGGCAACTATCTCGTGACCGATGCCACCGCCGAGGACGGCGTGCGGCCGGCGTTCGGCAACATCGTCTTCGTCGATCACTCCGGCTACGCGTCGTTCATCGCGTCGAAGAAGCACGTCTCGCGCGTGGTGATGCTCGCCTCGGTGATCGACTCGACGGGCACCAAGCAGAGCCCGACATCGGCGCCGTGGATCGACGCGACCAACCCGACGCCGAATTCGCTGTATTTCGGGATGGTGAACACGAACGACAACTTCGACGGCACGAGCCCGGCCGAGGGCAACCACTTCCCGCGCATCGTTCACAACTGGGACACGCTCATGGTCCCTCTCGCGAACCGCAAGGTCGTAACCGACGCGTGCGGCGCCGCGCTCGCCTGCCATCTGACGGTCGCGACGGACCCGAGCCACGCCTCGGACTGGGTGACGCTGCTAGGGCCGCTCTACTAGATCGCGCAGGCGCTCCTTCGCGCCGGTGAGGATCGCGACGCCGTCCCCCACCAGCATCGCGTCGAAGTCCACGGCGAGGAGCGCGCGCAGGCTTTCGCGCAGGCGCGCGGCGTCGTCGATCGCCGCCGACGGCAGGAGGCCCAGCTTCCCCGGTGGATTCCCCACGCAGGCGTCGCCGACGATGAGGAGGCGCCGCTCCGGCCAGTGGAACGCGACCTCGCCGGGCGACTTGCCGGGCACGCCCACGACGCGCAGCGGCCCGACCACCTGACCATCGGCCAGCTCGTCGTCGACCACCACGCCCTTGCTCCGCACGAACGCCGCGTCGGCGGGGTGGACCGCCACCCGCGCGCCGGTGCGCGCGCGCACGCGCTCCGCCGCGCGAAAATGGTTGCGGTTGGTGAGGAGGATCCTGGTCACGCCGCGGCCCGCGATCGCGTCGAGCGTGGGCTCGTCCATCTCCACCGGATCGATGCACAGCCCCTCCACGAGGTGCCCGTTGAAATCGTAGCCGAAGCGCGGCGACGGCCAGCGCCAAGCGTAGATGCCGGGAAGGATTTCGTGCATAAGAGAGAGAAGTATCATGACCCCAGCAAAAGTGGACGCCAGCGACGAACGGGGCTGGATCGTGCCGGTGGGCGGACGAGAGGACAAAATCGGGGACGCGGCCATCCTGCGCCGCTTCGCGGAGCTGTGCGGCGGCGACCGCGCGCGCATCGCCGTCATCCCCACCGCCTCCGCCCGGTCCGACACCGGCGCCCGCTACGAGAAGCTGTTCGGCGAGCTCGGCGTGCGCCGCGCCGAGGTGCTCCCCTACGCCGACCGCCGCGACACCGACCGCGAGGACTGGCTGCGCACGCTCGATACGGTCACCGGGATCTTCCTCACCGGCGGAAATCAGCTGCGCATTTCCACGATCCTCGGCGGGACCGCCGTCGCCAAGGCGATCCGGCGGCGCAACGCCCGCGGCGTCCACGTCGGCGGGACGTCCGCCGGCGCGGCGGTCCTGTCCGAGCACATGATCGCGATGGGCGAGGAGGGGCCCACGCCGCGCGCCGGCCTGGCGACGCTCGCGCCCGGCTTCGGGCTCACGAACCGCGTCGTCATCGATCAGCACTTCCGCCAGCGCGACCGGCTCGGCCGGCTGCTCACCGCGCTGGCGTACAACCCGTTCGCCGTGGGCATCGGGCTCGACGAGGACACCGCCGCGTTCATCGATCCCTACGACGTCCTCCACGTCGAGGGCGCCGGCGCGATCACCGTCGTCGACGCCGGCGGCATCACCTACAGCTCGATCGCCGGCGCCCACGAAGGCGCCCCCGTGTGCATGACCGACGTGCGCCTGCACGTGCTCACCGCCG
>DATFWE010000348.1:0-58073 GCA_035259575.1 Haliangiales bacterium
CCTTGGTGGCGACGAACGCGGCGCGGATGGAGTCCCGCTGCCGCGGGCCCCAGGCGTCGGCCAGCTTGTCGTCGCCGCAGCGATGGGAGCCGAGCGCGATCGGCGCGGCCACGCCCGCGGCGACGACCGCCGCGGCGCCCAGCGCGAGGGCGATGCGCCGCCGCCGGCGCGCCGGGTCGCGGGCGAGCGCGTCGAGCAGCGCGTCCATCGACGGCCAGCGATCGACGGGATCCTCGCGCAGGCCGCGCGCCATCACCTGATGGAGCGCGGCCGGCACGTCGCTGGGCGGCGGCGCGACGCCGGGAAGCACGCCGTAGAGCGCCTCGTGCAGCGAGGCGCAGAAGCTCCACTGGTCGCTCTTCTCCGACCCGCGCTGGTGGCGGCGCTGCTCGGGCGGCATGTACGCGGGCGTGCCGATGAGCGTGCCGGGCTGGGTCATGTCGTCGTGGAGCGGCGAATGGGGCGAGAACCCGGTCACGCTCTCCCCCGACGAGTCGGCCTGCCCGGCGCCGCGGGCGAGGCCGAAATCGGTGACGCGCGCGCGGCCGTCGTTGCCGACGAGCACGTTCCCCGGCTTGAAGTCGCGGTGGACGATGCCGGCGGCGTGCGCCGCGGCCAGGCCGCGCCCCGCCTGGACGAACAGCTCCACGACGGCGGCGACCGAGCGCTTCTCCGCGCGCAGCCAGTCGCGCAACGTCTGTCCCTCCACGTACTCCATGACGAGGAACGTCTGGTCGCGGAAGCCGCCGACCTCGTAGACGACCACGACGTTGGGGTGGCTGAGGCGCGCCATCGCCTGGGCCTCGCGGAGGAGGCGGGCGCGGGCGACGGGGCTCAGGAGCTCGGGGCGGAGGAGCTTGAGCGCGACGGGGCGGTCGAGCTCGGGGTCGAGGGCGCGGTACACGACCCCCATCCCGCCGGCGCCGACCATCCGCTCCACGCGAAAGCGCCCGATGAGACTGCCGGCCACCGGCGGCTCGGCCGCCGACGGGCCGGAGCGGTCCGAGCGGCCGCTGGCGTCGACGCGGGTCTCGGCCAGGCCGGACAGGATCGCCGCGCAGACGGAGCATGCTGTCGCGTGGGCCTCGACGGCGCCCCGGACGTCGCTGCCCAGCTTCCCGCGCGCGAACTCGGCGAGCGTGGGCTCGTCCGGGCACTCCATCCCCCCATTCTAACTCACGAGAAGCGCATGACGATGTGGCAGTGGGGACGGCCGCCGCCCGCGGGGACGAAGGTGCCGGCGGCGGCGAGCGCGCCGTCCTCGCGGAACGCCCGGAGGTGGATGCGGTAGGCCTCGCCCGCAAAACAGGGCTTGCGGTAGGCGATCTCGAGGCTGTGGGCCAGCACGCGGGTGGTCAGGCCGAGGGCGTGGAAACGGCGCAACGCCGCGTCCTCGAAGAGGATCGGGTACACGAGCGAGTTCACGTGGTGGTTGGAGTCGCTGTGGGTGAGGCCGAAGACGATCGGCGCATCGTCGGCGATGAGGTCGTCGTCGAGCGGGGTCGCGGCCGGGGGCAGGGCGACGAGGTCCTCGGCCGCGCGCCAGGTGTAGCGGGCGGGCGGCGGCCCCTCGAGCCCTGGCAGAGCGAGCACCTTGCGCTCTGCTTTCGGCGCGAACAGGCGGGTGAAGACGTGCTCGCCGAAGACGCGCCCGGCGACGATCGGCTCGCCGCGGTTGGGCGGGGGCGGGCCGTAGGTGCGACCGGCGGGGGCGGTCATGGTCAGCCACATGTTGAGGAGGATGCGGTCGGGGCCGCCCGCGTCGTCGACGGTGTGGGCGAGCTGGAAGCAACCCCGGCCCTCGACCGGCCGGCGCACCGAGTGCGGGCCGGAGCCGCCCTCGAACGCGAGGCGGGTGAGGACGGGGACGATGCCCTGGCGCGCGGCGGTGCGGGACGGCCCGTTGTTGGCGACCGCGTTCTGCCACAGCGCCAGGCCGAGAAAATGCGACAGCGAGGTCAGGCGGATCCGGCCGTCCTCCGAGACGTCTTCGTAGCGGACGGGGGCGCTGCCGACGCCGCGCTGCCCTTCGGGGACGTCCGGCTCGGGAGGGATCATGAGGTACAGTATCACCATGGAAGAGAGGGTCGTGGACAGCCGCGTGGAGGAGGGGAGGAGCGTCGAGCTGGTGCAGCGGGGAGAGGCGTGGGAGGTGAGGGTGGAGGGGCGGACCGCGTTCGCCAGCGACGCGCGTCGCTCCGAGCAGTCGCTCGCCGAGCTGGCGCTCGGTCTGTGGCGCGGGCGCGACGACATTTCGGTCCTGCTCGCCGGGTTGGCGATGGGCCACGCGCTGCGGGCGGTGCTGTCCGAGCACGGCGTGTGTCGCGTCGACGTGGTCGAGGTGTCTCCCGCGGTCATCGAGTGGGAGGAGAAGTACTTTTCGGAGCTCACCGGCGGGGCGGCGCGCGATCCGCGCGTGCGGGTGCACCAGGCCGAGCTGGGGGCGTTCCTCCGGCGCGAGCGCACGCCCGCGTCGGGGCTGCCGCCCGACGGCTGGTTCGCGTGCATCCTCGATCTCGACGAATGGCCGACGCAGGTGACGCGCCCCGGGAACGAGGCGTTCTACGCCGCCGAGGGGCTGCAGCGGCTCGAGGGGGCGCTTCGGCCCGGCGGCGTCCTCGGCGTATGGACGACGCGCAAGGAGCTGGAGCTGATGAAGCGCCTGTCCGCGCGCCTCCAGGACGTGAGCCAGGTCGCGATCCCCGTCGACGTCGCGGGGGCGGCGAGCCTGGACTACGTCTACCGCGGGCGGAGAAGGCCGCGGCGGATGACGAACTAGCGCGGACCGCGCGCGCCCCCGTAACGTGATGCGCCCCGGCAGCGTACCCCGGACATGCAAGCCACTCTCGCGCGGGCGCCCTGGGAGCGCACCGCCACGTTCATCCTCCGGTACGGCCTCGTGGCCATTCTGGTTTTCTTCGGCGCATTCAAGTTCACTGCCGTGGAGGCCGAGGCGATCCAGCCGCTCGTGGCCAACAGCCCGTTCCTGTCGTGGCTCTACCTGGTGTTCTCGGTACAGGGCGCGTCGACGGCGATCGGGATCACCGAGCTCGTCACCGCCGCCCTCCTGGCGGCGCGCCCCTGGTCGGCGCGAGCGTCCTTTGCCGGCAGTCTGCTCGCCATCGGCACGTTCGCCACGACGCTTTCCTTCCTGGCGACCACCCCGGGCATCTGGGTCGGCGTGCCGGGCTTCCCCGTTCCCGTGCCGAACGGCATGGGCGCGTTCCTCCTCAAGGACCTGTTCCTCCTCGGGGCCGCCGTGTGGAGCGCCGCCGAGGCCCGCCGCGCGCTGTAAGGCCGAAATCGGCGTCAAGAAACCGGCCGCGTCGCGGGTCCAAGGACGCGGAGGTCACCCATGCGGAACGACATCAACGTCACCCCGCTCGTCGATGTCTGCCTGGTGCTGCTCATCATCTTCATGGCGGTGAACGAGAAGCTGCAGCGCGGCATGGACGTCCCGCTGCCCGGGACCCGGCACCACGCGATCCAGACCGACACCGGCCAGCCCATCGTCTCCGTCACGCGGGAGGGCATCTATTGGGGTCGCGAGCGCCTCCGTGGCACCGACGAGCTGAAGCGGCGCGCCGTCGAGGCGCGGGGGCGCCAGACCGAGCCGATCCACGTCAAGGCCGGCGCTGACCTCCTCTACGGCGAGGTGTACCCGGTGCTGATCGCCCTCAAGGAGGCCGGCAGCCCGGGCGCGGAGCTCGCCACCCAGGAGCTGAAGGACGCCCCTTAGTTACGGTGTGAGCACCACCTTGCCGAAGTTCTTCCGGTCCTGGATGTACCGGTGCGCCTCGCCGGCCTTTTCGAACGGAAACGTCTTGTCGACGACGGGGGACAGCTTCTTTTCCCGCACCAGCAGCATGATGTCGTCGAGCATCCCCCGCAGCTTCGCCGTCTCGCCCCACAGATGTCCCATGTTCACGCCGTGGACCCCGCGGTTCTCGCTCATCATGGTCATCGGCTTGAACGTCGGCAACGCGACGAACGCCTTCAGCACCGAGAGGACGTTGCGCGTCCCCTTGGGGGCAAACCCCGACCCCCCGAACACATACATCCGCCCCAGCGGCGCCAGCGAACGGTAGCTCTTGGCGAACGACGCGCCGCCGACGGCGTCGAGCACGATGTCCACGCCGCGCCCCTTGGTGATGCGCGCCACCTCCGCTTCGAAGTCCTCGGTGGTGTAGTCGATCGTGTGCGCCACCCCGAGCTCGCGCAGCCGCGCGTGCTTCGACTTCGACGCCGTGCCGATCACGTCCGCGCCGCGCACCTGGCAGATCTGCAGCGCCGCCTGGCCCACGCCGCCGGCCGCGGCGTGGACGAGCACCGTCTCCCCCCTGTGGACGTTTCCCAGCCAGACGAGCATCGTCCAGGCGGTGAGGTACACGACCGGGATCGCGGCGCCCTGCTCGAACGTGAGGTCGTCGGGCATGGGCACGGCCATGGCCGCCGGAACGACGACCGCGTCGCTGTAGCCGCCGAAGCGCGTCATGGCCAGGACGCGCGTCCCCACCGTCGGCTGGGTCACGCCCGGCCCGAGCTTGTCGACCGCGCCGGCGACCTCGTAGCCGACGACGGCGGGGAGCTTGGGCGCGTCCGGATAGAGCCCGATCCGCGCCATGCAGTCGGCGAAGTTCACGCCCGCCGCGCGGACGCGCACGCGCACCTGCCCCTCGCCGGGCTCGGGGTCCTTGCCCTCGCGCACCTCGAGGACCTCGGGACCGCCGTGGCGCGGGATCCATACCTGGCGCATCACGCCTTCCCGTAGATGGGCACGATCGTGCCGGAGGTCATCGTGTTCTCCGGCCCCGCCAGCCAGGCGATCGATTGCGCCAGCTCGCTCGGCTTGGGCCACTTGTCGAAGTCGGCGTTGGGCATGGCCTCGCGGTTCTTGGGCGTGTCGATGATCGCGGGCGCGATCGCGTTGACGAAGATGCCGTCGGCGAGCGTCTCGGCGGCGACGTGCTGCGTCAGCGCGATCACCGCCGCCTTCGACGCCAGATACGCGACCATGCCGCCGGTCGGAGTCAGCGCCGACAGCGACGCCACGTTGACGATGCGACCGCCGCCGCCGGTCTTGCGGATCGCCCGCACCGCCTCGCGAGAGCACAGGAAGCAGCTCGTCGCGTTCGTGTCGATCAGGCTCCGCCACGTCTCGAGCTTCGTCTCCGCGAGCGGCGCCATGGTGAACGCGCCCGCGGCGTGGATCGACCCCCACAGCGACGGCAGCTCGGCGTAGAACTTGGTCACGGCAGCCTCGTCGGCGAGATCCAGCTCGGCGTGGGCGGGCGCGTGGACCGTCGCCCCCCGCTCCTTGAGCAGGCTCACCACCGCCGAGCCGAGCGCCCCCGCGCCCCCGGTCACCACAATGTGCTTGTCCGTCAGGTCCATAATCACTCCTTCGTCGTTCGTTCGCTCACTTTGTCACCACGCCGATCACGTTGGGGATGCTCCAGAACGTCGAGAAGCCGACGTCGAGGCGTCCCATCTCGCTTACCGTCGTTCCTCCCGCCCTCACGTAGAGCGACGCCTCCGGCCCCCCCTCCACGTACATGAGCGCGCGCAGGCCATGCGCCGGCGCGGCTAGGATCCGGGTGTGCTCGGCGACGCGGTGGGGCTGCGGCGACAGCACGAACACCGCGCGGCCCTCCGCGTCGATGCCCACCGCCGCGGCGCTGTGCGCCTTGTCGTCCTTCCAGTCGACGGGCCGCCCGTCGCAGTCGAGCATGCGGTAGTTCTGGACGACCGTGCGGTAGCGCGCGCGCAGCGACGCGGGATCGGCGTCGGGGCAGCCGCGCCCGACCAGCGTCCACGGCGGGTCGGCGGCGTCGATCGCGTCGAACGCGAAGAAGGCGCCGAGCTTGGGGTTGTCGCGGGGGTTGTTCTCCACCTTTCCCGCGACGAGGAGGCCGATCGACCGCCCGTCGGGCTGGAACATCGACGCGTTGATGACGCCGACGAGGTGGAACGCGTCCGCCCACTCGGGCGCCGGGCGCGCGCCCCCGTCGGCCAGCGCGGTGCGCAGCACCAGTCCGAAGCGGTCGGGCGCGATGCGCACCAGCGTGATGCACGCGTCTCCGTCGGGGATCCGCTCGAGGACGAGCCCGCGCGCCAGCTCGCGCCGCTCGGCGCACGCCGACGGCCGCGCCCCCGCGTCGGCGGTCGCGGGCGCCGCGGCGCGCGAACGACACGCCGCCACCAGCGCCAGGAGCGTCCACCTACGCATCGACGGCAGTGTATCCGAACGTTATGTTGTAGACATGAGGCTCATCAAGGTGGCGGTCGCCAGCACGCGGACCACGGTGGGGGCGGTGCGGTCGAACGTGGACCGGGCGGTCGCCAGCGCGCGGGCCATGGGGGCGGCCGACGTCACCCTGGGCGTGTTCCACGAGCAGCTCGTCGGCGGCTACCCCGCGGAGGACATGGTCCAGTGGAACGGGTTCGTGGCCGCGCAGCAGGAGGGGCTCCGCGCGTTCGCCCGGGCCACCGCCGACCTGGGCACGGCGTTCGTCCTCGGGCTCGCCGTGCAGGTGGACGCCCACCGCTACGGCGTCGCCGCCGTGGTGCACCGGGGCGAGGTGGTCGGTCTGGTCCCCAAGGAAAAGCTTCCCACCTACAACGTGTTCTACGAGGGGCGGACGTTCTCCGCCGGCGCGCCGTTCGTCGAGCGCACGGTGTGGAACGACGTGCCGTTCGGCGACCTCGTGTTCCGCTTCGACTGGGGCGTGCTGGGCGTGGAGGTGTGCGAGGACATCTGGTCCCCCGACGGGCCGATGCGCCGGCGCGCCTACTCCGGCGCGGAGGTCATCGCCAACGTGTCCTCCTCGCCCTACCGCATCGGCGCCGTCGCCACGCGCCGCGAGATCATCGCCACCCGGTCGGGCGACAACCAGTGCGTCATCGCCTACGCCAACATGGTGGGCGGTCAGGACGGGCTCGTCTTCGACGGCGGCGGCTGGGTGTGCCAGAACGGCCGCTTCCTCCTCGAGTCGCGCCGCTTCGTCGAGGGCTGGGAGGCCGCGACGCTCGACCTCGACCGCACCGCGCGCCTGCGCGCCGAGAACACGACCTGGCGCGGCGACGCGCAGACGTTCCTTGCCGCGGGGCGCCGCGTGCGCGTCGTCGACGTCGCCCGCCCCGGCGCCGCGCGCGACGCGCTCCGCTATCCCGTCCCGCCCGGGGGGAGCTTCTTCCTGCCCGCGACGGCCGTCCCGCGCGACCCGCGCGTCGAGTTCTGCGAGGAGCTCCTCGACGCGCTCGCGCTCGGCGTGGGCGACTACTTCGACAAGAACCGGTTCAAGCAGATCGGCATCGCCCTGTCCGGCGGCCGCGACAGCCTGCTCGCGCTGCTCGTCGCCCACCGCAGCCAGGTCGCGCGCGGGCGCCGGCCCGCCGACGTGCTGCGCACGTTCTACATGCCGTCGCGCCACTCCTCGGACAAGACGCGCCGCGCCGCCGAGCAGATCTCCGCCGACCTGGGCGTCCCGTTCAAGGTGATCCCCATCGACGACGCCTACGACCGCGAGATCGAGGCGGCCAAGGCCATGCTCGGCCCGGGCGAAGAGCTCACGCCGGTGACGCTCCAGAACATCCAGGCGCGGGTGCGCGCGGCGCGCATGTGGAACTGGTCGAACTCGACGGGCGGCCTCTACCTCCAGACCGGCAACATGAGCGAGAAGGCGGTCGGGTACACGACGATCGGCGGGGACCTCGAGGGCGCGTTCTCGGCGATCTCCAACGTGCCGAAGACGGTCGTCATCTATTTGCTCGAGTACCTGCTGCAGACGACCAAGCTCGAGGGCATCCGCATGGTGCTTAGTCACCCCGCCGGGCCGGAGCTCGCCGACAACCAGGAAGGCGAGAAGGAGCTCATGCCGTTCCCCGTGCTCGACGCGTGCTTCCTCTTGTGGGCGGGGGAGAAGCTCGACGCGGGGGAGCTCGTCGCCGCGATGGGCAGCCTGTTCCCGCAGATCCCGGCGGAGACGCTCGCCGGGTACGTGGGCCGATTCGTGCGGCTGTTCAGCGGATCGATCTACAAGTGGGTGCAGGCGCCGCTCGGGATCCACGTCGGAAACCTCGATCTCGATCGGGAGCGCGCGCTGCAACTCCCGGTGGTCACGTCGGACGAGTGGCACCGCAGGAAATAGTTCCCGCCAGCGGCCGGCCTGTGAGTATGATGCGGTCACCTCAACCAGAGCGGAGGGGTGAGACATGTTTCTCTACGGCCTGCTCTTGATCGTTCTCGGTGTCCTTGCAGTTCCCAACTTGATCCTGGCGAAGAGACCCGACGCCAAGAAGGTCCTGGACAAGATCACGCCCTTCCAGGGGTGGATCGGTATCGCGGCGTTCGTCTGGGGCATATGGTTGCTGATTTCTTGGTTGTTGGGCTCGTTCGGTCTCCTCGGGCTGGGAGTGAAGGGGATCATCTGGTTCCTGATCATCGTCGCGACGATTCTGTGCTACCTCGCACTCGGCGCTCTCCTCGGGGTGGGCGTGGCCAAGACGTTCGTGAAAGATCCGAACGCGCAGGCGAAGATGGACGAGGTGGTCGCCAAGGTGGCGCCCAAGCAAGGCGCCCTAGGCATCCTCGCCCTGATCGTGGGCGCCATCGTCTTCCTCAACTCGTTCATCCATTTCCTCTACTAGCAGTCGACTTCCTCTCTGGTGGGGCGCAAAGACCGCAGGCAGTGTTGCGTCTTTGCCGCATGCCGCGTCACGTCGTCGCATCATTTACCCGGCCGGTGTGTAACTGACGTAACATCGGACATCGGGGGCATGCCTTATGCCCGCGCGATCAGCGATGGCCGCCATCCCCGACTACGCCGTGTATCTCGCCTTTCCTTTGGCCGCGCGGCGGCTCGCCGATCTGCGCCAGACGGCATCGTCCCTCGAGCTCGGCGCGGCGCGGCTCCTGGGCGTGGACCTTTTCTACCGCGCCGACACGGACGTGCTCTTGCTCCTCCTGCGGCTCGACGCGCGCGTGGCGAGCCACGCCGCGATCGCCCGCCTGCGCCAGGCGGCGGAGGTCGCCGAGGCCGCGGTGCTCGAGCCCGCCCGGCTCGACGAAGGAGATCGCCGATCGTTCTTCCAGGAATATCTGCCCCGGTACCCGCTTCACCTCACCGGGTTCCCCACGGTCACCGACGCGCTGCGCACGCTGTCGCGCGATCTGGGGGGCCACCCCGAGACGCCCGCTCCCGTCGTCACGACGGTGGACGTGCGCTTCCGGCGCGGCCACGACTGGCAGCCGGGACGGCTGAAGAGCCTGGGGCGCGAGGGGATGCACGTCGTGACCGGCGCGCCGCCGCGCGTCGGCGACATCGTCGACATCAGCGTCGGGCCGGCGGCGAATCCGCTCGAGGTGCGCGGCGAGGTGGTGTACGTCACGCGCGATGGGGCCGCCGCCGACGTCGGCGGGTCGGGCTTCAGCGCGCGCTTCCTCCTGCGCGCCGCCGAGGAGAGACAGAAGCTCGAGGGCCTCCTGCGCGCCCAGGGGGTGAGCGCGGTGCGCGCGGCCCCGTCGCGGCGTGAGGCCCGTTATCCGGTCCGCCTGCCCGTCATCGTGCGCTCGGGCAATGTGTCGGTGCAGACTGCCGCGCGCGACGTATCGGCGTCGGGGATGTTCGTCGACGGCGAGGCCGTGCCCGGGGGAGCGTTCGACCTCCAGTTCGACATCGACGACGCGACCGGTCCGGTGCACGCGACCGCGCGCGTGGCCCGGCGCGTCACCCCCGAGGCGGCGCGCGCGCGGGGCATCCCCGCCGGCGTCGGGGTGGAGATCACCGCCACGTCGGCCGACGACGCCGAGCGGTTCCGCGCGTTCGTGGAGCGCGTGGGCCGGCGGGCGCAGCGCGCGGTGGCGGTCGCGACCGACTCGGCGCGCGCGCGCACGCTCGCGGCGCATCTGGGCGCGGCCGGCTACATCGCCTACGGCGTGGAGGACGAGGCGGAGCTGATCCGCCTGGCATCCGAGTCGCCGCCCGACCTGGTCCTTTGCTCCGCCTCGGTGCGGAGCTCGCGCGCAGTGCGCAAGGCGCTGGCGGCGCGCCGGGTGATCTCCTGCGCGCTCGAGATCGACGCCACGCCCGCCAGCGTGCGCGGCCTCGCCGACGCGGTGCTCCTGGGCTGATCGTCATCCACCTCTGGTCGACGCCCCCGGCCGGGGCTACGATGCCCTCGCTCGTCATCGCGGGCCGGGGACGCGCCGGTCGGTCGCGTGCTCGCCCGGCTCGCGTTCCGGCCCATCGCGTGCAGCGCGTCGTCGCCGGCGAGAGGGGTGGATGCCGTGGCGGGGACGAGGTGCACGTCTGGGTCGCAATCACGCTACAATGACGCTGCGTGCAGTGGCTGACGGAAATAGAGATTGAGAACTTCCGGTGCCTGCGGTCGGTGCGCGTGCCGCTCAAACCCCTGACCGTTCTGGTGGGGCCAAATGACTCGGGGAAGTCGGCGTTTCTGCGGGCGCTCCACCTCCACGCGCTAGGTTCCTCCCAGTTCCCGTTGAGCGACCACTGGAGGTATCGGATAGAGAACAAGATCGTCATCGCTGGCGTGCCGAATACCGGCGGGCGTTGGATACTGAACCAAAGTGCCCCCGGTTGGGGGGGCAGTGTGGGCATCTATCAATTGCCGACCTCCGGCGCCTTGATGCAGTCTTCGGGCACCTATGATCAGAGTGGACCACCCAGCATTAGTTCGGCGGGCGACAATGTGCCAGCGCTGGTCGATTACTTACTTCGGCGTGACCGCGACCGCTTTAAGTCCTTCGAGAACGCGGTAGCGCAACTTGTCCCAGGGCTCGAGAGCGTGGTCGTTGCAACACCAGATCCAGCAACTCGGCGCCTCGATCTGGTCATCGAGAACGGATTGATGATTCCGGCAGATACGGCGTCGGCGGGCGTACGCCTGCTCCTCTTCTTTGTCGCCCTCGCATATCACCCGTCGCCGCCCGTGCGGATCCTGATCGAGGAGCCCGAGAACGGCATTCATCCCAAGCGCCTGATCGAAGTGGTGCAGTTGCTGCGAGAGGTAAGCCAGGGACTCCACGGAGCTCAAGGCGCGCAGGTCGTGTTGACGACGCATTCGCCGTACCTTCTCGACCTCCTAGACCTCGAGAAAGATCAACTGCTGGTGTTTCGTCGGAACGACGATGGCAGCCGCACGGCCGAGCCGGCGGATCCCAAGAGGGTGCGCCCGTTCTTGGATGAATTCATGCTGGGGGAGGTCTGGTACAACCAGGGGGAGCCGGGGTTGGTGGCGAAGACAGCGCAGTGATTCATCTGTGGTTCGTCGGCGACGGGGATCTCGATGGTATCATGGTACCTCGCCTTGTCGAGAGGACGCTCGGCGTGCCCGTACGCGAGGAGGTGCGGCGCTGGCCGCGCCTTCACGGTCGAGGCTACGAGAAGAAGCTCCGGTTCGCCACGTTACAGGCCGAGGACGGGGGAGCCGGCGGACTTGTGGCCACAGTAGACGCAGATAGGAATCCGGAGCGAATCAGGACCCTCCGAGCTGCGCGAGACTCTCAGAGGACAATCGCTCCGTCGTTTCCTACCGCGCTCGGTCAGGCGGAACCACACGGCGAGGCGTGGCTCCTCGACGACGACGTGGCGGTCCGTACGGCGCTGCGCTTGCCCGGTGATACGGAAGTTCCAAGCGTTCGTCATGCCAACACTCCCAAGGAGAACCTTCAACGACTGCACGCGATGAGCACGCGGGCGGGCGAACCTCTGCGCGACATATACCGTGACATCGCCGCCAGCGTGGAGATCGCCCGGTGCCGTCGCCCGAGGGACACCGGCTTCAAGAGCTTTGCCGACGACGTTCGAGCGGAGCTGGCGTCCCTCAGTGTTCGACGCTGACTCGTTCTGCGCTCGACCCAGTGATGCCGCCGGGGCTACCATGCCCTCGCTCGCCATCGCGGGTCGGGGACGCGCGCCAAGAAACTCCCCGCCGGCGAGGTCGAATCGGGTGTGCATCGCATTCGTGACAGGGAGACAGCATGCAGAGCCATCGCCGCGTCGCCGCGTTCGCCGTCGTTGTCGTCCTGGGGGCCGCCTGCCCGGGCGGCTCGCCCCAGCAGAAATCCGCGCCCTCCTCGCCGCCCCACGCGGCTGATACCTTCAAAGTCGTGGACACCGAGGAACCGGGACTGACGTTTCATCTGGCCGAGGGCGTCGAGGGCGCGGCCAAGCGCGAGCCGACGCCGCCGGCCAAGGCGACGCCGCTCGGCGACGCCGACACGAAGAAGGTCATCGATCGGCTCCCCGCGCTCGTCGCCAAGGAGGGCGACGAGAAGCCGTTCGCGATGCGCGAGCGCTCGCTGCCGCCGCCCAAGACCGGCGCGACGGTGAAGGGCGCGTTCCCGCCGGCGGAGGCGCCGCCCGCGCCGCCGCCCGAGGAGGCGGGACCGCTGCGCGTCCTGCGCCACCAGCCCGAGGGCGACGTCCCGCTCGCGCCCCACGTGGCGATCACGTTCTCGCAGCCGATGGTGCCGGTGACGTCGCTGGCCGAGATCGAGAAGCTGCCAATCCCCGCCAAGCTCACCCCCCAGCCGCCCGGCCGGTGGCGCTGGATCGGCGCCAAGACGCTCCTCTACGAGCCGATCGACCATCCGCCCACGCCGGGCCGCTTCCCGATGGCGACCGACTACACGGTGGAGATCGCCGCGGGCGCCAAGTCGCAGACCGGCGGCGCGCTCGACAAGGCAGAGTCGTTCCGGTTCTCCACCCCGACGGTGCAGGTGGTGCAGTTCCACCCGCAGACCGGCCCGACGCGCCGCGATCCGCTGATGTTCGCGTCGTTCGATCAGAAGATCGATCCGGCCGCGGTGCTGGAGACGATCCACGTCCGCGCCGGCGGGCAGGAGGTGAAGCTGCGTCTCGCCACCGCCGACGAGGCCAAGGCCGACAAGCATGTGAAGGGCCTGGTGAACGCGCTCGAGGCCGAGGGGCAGACCGCTCGCTACGTCGCGTTCGTGCCGGCGGCGCCGCTGCCCGTCGACACCCAGGCGACGGTCGCGATCGGTCCGGGCACGCCCTCGGCCGAGGGGGCGAAGAAGACCGCGTCGGCGCAGGAGTTCAGCTTCCGCACCTACGGCGCGATGCGCATCGTCGACCGCACCTGCCAGACCGAGCGCGACGGCTGCGCGCCGGGCACGCCGCTCGCCGTCCGCTTCTCCAACCCGATCGAGGCGGGCAAGGTCGACAAGTCGATGGTGACGATCGAGCCGCCGATCCCCGGGTTCAAGCTCGTCGCCAGCGGCGACTACCTGTCCATCGTCGGCATCACCCGCGGGCGCAGCCGCTACAAGGTCACCTTCTCCGGCCGGATCCCCGACGAGTTCGGCCAGACGTTGGGCCGCGACGAACCGGTCACGTTCGTCACTGTCGCCGCGCCCAAGAGCCTGTTCGCGATGGGCGGCGAGTTCGTCGTGCTGGACCCGACGGGCGGCCCCAAGTTCTCGGTCTACTCGATCAACCACAAGGACCTGCGCGTCAAGGCGTGGGCCAAGCGGCCGGAGGACTGGGGCGCGTTCGGCAAGTTCATGCGCGAGACGTGGTACCGCGAGCAGTTCCCGCCCGATCCGCCCGGGACCCCGGTCATCAACGAGGTGGTCGCGGTGAAGGGCGAGGCCGACGAGCTGGCCGAGACGCGCATCGATCTCGCGCGCGCGCTGAAGGACGGGCGGGGCAGCGCGCTCCTTCTGATCGAGCCGACCGTCCGACCCAAGAACCGCTGGGAGTGGACGCCGGTCATCGTGTGGGTGCAGGCGACGCACATCGGCCTGACCGGTTTCCTCGACGACCAGAACCTCGAGGCGTGGGCCACGGCGCTCGGCGACGGCAAGCCGCTCGATGGCGCCGACGTCGCGCTCTACCCCCAGGGGGCGACCGGCCGCACCGACGCCGGCGGCCTGGCGACGCTTGCCCTCGGCAAGGGCGCCGAGATGCTGATCGCCAAGAAGGGCGACGATCTGGCATTCCTGCCGTCGGCGCGGTCGATCTGGGATCAGGGGTCGCGCTGGCAGCGCGCCGATCGGGCGGACTCCCTCGTGTGGTACGTCGCCGACGACCGGCAGATGTACCGCCCGGGCGAGGAGGTCAAGCTCAAGGGCTGGATCCGGACGCACGCGGCCGGGCCCAAGGGCGACATCGCCGGCGCGCGCGCCGAACGGATTGACTGGTCGCTGCGCGACTCGCGCGGCAACGAGGTGCAGAAGGGGAGCGCGGAGGTGGGCGCGCTGGGCGGATTCGACTTCTCGGTCAAGCTCGCGCCGACGATGAACCTCGGCTACGCCAACTTCGCGCTGCAGGCGGTCGGGTCCGCCGCCGCGAACAGCTTCACCAACCACTCCATCCAGGTGCAGGAGTTCCGCCGCCCCGAGTTCGAGGTGTCGACCAAGACCAGCGACGGCCCGTTCTTCGTCGGGGGGCGGGCCGTCGTCAGCGTGACCGCGAGCTACTTCGCCGGCGGCGGGCTGGGGAACGCCGAGACGCAGTGGCAGGTGTCGTCGTCGCCGGGGAGCTTCATCCCCCCGAACCGCGGCGATTACCTGTTCGGCATCCAGCCGAGCTGGTGGGACTACTACACGCGCCCCCGCGAGGGCGGCTTCAAGAACGAGGGCTTCCAGGCGGTGACCGACGCGGCGGGCAAGCACGTGCTGCGCATCGACTTCCTCGCCGCCAACCCGCCGCGCGCCATGAACGTCAATGCCCAGGCGACGGTGATGGACGTCAACCGGCAGGCGTGGACCGCGACGGCGGACCTCCTCGTCCATCCCGCCGACCGCTACGTCGGCGTCAAGCTGGCGCGCCCGTTCCTGCAGAAAGGGGACCCGATCAAGCTGGAGACGATCGTCGTCGATCTCGACGGGAAGATGGTGCCCAAGAGCGAGGTCGCCGTGCGCGCCGTTAGGCAGGACTGGGAGTTCGAGGGCGGCGAATACAAGACCAAGGAGGTCGACCCGCAGGACTGCCGCGTGGTGTCGTCGGACAAGCCGGAGACATGCCAGTTCGACGCCAAGGAAGGCGGGATGTACAAGGTGTCGGCGATCGTCAAGGACGCGCGCGGCCGCCGCAATCTCACCGAGGTGAAGGTGTGGGTCGCCGGCGGCAAGCTGCCGCCCGAGCGCAACGTCACCAAGGAAAGGGCGCAGCTCCTGCCCCACAAGAAGGAGTACAAGGCCGGCGACGTCGCCGAGATCATGGTGATCGCGCCGTGGGCGCCGGCGGAAGCGGTGGTGACGCTGCGCCGCGAGGGCATCTTCAAGACCGACCGGATCACCATGTCAGAGCCGTCGACGACGCTGAAGATCCCGATCGACGAGGCGTGGACGCCCAACGTCACCGTGCAGGTCGATCTCGTCGGCGCCGCGCCGCGCACCGACGATCGGGGCGACGTCGATCCCAAGCTGCCGAAGCGGCCGGCCTACGCCGCCGGCGCGGTGACCCTGTCCATTCCGCCGCTCCAGCGCAAGCTGGCGCTCGAGGTCAAGCCCGCGGAGGTGAAGGTCGAGCCGGGCGCGCAGACGGCGGTGACCGTGTCGCTCGTGGACGCGCGCGGCGAGCCGGTCGCCGGCGGCGAGGTCGCGGTCGTCATCGTCGACGAGGCGGTCCTGTCCCTCACCGGCTACAAGCTCGCCGATCCGCTGCCGCTGTTCTACGGCCACCGCGGCCCGGGCGCCTACGAGGTCCACCTGCGCGAGCAGGTCGTCCTCGCGGCTCCAGAGGAGCTGGCCCAGCCGCAGACCGGGGCGGGCGGCGCGATGCGCGACGGCCACCCCATGCGCCGGATGGCGGCGCCGGGCGCGCCGCCCCCGCCGCCGAGCCCGGCCGCGGCCAAGCCGATGATGGTGAAGGCCGAGTCCGCCGAGGTGAAGATCGCCGAGAAGCCCAACGCGCCGATCAAGATGCGCACGGATTTCTCGGCGCTCGCGCTGTTCGCCCCGCGCGTCAAGACCGACGCGCGCGGGCGCGCCGAGGTGCCGGTCAAGCTCCCCGACAACCTGACGCGCTACCGCGTGATGGCGATCGCCGTCGCCGGGGAGAAGCAGTTCGGCGCCGGCGAGTCGACGATCACCGCGCGGCTGCCGCTGATGGTGCGTCCGTCGCCGCCGCGGTTCTTGAACTTCGGCGACAAGTTCGAGCTGCCCGTCGTCCTGCAGAACCAGACCGACGCGCCCATGGACGTGGACGTGGCGGCGCGCGTCGTCAACCTGGAGCTCGTCGCCGGCGCGGGCCGGCGGGTGACGGTGCCGGCGAACGACCGCGTCGAGGTGCGCTTCCCCGCCGCCGCGATGAAGGCGGGCATCGCCCGCTTCCAGCTCGGGGCGGTGGCGGTCAAGAATGCGAGGTGGAGCGACGCCGCCGAGCTGTCGTTGCCGGTGTGGACGCCGGCCACGTCGGAGGCGTTCGCCACCTACGGCGTCGTCGACCAGGGCGCAATCGCCCAGCCGGTCAAGATGCCGGCGGGCGTGTTCCCGCAGTTCGGCGGGCTGTCGGTGACGACGTCGTCGACGGCGGTGCAGGCGCTCACCGACGCGGTGCTGTACCTGGTGCGCTACCCCTACGAGTGCTCGGAGCAGTTCTCGTCGCGGCTCATGGCCGTGGCCGGGCTGAAGGACGTGCTGACCGCGTTCCACGCCGAGGGCCTGCCGGCGCCGGAGGTCATGCTCGAATCGGTCAAGCACGACGTCGAGATGCTGCGCCGGCTGCAGAACTCCGACGGAGGCTGGGGCTTCTGGAAGCGCGGCGAGGAGTCGTGGCCGTTCCTCACCGTCCACGTCGCCCACGCGCTCGAGCGCGCAAAGGGCAAGGGCTTCGACGTGCCCGCCGAGATGATCCAGCGCGCGCTCCCCTACCTCAAGGACATCGAGCGGCACATCCCGCCGATCTATCCGCCCGACGTGCGGCGCGCGATCGTCGCCTACTCGCTGTACACGCGGAACCGCCTGGGCGATCGCGACGCGGCCAAGGCGCGCCGCCTCATCGCCGAGGCGGGCGGCGTGGACAAGCTCCCCATCGAGGCGGTGGCGTGGATCTACCCGGTCCTGTCCGGCGACCAGGGGTCGGCGGCGGAGTTCGCGGCGGTGCGCAAGCTCGCCGGCAACCGGATCGAGGAGACCGCGGGCGCCGCCCATTTCACGACGTCGTACGCGGACGGGAACTACCTCCTCCTCCACTCCGACCGTCGCGTCGATGCCCTGTTCCTCGAGGCGTTCATCCTCGATCAGCCGAAGAACGACGTCATCCCCAAGCTCGTCGAGGGCCTCCTCGGCCATCGGGTGCGCGGGCGATGGACCAGCACCCAGGAGAACGCCTGGGTGCTGCTCGCGCTCGACAAGTACTTCAACACCTACGAGAAGGTCACGCCCGACTTCGTGGCGCGCGCGTGGCTCGGCCCGCAGTTCGCCGGCGACCACGCCTTCAAGGGGCGGACGACGGAGCGGTACGCGATCGACATCCCGATGCAGTGGCTGGCGGCCAACGCGGGCAAGGAGCAGAACCTCGTCCTCCAGAAGGACGGCGCCGGGCGCATGTACTACCGCATCGGCATGGACTACGCGCCCACCGACCTCAAGCTCCCGCCGCGCGACAACGGCTTCACCGTGACGCGCGAGTACGAGTCGGTCGACGACAAGGGCGACGTGCGGCGCGATCCCGACGGCACCTGGCACGTCAAGGCCGGGGCGCGCGTGCGCGTGCGCCTCACCATGGTCGCGCAGGCGCGGCGGTACCACGTCGCGCTGGTGGATCCGCTGCCGGCCGGGCTCGAGGCGATGAACCCCGCGCTCAAGGTCACCGCCGACGTGCCGCCCGATCCCAAGGACCGGAGCGGGCCCGGGCGGTGGCGCTGGTGGTGGCGCTGGTACCAGCACGAGAACCTGCGCGACGAGCGCGTCGAGGCGTTCACCACGCTCCTGTGGGACGGCGTCCACACCTACTCGTACGTGGCGCGGGCGACGACGCCGGGGACGTTCGTGGTGCCGCCGACCAAGGCGGAGGAGATGTACAGCCCCGAGACGTTCGGGCGCAGCGGCGGAGATAAAGTGGTCGTCGAATGAAGCGGGTCCTCCACGCCCTCGCGCTCGTCGCCGCCTACACGTTCTACGTGCGGCTCGGACAGCCGGTCGTCGACGCGTGGTTCGGTCCCGCGGTGGGGAAGGGCGTGGGGGCGCTGGTGGTCTTCGGGCTGATCCTCGGATTCGGCCTGTTCGTGGCGGCGAAGCTGCACCTGCGCGACGTCGGCTGGCGCGGCGGCAACGTCGCCCGGGACATGCTCCTCGGCGCGCTCGGACTCGTCGCCTTGACCGCGGGGCTCCTGGCCCTGCTCTTCGTCTTCCGCGGGGTGCGGCCCACCGACGTGCTCGCCGGCGTCGTCGAGACGCCCCTGCGCGAGCGCGCGATGTTCCTCGGCATCGGCCTCGGCGCGGCGCTCGCCGAGGAGACGCTGTTCCGCGGATATCTACAGACGGCGCTCGTCGAGACGACCGGTTACCCCGCGGCGCTCGCGCTCACCGCGACGGTGTTCGCGGTGAGCCACCTGCAGCTCACGGCGATCGCGCTGGCGGCGAAGCTCTACGCCGGGCTCGTGTTCGGCGTGCTGCGCGGAAAGGACCGTTCGCTCGTGGCTCCCGCCACGGCGCACGTCCTTTACTGGGTGACGTTCGGGTGGATGTGAGGGTGGGTTACTGGATCACCACGACGAGCTGGTAGTTCACCGCAGGGAGGTTCCCCCACTCCGTCCGCTGCTGCAGCGTGAGCTCGTAGAAATCCGTCGTCGCCGCGGGAATCAAGATCGGCGACGTGCACCCGCTGTTCGCGTTGGTCGCGTTGGAGAAGAGGACCGCCCCATCGACGTCCAGGGTCGCGAGCGGCGGCACCGTGGTGTTGTTGGGCAGGAACGCGCACACCTGGAACACGATCATGTGACCCGCCTGGACCGAGAACTGGAACCGGTCGAGGTCTGCCGACCCACTGAGCGTGGGCGTGAACTGGGCCGGCGGGAAGGCGATGGTGTATGGCGTCACATCATTCGGCTCGAAGGCGTCGAGGGTCGGGTCGCATCCGTCGGGGATGCCGTTGTGGTTGACATCGATGCGGTCGTCGAAGCCGGGGCAGGCATCCGCCGTGTCGCACACGCCGTCGTGGTCGGCATCGCCGTCGATGCACTCGCACACGCTGACGTGGTCCAGCGGGTTGCAGGTGCCGCCGCCGGCCGGCGCGCACGTGTTGTTGACGGCCACGGTCCCCGGGGCGCAGATGGTCGCGAGATTCGGGACGCACTGCCCACTGGCTGCGACCGTCCCGGGCCCGCAGGTGAGCTGGCTCGTCGGCACGCACTGGCTGCCCTGTAGCACGGTGCCCGGGCCGCAGGTGATCGTGGTCGTGGGCACGCACTGGCCATTCTGCAGCGTGGTGCCGGGGCCGCAGCTGATCGTCGCCACACACTGGCCGTTCTGCGCGACCGTGCCCGGTCCGCACGTGAGCGGATTGGTCACGACGCACTGGCCGCCCTGCAAGGAGGTGCCCGGGGCGCAGATCGCCGTGAAGTTGGGCAGGCACTGGCCGGCCTCCGCGAGGGTGCCGGTGCCGCACGTGAGCGGATTCGTCACGACGCATTGGCCGCCCTGAGAGCTGGTGCCCGGGGCGCAGATCGCCGTGAAGTCGGGCGAGCAGACGCCGTTCAGCGCGACGGTGCCGGTGCCGCAGGTGAGCGGATTCGCGACCACGCACTGGCCGGCCTGCAGCACCGTGCCGGCGCCGCAGGTGATCGGGTTCGCGACCACGCACACGCCGTTCATGACGACGGTGCCGGGGCCGCAGGGGAACAGGTTGTCGGGCACGCACTGGCCGTTCTGCAGCAGCGTGCCAGTGCCGCAGGTGATTGGATTCGCGACCACGCACACGCCGTTCATGACGACGGTGCCGGGGCCGCAGGGGAACAGGTTGTCGGGCACGCACTGGCCGTTCAGGGCCACGGTGCCGGGGCCGCAGGGGAACAGGTTGTCAGGCACGCACTGGCCGTTCAGCGCGACGGTGCCAGGCCCGCAGGTCAGTGGATTCTGGACCACGCACTGGCCGTTCTGGGCGACAGTGCCCGGGCCGCAGGTCAACGGATTCTGGACCACGCACAGGCCGTTCTGCTCGACCGTGCCGGGGCCGCAGGCGAGCGCGCTCGTGGGGACGCACAGCCCGTTCTGCTCGACCGTCCCGGGTCCGCACGCGACCGGCGGCGTCGCCGGCACGCACTCCCCGTTGACGAGGACTGTGCCGTCGCCGCACTCCACCTGCGGAGGACACTCGGGTCCGCATGGACCGAGCGTGTCTCCGTGTTCCAGATGCCGGACCACCCGCCAGGGCCGGACGCAGATCGTCTCCGACTCGCCATCATCCTCGTGATGGCACATCTGCACCCTTCCGTGCGTGCACGCGTGATTCGTGTCGCCCGAATCGAGCTCCTCCTGGCTCACGCTGCCGACGCTGCCGGCGTTTTCCGAGCACCCGGGCGCCCCCGCCACCATCAATGCGAGCGTCGCACACAATCGTACTTGCATCCGCGACCTCCTACTTGTGGGAGTCGGTTGGTTAAGCGATTCATGTTACCATTTAATGAGGTCGAGGAGGGTGAGGATTCTCACGGAGCGCACGCGTAGCGGGCGCTCGCTTACCGAGGCCCGGTGTCAGCCCGTTAGGCCGCCGCGCCGCCATTTCTCGTCGACGATGCGCGAGGATCAGACCGTCGGATGCGATGGCGCGGATGTGGGATGCGGACGCGCCGTGTGCTCTAACGCCCGCCGCGGCTTACGCGTCAGTTTCCGGTGAACAATGTGGTCTCATCCACGAAACAGAGGCCATTGCCCCACGGATCCTCTGCGTAGAACGACCGTTCCCCCCACGGGCGCCGGTGGATCTCGCCGCCGCTCTCGCCGTGGACCTCGACCTGCGACAGGCAGTCGAGCGCGGCGGCACGACGGTGGACCGACTCGAGGTCGGCGACGGCGAAGTACACGTCGTCCGCGGGGGGCGCCCCGCCGGGCGCGGCGAGGAGCGCCAAGATCACCGGCCCGCAGTCGTAATACAGGCGCCCGCCCCCCACGCGCCGCCCCGCGCCGTTTAGCAGCTTTCGAGTAGAACGCCTCCGCCCCGTCGAGATCGGCGACCCTGAGGACGATCCGTAAATCCTTGCTTCCACCAAGTTGGCCTCCACGTCACGGCGCGCCGGCGATGAAGCGCAGGTTCTTCAGCAGGAGCTCGAGGTGATCTTGGCCGAGCTCGCTCCACACGTTGTACAGGCAGCTCTGCCCGGGGATCACGACGAAGGCGAGAAAGCTGTCCTTGCCGGCCGGCTGGCTCTGCGGGCCGTAGCCCGCCTTGCTTCCGTCGGAGAACGTGACCTGGTAGGGGAAGTTGTCGAGCGGCGCGTTGGCCGCGTCGCCGCCGGTGCCGGCGACGCCATAGGCGCTGCGGCCGCACGTCGCGCACGGGTAGCCCTTGGCGTCGGTCCCCGCCAGACCCTTCTTGTCCCAGGCGACCGCCCAGCCGCCCACGAACGTCGCCTTGCGCGGTTTGGCCCCGGCGGCGATCGGGCCGGCCTCGGCGAACGCCATCGCGGCGCAGGTCTTCTTGTTCTTCGCCTTCTTCCACTCGGCAACGACCACCGGCTCGTCGGCGGCGGCGAGCTTGGGCCCGGTCCACGGCGCCGGGATCTCGGGCGCCGGCTCGGGCAGCGCGGCCGGCTGCTCCACCGGCGGCGCCGACGTCGTGGGCGGGGTAAGCGGAACGGGCTTGGGCGCGGAGCAGGCGCACGCCCAGACGCAGGCGACGAGCGGGAGGCGGGGCATGGCGTCAGCCTACACCAAAGCGGCGCCGGGCCGCCCGTGCGCCGATGGTATGCTGCGGCCGTGGTGAAGGCGATCTACGTCGCCGCGGCCTGCGCGATCGCGACGGTGCTGAGCCTCCACCTCTTCGCCGAGGGCGTGCCCTGGGCGCTGCGCGCGCCCCCCACGGACATCGTCGTCGACTGGGGTGGAGCCCGGGTCCTGCTCGACGGGGGGAACCCGTACGCCGCCGCCGACGTCGAGCGCGCCGGCGTCGCCGAGGAGATGCGCCGGATGCGCCTCGGCGCCGATCGCGGCCTGGCGCACCCGCCCACCGCGTTCGTGTGGTTCCTGCCCCTCGCGTCCTACTCTCTCGTCGACGCGCGCTTCATCTGGCTCGAGCTCACGATCCTCCTGACCTGCATCCTGTGCGTCGTCCTCGCGCGCGACCTCGCGCCCGAGGCACCGTTGCCGACCGCGGCGCTCCTATTCGGCGCGGTCGCCTCCTGCTCGTGGTACGCGATGCACCTGGCGGTGGGGCAGGTGTCCGTCCCCATCGCGCTCCTCGTCGCGCTGGCGTGGATGTACCTCCGCCGCGGCGCCGACGTGCCCGCCGGCGTCATGCTCGGCCTGGCCTGCACGTTCAAGACGTTTCCGGCCGCGCTCATGCTGTACCTCCTTTTCGTCGGGCGCCTCCGCGCGGTCATCGCGTCGGCCGCGGCCTGGCTCGCCGTGGCGATTCCGACGACGTTCGTGGTGGGCCTCGCCGCGTGGCCGAGCTTTCTGGTCGAGACCGGCCGCTACACCGACCAGTGGATCGGCCACGTGCGCAACGCCAGCCTGCTCGGCATCCTGCAGCGCCTGCGCCATCCGGCGTGCGCGGATCCCGGACCGCTGTGGGCGCCGGCCCTCGCCGGGGCGTGGCTGCTGTCGATCGCCGGCATCTGGCTGGCGGCGCGCCGCCACCGTCGGGGGGACCAGACGCTCGGTTTTGCGGCGGCGACGGCGTGGTGCGTGCTCACCGGGCCCTACGCGTGGGAGCACTACCAGATCGTGCTGGCGCTGCCGTTCGCGGCGGCCGTCGCCCTCGCCGTCCGCGCGCAGTTGCCGTTTCTCCGCCGCGCCGCGGCCGCCGCCGTCGTCGCCGCGACGGCGATCCTCAGCCACGTCGACTGGACCGCCGCCAGCCGGGCCGTCCTGGAGTACCGTCGCGACGGCACCGGGCACTTTTTCGTCCACTACTACGAGGTCGCGAACTGGCTGCCGGCGGTGCTGCTCTACGCGGCGCTGCTGGCGCTCAGGCCAGCCGCGCCGTCGGCCGGTTCAGGAACGACAGCATGACGTACTCCTCGGCGGTGTGCTTCGGCCCGGGGGCGCCGGTGAGCGCGCGGTAGCCGGCCTTGAGCTTGCGCCGCTTGTACGAGGCGAACAGCGCGACCGGACCCTCGTCCGGGCCGTCGTCGCCGGCGGAATCGCGCCCGAGCACGCGTCCGGCCTCCTCGGGCGAGATCGCCGCCTGGCCGCGCGCGGCCAGGTGGGCGCGCAGCCGGCCGATGTCCTCGTGGGCCAGCCCGAACAGGAACTCCTCGAACGCCTCGCCCTGCTCGGGCGTCACGTCGGCGTCGACGAAATAGTCGAGGAAGCGCTCGTCGCGCGCCTCCTGGAACAGGCGGAAGATCTCGTGGCTGCCGAGCATGGTGCCGAGCACCGGCTTGACCTTGTTGCGCGCCTCCCACGCAGCCTCGAGCACGGGCGCGAAGTCGTCGATCTCGGTCAGCATGCGCTGCTCCCAGATGCGGTGGAGGAGCTCGGCGCCGCGCCGGCGCGCCGCGCGCGAGTTCGCGCGATCGGTGACGATGGCGATGATCAGATCCTCGCCCAGCCGGGTGTAGATCGACTGGCCCAGCTCGGCGCGCAGCGCCGGCAGGACGTCCGCCGGCGCACCGACCTCCCGCGCCGCCGACTCGAGCGCCCGGAGGAAGTTGATCTTGGCGACGAGGTACGCCTGGCCCAGCATCGCCTTGGTGGGGACGTGCAGCTCGAAATCATACTCCGACACGCCGGCGAGGAGATCGACGAGCCGCTCGACCGCCCCGGCCGCCTGATCGCGGTCCAACGGCGTGAACGCCGGGCACGCGGCGACGACCCCGGCACCGCGCCCGAGCCACTCAAGGCCGCGGGCGAGCGACTCGGCGCGCGCGGGGCTGGCCGCGCCGATCGCCGCGAGGACGCGGTCGACGATGTCGCGCTCGCGCTCGTCGAGAAAGGACATGTCGGGCAGGTAGCCCACGACGCTACCGCGCGACGAGGCGCGCCAGCGCGGCGCGCACCGCCTCGTCCACGACCCCCGCCGGATCGATCGCGCCCTTCTCGAAGTAGGCCTGGTTGACGATGCCCAGGACCAGCCCGACCAGCATCGCCGCGGCCGCCTCGACGTTCACCCCCGGCGCGAGCGCGCCGGCGGCGCGGCCCTCCTCGAGGATGCGCGCCGCCCCGCGCCGGTAGCCGGCGTAGAGCGAGGCGTTGGCCTTGCGCGCCCGCCGGTCGGCGCCGAGCCGGCCCCAGAACGCCAAGAGGATGCGCCCCGCCTCGGGGTGGTCGATGAACCCGCGCACGTAGCTGGTGAGCACGATGCGGATCTTATCCTCGAACGTGTGCTCGCCCTTGAGCTCCGCCGCGGTGACCGCGTCGATCTCGTCGATCGCGCTCTCCAGGATCGCGTAGACGATGTCTTCCTTGTCCTCGAAGTGGTAGGTGATGACGCCGCGCGAGTACGCGAGGCGCGATTCGAGCGCGCTGATGGTGAGCGCCTCCAGCCCTTCGTCGGCGACGATGCGGCGGCCCACCGCGATGATCTGCCCCCGCCGCAGATCGCGCAGTGTCTCAGGCTGCGGCATCGACTCCCTCCGCGGGCGGCGCGGCGCGCGGCGCGAGGAGCTCGGCGGCGCGCACGCGCAGGACCGCCTTGGCGACGGCGATGCCCGACATCGCCGCGCCCAGGACGCCGTGTCCGAGCGTCGACGCTCCGCAAAGGTAGAGCCCGTCGATCTCCGACTTGACCTGGTACGCGAACGGCCCCAGCTGGGACAGCGTCTTCTCCGTACCGTAGAGATTCCCGGCCGTCGCGGCGCAGTAGAACTTGTTCGTGAGCGGGGTGCCGAGCTCGGCGAACGTCACCCGCCCGGGAAGCCCCGGCACGATGCGGCCCGCGTTGGCGATCATCTTGTCCATCAGCCGCCGTTTGCGCGCATTGTACTCCGCCGGCCGCTCGCCGACCTTCGACTCTTCCCACCGCTTGAACGCATCGTAGCCGACGAACGTGAACGCCTCCATCGAATGGTGGCCGCCCTTCCTCTTGCTCGGGTCCTTGAGCGTCGTGATGGTGAGGAAGAAGCCGGGCAGCTCGGGGATGTCCGGCCCCCACGGCTCCTTGCCCGTCTGGTACGTCCGCTCGAGGTCGGTGTCGGGGTAGTACCAGTAGTTGCCCGAATCGCACCCGGCGGCGGCGAGATCCATGTCGGTGGCGAAGAACAGGCTCAGCGCCGACGTGGACCAGCGCGTCCTGGCCAGGCGCCGCCTGAGCTTGCGCGACAGCGCCTCGGGCGGCAAGAGGCGCCCGTAGGTCACCTGCGGGTCGGCGTTGGAGACGACGGTGCGGGCGCGGATCTCGCTGCCGTCGGCGAGGCGGACGCCGATGGCGCGCCGCCCCTCCAGGAGGATCTGCGTCACCTCGGTGCGGACCTTGATGTCGCCGCCGGCGCGCCGGAGCGCGCGGATGAACGCGCGCGGGATGGCGCCGCCGCCGCCCTTGGGGTAAAAGCCGCCGCCGAAGTAGTGGTGGGCGATCGACGCGTGGAGGAGCGCGGGAGCCTCCGACGGGGGGAGGCCGTGATCGCCCGCCTGCGCCGCGAGGATCGCGCGGAGGAGCGGGTCGCGCACGTGCGAGTTGATGAGCGAGCGGGTGGACGAAAGCGACCAGCGCAGCGCGGTGCGCGCCCGGAACGGCAGGCGCCACACGTCGCGCGGGCGGATCTCGAACAGCTCGCCCAGCTCGTCGCCGATGCGCTGGACGGTGTCGAGGTAGGCGCGGATGCCTTTCTTCTCCCGGGGGAAGCGGTCGCACAGCCGATCGGCCAGTCGCTCGCGCCCCTTGCAGATGTCGAACTTCTCCCGTCCCCCTTTTCCAATGATCACATGGTCGAACGCGTCCGGGTTGAGCTCGCAAAACGTGATGTCGCGGACGTCGAGCCCGTCGAGGATGGCGCGCATGCGCCCGCCCGGGTACGTCTCCCCGATGTAGTGGACGCCCGGCGAGAATCGGTACTTGTCCAGGTTGAAGGAGTGGCACCACCCGCCGGGCAGGTAGTGCTGCTCCACGACGAGGACCTTCTGCCCCGCCCGCGCGAGGGCGACGGCGGCGGTGAGACCGCCCGCGCCCGACCCGATGACCAAGACGTCGGTATCCATTGTCTCTCCTATGCTGGCTATTTATACCGATCGTTATAATTTCGCAAGAGCGCAGTTGTCCGCGGGTTCGCCGGTGCCCTATGCTCGGGAAACCCCATGCCGATGCAGCCTTGGCCCCACCGGGTCACCTTCCTCGCGCCCGTGCTCCGCCTGTCGCGCACCGACGAGCCCGTGGCGATCCTGGCCGGCGGCTTTCTCGCCACCGCGCTGTTCGAGCACCTGTGCCGGCACCCGGTCGTGGGCATCACCGATAGCGACGACATCGATCTCGACGACGGGACCAAGCTGCTCAACGCCGATCACCCCCGCTTCGGCCAGACGGTCGAGGCCGAGCTCTACGGCAACCGCCGCGACGAGGTCCTGTGGCTCGAGCTGCACCTCGACCCGGCGGCGCCGCTGTTCGGCCGCCTCATCACCCAGCGCGCCGACAAGTACATGGAGCAGTACCTGGGGCAGAGCCCCGACGGCTCGCTGTCCGGGCTGCTGACCAGTTGCCTCGGCCAGTGGCTCGCCGCGCGCAACCTCCCGCCGCCGCCGCGCGCGCTCGAGGCGTTCACGGCGCCCGAGCTTCTGGCGGCGATCCAGAACGCGTCGCGGCTCGTCGCCGCGGTGAAGACCTCGCCCGGGGTGGCGAACGTCCTCCTCGCCGCGCAGAAGAAGCTGGCGGTGCCGTTCCTGCGCGTGTGCGACGCCGCCACCGATCTCGTCCTCGACGCCAACATCCTCAAGGTCGAGCCGGACAACCCCAAGGCGCTCCTGCGCAGCCTGCCGGCCACGCCGCGGTACGCGGACGTGGCCAACGTGATCGCGCAGGCGCCGCAGTGGGGCAAGCCGCACCTCGCCGTGGCGCAGACCGATGCCCCGCCGGAGACGGCGATCCTCCACCTGGGCATCGCGGCGACGCTCATGCCGCGCAACGTCAACGCCGTCGACGCTTACGCGGCCGCGCTGCGCCGCGCCGACCGCTCGGAGGAGGCGTGGCGCCTGTCCCGGCGGGCGACGATCCTCGTGCCCCGCTATGTGCCGTCGCACGCGGCGGCGCTGCGGGCGCTGCACGAGTGCGAGCGATACGGCGAGGCGTACCATCAGTCCGAGGCGCGCCGCCGGGCGCTGGCGGATCTGTGGGCCCCCGGACGCATGCCGCCGCCGATCGACGGGCCGATGCGCCAGCTCATGTTCACCGTCGCCGAGTGCCAGATGGCGGTGGGCCGCCTGGGCGAAGCGGTGCAGCTCGGCGGGGAGGCGCTCGCCAACGCGCAGCTCCCCGACGCCAGGGAGAAGGGGGAGCTCCTGCGCGGGTGGCGCGAGGATCCCGAGGCGCTGTGCCTGTCGTGGGCGCGCGAGTCGCACTACCGCGGCGAGCCGGGGCGCGTGCTCGAGGGCTACGGCAGGATGCGCGTCGCGGCGCCCGCCGACGCCGCGCGCCTGTTGCACGCGCTGATCCTCCTGGGGCGCGAGGACGTCGCGACCTACGCCTACGCCGAGCTCGGCGGCGCCGGCGCGGGGGCGAGCGGCGGCGCGCGCCTGGCCGGCGCGCGGGCGCACGCGCTCGGCGGCGAGCTCGGCCGCGCGCTCGACGACATCCAGACGGTCTCGCTCGGGTACCCGCAGGCCAAGCTGGAGACGGAGATCCACCGCCTCCTCCGCCTGTGCACGGCCCGGCCGCTCGCCGAGTGGGAGGCGGTCGTCCAGGAGCGCCAGGCGCAAGGCGCGGCGCGCATCGCGCGCCTCATCGCGCGCGACGCCGCGGACTTCGTGCCCGGGGCGGACCGCTCGGCGGTGGTGCGCAACGCGCTGTCCGGCGCGCCCAACGCGTTCCAGCGGGCCTGGCTCGAGCCGCTCAAGGTCGCGCTCGGCGCCTCGCTCCTCACGTCGATCGACCTGTTCTTCCACGAGACGGCGGCGCCGTCGCTGGAGACCGCGGATCGCATGGTCGCGTCGTGGGCCCAGCTGGTCGCGCCCCAGCGCCCCAACGACCCCACGTTCGCGGCGCAGTCGCTGTACGTGCTGGCGCAGGCGCTGGCGCGCTACCTCGCCGGCACGACGATGCCGCCGTCGCCGCTGTGGGGCGGCTACCGCCAGGTGGCCGCCGAGGTGCTCCAATCGGTGAGCCGCGCCGGCGTGGACTGGCTGGACGAATCGCTCAAGCCGTTCCTCGGCGCGCTCGAGTCCGCGTCGGCGGGCGTGGATCCGTGGATCCTCGACACCTGGCTCCTCCGCACCGAGCGCGCGCTCGACCTCGACGGCTCGAGCGGCGGGCACGTCGTGCGCCTCGCGGCCGGGCTGCGCACGGTGTCGGGCTACCTCCGCGGCGACGAGCGGATCGCCTTCGAGCACCGACTGGCGCACGATCTCGCCGCGTACCCCGACGCGATCCAGCAGGTGCGCGACCTGCACGAGCGCGGGGCGCGGGCGCTCGGCGCCGGCGACGTCGCGGTAGCGTGGGGCGACGCGGCCGAGAAGAGCCTCGGCGCGGCCGAGGCTCTCGACGTGCGCTGGACCGCCGCGTACATGGGGCCCGACCACGGTCCGACGCTGCTGGCGCTGGGGAAGGCGCTCCTCGGCGCCGGCAAGGGCGCGGCGGCGCTCGAGCCGGTGGCGCGCGGCATCCGCCTGCTTCCGCCCGAGCGGCGCGGCGAGGCGCTGCGCTCGCTCGCCCCGGTGTGGCGCCTCGACTTCCCGCCCGACGCGGCGCAGGCGTCGGCCGCGGGAACGAACGCGATGCGCGGCGGGCGATTCGACGCGGCGGTGGCGCCGCTGCGCATCGCCTGGGCGGCCGATCCCAACGCGCAGTCGGCCAAGAACCTCGCGATCGCGCTCGCCCGATCGGGGCGGCCGTACGACGCGCTGGGCGTGCTCGGCGACGCCCGCGCCGCGGCGCAGCTGTTCTACGAGTCCAAGCGGTTCGACGCGGCGACCAAGCTCCTCCAGGCCGCGAGCCATCGCTTTGCCTCCGACGAGGACTGGTGCCAGCTCGGCCGGGTGGCGCGCCTGGCGGGGGAGGACGAGATCGCGGCCGAGGCGTTCGGTCCGGCCTATCAGCTGCGCAACGGCCAGCTCGCGCCGCCGGATCTCGCCGCGTTCGCCGCGGCGCTGGCGGCGATCGGCGACCCGGCGCGCTGTGAGCAGATCGTCGAGCGCCTGCGCGCGGCGGCGGCGAACGATCCGGTCCAATCGTCCGCGGGCCTGGCCGCGCTGGCGCGCGCGCGCGCCCACCAGGGGCGGTTCGCGGAGGCGGCGCAGCTGGCGCAGCAGGCCGCGCAGATCTGCCCCATCCCCGAGGTGCGCAAGGAGTACAACGATCTCGCCGCGCTGGCGCAGCGGGGGCAGCGGCCGCCGCAGAAGCCGCTGCGCGCGAACGACGCGAAGCACCAGGCGCTGGCGGCGCTCGCCGCCGGCGACCCGGCGCGGGCGCGCGCGCTGGCGCAGGCGGGCGGGTTCGGGGCGCTGCGCGCGTCGCTGACCGCGTCGCTGTTCCGCTCCGACCAGGAGGCGGGGATGCCGGTGTCGATGGCCGCGCGCGCCGCGGTCGACGCGACGCTGGCCCACACGACCGGCCAGCTCGACCGCGACGCGGCGATGGCGCGCAGCCTCGCGCTCAAGGTGCGCGAGGACGCGAGCCACCCGGCCGATCCGCCGCCGCCGCTGCCGCGGCGCGCGCCGCCGGGCGAGCTCGACGCCTACCTGGCGCACCGGAGGCGGTAGATGGCCGCGGTCACGTGCCGCGTATGCGGCGACCCGCACGACGCGGACATGCGGTTCTGTCCGCGCGCGAGCGAGCCGACCGCGATCTGGGACGGACCGTGCGGCACCCAGGTCGACCGCTACTATGTCGAGCGGATGCTCGGCGGCGGCGGCATGGGCGCGGTGTACCGCGCGCGCCACGTCCATCTCGACCAGCCGGTGGCGCTGAAGCTGCTCAAGGCCAATCTGGCGGCGAGCCGCGACATGGTGGAGCGGTTCGTGCGCGAGGCCAAGGCGGCTGCGGCGATCGGCAACCCGCACATCATCCGCGTGTCCGATTTCGGCGTGTCCACCGACGGGCGCGCGTTCCTCGCCATGGAGCTCCTCGACGGGCGGGACCTCGACGACGTCATCCACAAGGAGAAGACGCTGGCGCCCGCGCGCGCGGTGCGCATCGCGCTCCAGGTCCTCGACGGGCTCGGCGCGGCGCACGCGGCGGGGATCGTGCACCGCGACCTCAAGCCGGCGAACGTGTTCCTCGCGGCCGGCGACCAGGTGAAGCTGGTGGATTTCGGCGTGAGCAAGATGCAGGCGGCGCCGGGCGTGTCGCAGCTGACGCAGACCGGCATGGTGATGGGGACGCCGATGTACATGGCGCCCGAGCAGTTCAAGGGCGCGCGCGAGGTGGATGGCAGGGCGGATCTCTACGCGGTCGGGGTGACGCTGTACCAGATGCTCTCGGGCGCGCTCCCCTACGACGCGCCGACGTACGAGAGTCTGATCCTGCAAATCTACACCGAGCCGCCCAAGCCGCTGTCGCAGGTGGCGCCGAGCGTGCCGGGGCCGTTGGCGCAGGTGGTGGAGAAGGCGATGGCGCGCGAGCCGGCGCAGCGGTACGGGACCGCGCGCGAGCTCGCCGACGCGCTGCGCGCGACGCTGCCGCTCATCGGGGATGCGGCGCCCGCGGCCGCGCCGCCGACGCCGGCCGGGGGCGCGGTCACGCCGTACGGACCGACGGCGCCCGTCGCGGCGAAGGCGCCGGTCCCCGCCGCGAAGAAGAAGGGGCGCCCGCTCCTGTGGGCGTTCCTCGGTCTCGTCGTCGTCGGCGGGATCGCGACCGCGGCCGTGGTGGGCTCGCGCGGGGGGACGACCACCACACCGATGGCGGTCGCCACGCCGGAGACGAAGCCGGCGGAGGCGAAGTCGCCGCCGGAGGCGAAGCCGCCCGAGTCGAAACCGGCGGAAACGAAGCCGCCCGAGACGAAACCGGCGGAGACGAAGCCCGCGGTGACCGCTGCACCCGACGCCGGCGCCAAGAAGGGGAAGGGCGAAGGCGAGGACGACGATTTCGTGGACAAGGAGATCGCCAACGTCGAGAAGGAGGTCGACAGGCAGATCAAGGAGGCGCTGGCGCCCCCCAAGCCTCCGCCGCCGCGGGCGGATCGGCCGCCCCCGACGGAGATCGAGATCGAGGAGCCGGACTCGGTGGGCGATCTGTCGACGGAGCCGATCCGCGAGGCCGCCAAGAAGATGCTGCCGAAGCTCGAGGAATGCCGCCGCTCGCAGCCGGAGACGGTCATGGCGCAGTTCCACGTCGCGTTCGGCAAGCTCGGCCTCGCCGCGCCGGCGGCGCGCAACACGGGAGACCCCAAGGCGGCGCGCTGCGTCGCCAACCGGATCAAGGAGGCCGGCCCGCGCTGGAAAGAAAACGAGAACGGCATCATCCTTCTGGAGGTGCGGTTGCCCGCGAAGAAGTAACCATGCCGTACCGTGAGCCGGACGAGCAGGCTCTGGCGCCCATCCTCGCGGCGGAGGAGACCTGGAAGATGCTGGAGACGGCGGCGGCCGGCGGACGCCGCCGCCGGGACCAGGCGATCGAGCTCCACCCCGACGACGCGCCGCATTTCGATCCCACCTCGCCCGAGGCGCTGGCCGTGCCGCTGCCCGTCGGTCTGGTGAGCGCATCGCTGCGCGTGCGCTGCCTGGCCGCGTTGATCGGTGCGGCGGTGGGGGTCGTCTGGGGCGCGGCCGAGACGACGCAGTACTTCAGCATCTGGCTCCTCGGCATCGCCACCGTCGGCTCGTGCGCCGGCTTCGCCGCCTGGCCGCTCCTCGCGATGGTCGACGAGGTCCGCGCGCGCCGCTGGATGCGCACGCTGCCGTTCCCGGTGTCCGGCTACTTCGACGTGGCGTCGAGCCCGGGGCTGCCGCCGTCGATCTGGGTGGCCGCGCACATCGACCGGGCCGACCCCGACCTGGCGCGCCTGGCCCACGACCTGGTGTGGCGCGTCGACGACCGCACGCTTGCGCGGCTGGAGGGGAACAGCATCGTGTTCCAGCGGGCGCTGGGGGGACGGCGCCGCCGCTTCCTGCCGGCGTGGATCCGTGACGTCGTCGACCACGCGATCGTGCCGCTGCACGGGCTCGCCGTCGTGCGCCGCGTCGAGGTGGGCACCGGCGTGCTCGCGCTCGGGCGCGAGGCGCGGTAGAACCTCGTCGTGACCTCGCGGCTCTACTACGACGATTCCTTCCTCCTCGGCTTCCGCGCGCGCGTCGTCGGCCACGCCTCGTGGAATGGCGCCCCGTCGGTGGTGCTGGACCGGACCGCGTTCTACCCGGAGTCGGGGGGGCAGATGGCGGATCGCGGGCTCCTCGGCGGGACGGCGGTGGTCGACGTCCAGGTCGACGACGCCGGCGTCGTGCACCACGTGCTCGGCGGGCCGCTCCCCGCCGTGGGCGACGAGGTCGACGCGACGATCGATCGCGAGCGCCGCCGCGTGCACATGGCGCTGCACACCGGCCAGCACATGCTGTCGCGGGCGCTGCTCGACGTGGCCGGCGGCGAGACCGTGTCGTCGCGTCTGGGCGAGACGGCCTGCACCATCGATCTCGACCTGGCGAAGATGGACGAGCGCGACGTGGCGCGCGCCGAGGACCTCACCAACGCCGTCATCGACGACGACGTGACGGTGCGGGCGTACTTCCCCGCGCCCGGCGAGCTCGCGGCGCTGCCGCTGCGCCGCGCGCCCAAGGTAGAGGACAACGTGCGCGTGGTGCAGATCGGCGAGTTCGACGTGTCGCCGTGCGGCGGAACCCATTGCCTGCGCAGCGGCCAGGTGGGCCTGCTGCGCATCGGCAACGTCGAGCGATACAAGGGGAAGGTTCGCGTGACGTTCGCGGCCGGCCGCCGCGCGCGGCGCGAGCTGGGCGAGCTGGCGGACGTGCTCACCGGGCTGGGGCGCGAGCTCACGTGCGGGCCCGGCGAGGTGCCGACCGCGCTGGCGAAGCTTCGCCGCGAGCTCGCCGAGTCGCGCGAGGCGCTGGGGCAGGCGCGGGCGAGCGTGGCCGGCGCCGCTGCGGCGGCGCTCCTCGCCGGCGACGCCGACCCCATCGTGCGCGTGTTCGACGATCTTCCCATCGAGGGCGTGCGCATGGTCGCCAAGCGCGTCACCGAGGCCGGGCGCGTGGCCGTGCTGGGCGCAGCGGGCCCCGACGGGATTCACGTGATCGTGGCCCGCCCGGCCCGATCGACGTTCGACTGCGGGGCGCACCTCCGTCGCCTCGCCGCCGCCGCCGGCGGCCGCGGCGGCGGCTCGCCCGAGCGGGCCGAGGGGAGATTGCCGCTCGGCGCGAAGATCTAGTACGCGGGCGAGCCGCGCGGCTCAGAAGAAATTCACCCCCACCCCGATGAGCAGGTTCCGCACGCGAACGTCGTCCTGCGAGTAGAAGCCGGTCCCGCCGCGAAGCTCCAGGTCGAGGGAGAAGTCGCGGTTCGATACCAGCTCGACGCCCAGGTTCAGCATCGCTGCCGGCACCCACGCGGTGCGCGACACGTACAGAACGTTGCCGGTGTCGTAGCTCCATTCGGCGCGCGCGATGCCGATGCCGCCGCCCAGCCAAAGGCGCTGAATCGGCCAGAAGCGCACGGCGCCCATCAGCATGCCCTGCGAGAACGTCGCGCTGTCGTCGCGGCGAAGCATGCCCCACGCGTCGGCCAGGATCGCGGCGTCGGGTGCCACCATCCCGCCGAGATGCAGCATGAGCCCACCGGCGGTGTTCACGCTGCTGCAGTCCGCGCCGTCGCAGTCGATCGTGCCGACGCCGACGCCACCGCCGAACGTCACGCCGTCCCGATGCGCGTAGGCCGGCGCCGCCGCGGCCGCGATGACCAGGACCACAAAGAGTAGACGTTTCATGGGAGCCAAGGGTGCAGCGCGTGTGCCACGCGCCGGGCGGGTGATTTCGCGCGCTTCGACCGGGGCCGTGGAGCACGGTGTGTCATCTCCGCACGTGCGGCGACGTCACCCGGTTTCTACCGCTGATCGTCCTTCTTGCGGTTGTCGTGCACGTTGCCCTTGTCTTTCTCTTTGTCTTTGTCCTTCTTGTCGGCGGCGTCGCGCTTCTTCTGCTCTTCACGAAGCTTGCGCTCCTGCTCCGCGCGGGCGCGGTTGTCGTCGACCTGACGGCGCTGGTCCTCGAGCTGGCGGCGCTGCTGCTCCTCGGCCTGGCGGCGCTGCTGCTCCAGCACCTGGCGGCGCTGCTCGTCGGCCTGGCGGCGCTGCAGCTCCTCCTGCTGGCGGCGTTGCTCCTCCATCTGGCGGCGCTGCTGCTCCTCCTGCGCCCGCTGCTGCGCCTCCTGCTGGCGGCGCTGCTGCTCCTGCTGCGCCTCCACCTGGCGGCGCTGCTGCTCCTCCTGCTGGCGGCGCTGCACGTCCATCTGGCGGCGCTGTTCCTCCGCCCGGCGCTGCGCCTCGACCCGCTGCTGCTCCTGCAGGCGGCGCTGCTCGTCCGCCCATCGGCGCTGCTGCTCTTCCTGCTGGCGGCGCTGGTCCTCGAGCCTGCGCTGCTGCTCCTCGATCCGCCGCTGGTCCTCGAGCAGGCGGCGGCGCTGCGCGTCGTCGCGGGCGCGCCCCTGCTGCTCCTCGAACTGGCGGCGCTGGTCGTCGAGACGCTGCCGCTCGTCGTGGATGCGGCGCTGATCCGTCTGCCAGCGCAGCTGCTCGTCGCGCTGGCGCCGCCACGCGTCCTGCTCGGCGCGCCGCTGGTCCTCGCGCCGCCGCGCGTCGCGCCACGCGTCGCGCTCGAAACGGCCCGTCAGCCGCGGCGGCAGCGGCTGCGATACCACGGTCACGTTGTACTGGTTGCGCAGGTACCCCGGATCCGGACCGGCGACCCACACCTCGCCCCGCGGCGTGCGCGTGTAGCGCTGCATCGGGCGCGACACGTTCCACACCGTCCCCACGTCCACCTGCCCGTACACCGTCGGAAGATCGACGCGGGTGATCGTCGCGGCCGGCACGAAGCGCCAGTGCTCCTGGCGCGCGACCACGCCGCGCGGCCCCAGCGGCGCCCAGCCCAGGCAGCCGTTGCCCTCGCGCCACTCCACCCACGCGGGGCCCCACACCGTGTCCGGAATCCACACCCAGCGCCCGCGCGTGAACGCCCAGCGACCGTAGTGGAACACGGCCCATCCGTAGGGCTCATCGGAGATCCATGAGAAGCCGTAGTCCGTCGACTGCCAGTAGCCGCGATCGTAGGGACGGTAGTTCGGCGTCGACGGGTACCACACGCGCCCGTACTGCGGGTCGTTCTCCCAGCGGCCGTACGGCGCCAGCGAGTCGTAGAAGACCTGCACGGACGGAGCCGCATCGTCGGGCGGCGCCTCGTCGACGTCCACGTAGTCGCCGCCCTGGTCGGGCTGGTAGTACTGGTAGTCCGGCTGCTGCGGGTACTGCGGCGGCGGGTTGTACTGCTGCGGCGGCGGGTTGTACGACTGCTGCGGCGGCGCGTATTGCTGCTGCTGCGCCGGATAGCTCGCCGGCGGGGGCTGCACGTAGCAGCCCCCGAGCATCGCGACCCCCATCAGGAGGCGACCTAGATCGAAGCGCATGAAGGTTAGACTATCGGAACTGGAGAGAATTCACATCGCTACGACGCGCGGAACTCGATCTCCGGCGCGACCTTGAAGAACCCGTTGCGATCCGGCGAGTTGAAGCTCTCGTAGTCGATGAGCCACGGCGTGGCCGTCTGGACCCCGTCCTTGTGGCCAATGGTGAGAGCCATCGGCGTCACCTGCCGGTAGCTCGAGTCCGGCGGCAGATCGCGGTTGTTCTTTCCGCCCGCGGAGAACAGGTTCAGGAGCGCCATGTCCGGCTCGGTGTAGATCGGCCGGTAACCCTCGTTGATCTTCTCGTGCCCGCGGATGAGCGCGTTCGCGCCGATCTTGTGCATGAACGCGCGGAACTGCTGCTTGCCGAACGGGAAACGCGCGTTCTCCCGCTGCAGCTCGCGCGGCACGTGGTTGGCCTGGCTGGGGTCGGACCACAGCATCTCGAAGCGCAGCTCGGAGTCGTTGAGGCTGGACAGGTCGCGGTACTTGGCCTCGATCGTCTCGTCGCGCGGGATGCCGGCGTGCACGAACAGCGTGCGGTCGAAGAACATCATGTTCGGCATGCTCTCGAACAGCATCATGTATGCCTCGAGCATCTGCACCGGCATGTACGGCGACATGGTGGCGATCGCCTCCGCCGGCCGCACGCCGCCGAACACGCGCCCGTTGACCTCGAGGAAGTACTCGTGGTTGCCGCGCAGGATGACCACGTGCTCCGGCATCGACACGTAGAGCTGCATGATCGTCCGCAGGATCCCGTTGAAGCTGAAATAGCCGCGGTCGATGTAATCGCCGAGCAGGACCAGCTTCACCATCGGGTTCGACGCCGGGTCCTTGCGGTAGGCCTGCACCTTGCGGAAGAAGTCCGCCTGGAGGAGCGCGCCCTTCAGGCAGCTGTAGCAGCCGTGCATGTCGCCGAGGACGATGAGCTCGTAGGCCTTTCCCGGCTCGGGCACGAGCACGTACACGTGCCCGTCGAGGAACGAGCCGGTGAGCTGCGCGATCTGCGTCTTGCTGGCAAGTCGCCCGTCCCCCTGGGCGCGCGCCTCGTTCCACAGGACGATCGCCTGCGACAGGAGCTCGTGGTCGTCCTTCATCTGCTCGTAGAGCATCGCCGGGTCGCGCGAGTAATGCTTCTCCATGTGCTCGAGGATGGGGTGGTTCTCCATCCGCGGCGGCGGGACGATCGGCGGCGCGACCTGCAGCGGCGGCGGAGCCTTCGCGGCCGGCACGTCCTCATCAACCACAGGCACCGGCACCTCGGCGCCGAGGAGCGCCGCCAGCTCCTGCCGGAACCTGATCTCGTTGGGGTGCTCGACGCCGTCGGCGGCGATCAGCTTCGACGCGGCCTCGAGGAGGTCGCGCTGGTTCGATTCGTCGAACTGCTTGAACAGCTCGAAGCAGCGCAGCTTCATGCGCGCGTGGACGAACTTGGTCTGATTCTCGTCGCCGGCGACCACCTCGTCGAACCAGGAGCGGATCTCGGTGTCGACCCGCTCGAACTCCATGTCGAAGTGCGTCGTGTAGCGGTTGATCGTCTCGAGGCGGAGCATCGGGTCATCGATTCCCGCCTGGGAGACGCGCATCTCCACCAGAGACCGGATGTACTCCAGGACGAACAGCTTCTCCGACAGGTCGAAATCGCCGTCGATCCAGCCGAACGTCGTGAGGTACACGATGACGGCCTGCATCTGCCGCTCGGCGATCTGGGGGTTCTTCGAGAAGACGACCATCTTGCGATGGTAACTTACCGGCGGCGGAACGCGAAGAGGTGCTGCGCGACGTAGCCCTTGGGGAAGTCCACGTCGCTGAGGCCGTACGCGGCGGGCTTCCGCGCCGGCCGGCGGGCGGTGCCGAACAGCCAGTCCCACACCGCGAGCTTCGTCGAGAAGTTGAATCCGCCGTCGGCGGCGTCGGCCGAGTGGTGCCAGCGGTGCATCTCCGGCCCGTTGAGCACGTACTGCAGGACGCCCGAGCGCACGTCGATGTTGGAATGGATGTACATCCCCCACACAGCGGACAGCACCCCTTTGATGAGGAAGACCTCGGGCGCGCCGCCGAGGAACAGGATCGCCCCGAACTCGATCGACTGGTTGATGAGGATCTCCAGCGAGTGGGAGCGCGACCCCGACAGCCAGTCCACGTCCTTGGTGGAGTGGTGCGCCTCGTGGATGCGCCACAGCACGGGCGAGCGGTGCTGCAGGCGGTGGAACCAGTAGATGTAGAAGTCGTGCAGGACGAGGAAGAACAGCACCTGCGCCGCCACCGGCCAGTCCGACACCAGGCGGAGGCGCGAGAACCCCGCGCCCGCGTCGATCCACACGACCAGGTGCTTGATGACCAGGCCGAGGACGTAGCTCTGCAGCAGTGCATAGAGCAGGAAATCCGTCCAGAACCCATCGCGGAGGAGCTTCTGCCCCCGATCGTAGGGGTAGAGGCGCTCGAGCGCGACCAGCACCAGCGCGCCGCTCACGATCAGGATGAGGGAGAGGATGTCCCAGGACATGGTCGTCAGATGCCGAGCACCGCGCCGAGCTTGTCGGGCTCGTGCGACCACAGAACCATACCGAACCGGTCGCCGACTGCAACCGCATCGGCGCCGGCGAGGTTGATGCCGCTCGCGCCGATCTTCTCCAGCAGCTCGGCGACGACGCCCATGCGGTTCTCGCCGACGACGTGGAAGCACACGGTTTCCTTCGCGGACAGACCGGCCTTGGCCGCCGCCGCCAGGAACGCCGCCGCGTCCTCGGGCACGATGAACACCTCCCCCTGGCCGCCCCACGTCGAGAACCCCCACGTCCCCACCAGGGACACGCCGGCGGCGCGCAGCGACGCCAGCACTCGGCCCATCTCGCCCGGTTTGTCGGCGATCGCCATCTGGAACGAGTGCAGCCTGGTGACGTTCATGAGGCCAGCTTCACCGAGGCCTTGCGCCGCAGCTTCTTCTGCGCCGCCAGCTCCAGCTCGGTGACCCGCTTCACCCCGTCGCCCATGGATTTCTCGATGTCGCGGATGTTGGCGACGAGGCGCATGAGGCCGGAGATCTCGACGGACGCCGCCTGGTCGGTCCCCCACATGGCGCGGTCGAGCGTGATGTGGCGCTCGACGAACGTCGCGCCCATGGCCACCGCCGCCCACGTCGGCGACAGCCCCACCTCGTGGCCGCTGTAGCCCACCGGGCAGTCGGAAAAGCGCGCCGCCAGGACGGGGATCATCCGGAGGTTCAGGTCCACCACCGGACAGGGATACGACGACACCGCGTGGGCGATGAGGAGCCGGTCGGTGCCCAGCGCGGCCACCGCGGCGTCGACCTCGTCCATCGTCGACATCCCGGTGGACAGGATGACCGGGCGACCGGTGCCCCGCAGCTTGGCGAGGAGGTCGAGGTCGGTCACCGACGCCGACGCGACCTTGTAGACCGGCGGCGCGAACGGCTCGAGGAAGTCCACCGCCTCCTCGTCCCACGCCGACGCGAACCACAGGATGCCCTTCTGCGCGCAGTACTCGTGGATCGCCCGGTACTCCGCCTGGCCGAGCTCGATCCTGCGGCGGTAGTCGATGTACGTCATGCGTCCCCACGGCGTGTCGCGCTGGATGTTCCACTGGTCGCGCGGCACGCACAGCTCGGGCGTGCGCTTCTGGAACTTCACGGCGTCGCAGCCGGACAGCACGGCGCCGTCGATGAGCTTCTTGGCCAGGTCCAGCGACCCGTTGTGGTTGATCCCGATCTCCGCGATGACGAAGACGGGCTCCCCCACGCCCACCCAGCGATCGCCGATCCGTACCTTAGGTGCGCTCATGCTTCCCTCCATCGTTGAGACGAAGCCCCAATATCCACTCCGCGAACTCGCGGAACGCGCCTTTGCCGCCCCGGGCGCGGCACACGAACGCGACCACCTCGCGGACCGCCGGCAGCGCGTCCGCGGGTGCGCCGGTCAGCCCGGCCGTCCCCACCAGCTCGATGGCGCCGAGGTCGTTGACGTCGTCGCCGATGTAGGCGAGATGGGCGGCGCCGAGCCCCGTCGCGGTCATCAGGCGGTCGACCTCGGCCGCCTTGTCCTTGACCCCGAGGCGCACGTGGCGGAGCCCGAGCTTCTCCCCCCGCCGCGCCACGCTCCCCGAGGTCTCGCCGGTCACGATCGCGGTGTCGATGCCGGCGTCCCGCAAGCGCTGCACGCCCATGCCGTCGCGGATGGAGAAGCGCTTGAGCTCCTCGCCGCGCTCGGAGTAGTACACGCCCGCGTCGGTCAGCACGCCGTCGCTGTCGGTGACGACCAGGCGCACCCGCGCCGCGCGCGCCGCGCTCTCGCCGGCGGACAGCATCACCATATCGTGAACCCTCCGTCGACGACGAGGTTCGCGCCGGTCATGTAGGCGGACGCGTCCGAGGCCAGGAACACCAACGCGCCGCGGTAGTCGGACGGTTGCGCCATGCGCCCGAGCGGCGTCTTTTTCGCGTAGGCGTCGACGAAGAACGGCTCCTGGCCGTTCTCCACGCCGCCGGGCGACAGCGCGTTGACGCGCACCCCCTTGTCCCCCCAGTAGGCGGCGAGGAAGCGCGTCATCATCAGCACCGCGCCCTTGGTGGCCGGGTAGGCGATCGACTTGTAGAACGCCTGACTGCCGTCGGGGCGGCGGTACAGCGACTGGTCGGGCGCGACGATGCCGTAGGTCGACGCGATGTTGATGATGCTGCCGGCGCGCCGCGCGGCCATCGCGCCCCCGAGGATCTGGCAGCAGACGAACGTGCCGGTGACGTTGACGTCGAGCGAGCGCCGCCACAGCTCGAGGGGGTAGTTCTCGAACCGGGACCGCTCGAGCGCGGCCTCGGGCGACTCGAACCTGTCGTTGATCGCGGCGTTGTTGACGAGGACGTCGAGGCGGTCGAACCGCGCCAGCACCGCGTCGCGCAGCACCGTCACCGACGCCGGCGACGTGATGTCGGCCTCGATCGCCGTGCCGCCGACCTCGGCCGCGACGCGCTCGGCGCCGGCCGCGTCGACGTCGGTCGCCACCACGCGCGCGCCCGCCCCCGCCAGCGCGAGGCAATGCTCGCGCCCGAGGAGGCCGGCGGCGCCGGTGACGACGGCGACTTTGTCGGTCAAATCGAACATCATCTCACTCCGCTCGCTCGCTCCGGCTCGGCGCTTCGGCTCGCTCGGCTGCCCCTCGCTCGCGGGTCGCGTCCTCCCTCGCCTCCGCTCGCTCGCTGGCCTTCCGCACCGGCTTCATGTTGAACTGGCTCGTCCGCCGGAACACCGGCTCGACGGGCTTGCCGCGCAGGCGGCCGGCGACGTCCTTTCGCGCCACCGCGTCGGCGAGGATCGGCAGCACCTGGCGGTACGCCGCCAGGAGGTAGCCGATCTCGTCCATGCCGTGGGAGTAGCAGAGCGTGTGGAAGCCGCTCCACAGGACGCCGCGCTTGATCAGCTCCTGCTGGACCAGCGACTTCTGGTGGAGCGGATCGCCCGCCCTGGCGTCGAACGTGACCAGCGTGCGCGCGTCGTGGCCGACGCACTTCACCCAGTCGATCGACAGCTCGCGGAGCGTGGCGTCGAGCCCGTCGCGCAGGAGCCGGCCCATGCGCGCGAGGTGCTCGGGGACGCGCTTCTCGCGCAGCTCGTGGATCGTCGCTTGCGCCGCCGCGAGGGACAGCGCCTCGCCGCCGAACGTGGTGAAGAAGAAGACGTCCTTCTCGCACAGGCGCATCACGTCCGCGCGGCCGCACACCACCGAGATCGGCATGCCGTTGGCCATCGCCTTGGAGAACGTCGCCAGGTCGGGCGTGACGCCGTAGGCCTCCTGTGCCCCGCCGATCGCCCAGCGGAAGCCGGTCCACATCTCGTCGAAGATGAGCAGCACGCCGCGCTCGCGGCAGAGCTTCTGCAGGCCCTCGAGGAAGCCCGGCTTGGGCGCCTCGAACACCATCGGCTCGAGGATGACGCACGCCGTCTCGTCGTCGATCGCGTCGGCGGCGGAGGCGAGGTCGTTGTAGTTGAACGTGAACGACAGTCCCTTCACCTCGTCGGGGATGCCGGCGGAGCGGTCGGTCACGGCGATGTACCAGTCATGCCAGCCGTGGTAGCCGCAGCAGACGATCTTCTTCTTGCCGGTGAACGCGCGGGCCAGGCGGACCGCGGCGCTGGTCGCGTCGCAGCCGGTCTTGGAAAAGCGCACCGCCTGGGCGCAGGGGACGACCTCGCGCACGAGCTCGGCCACCTCGACCTCGAGCGGATGCACGAGCGAGAACGTGATGCCGCTCTCGAGCTGCGCGCGGATCGCCCGGTCCACCGGCTCGTAGGCGTAGCCGAGCGACACCGGCCCGATGGCCATGTTGAAGTCGATGAGCTCGTTGCCGTCGACGTCCCACACGTGCGCGCCCTTGCCGCGTACGACGAACTTGGGCGCGACGCCGTCGACGTACTGCCCCGGGCCCTTGGCGAGCGTCTGGGTGCCGGCCGGGATGAGGTCCTTCGCGCGCTCCCACAGCTTCTGGGACGCGGCGATGGAGGGATAGTCGTTGTCGAGCGCGATTCGGTTCGCCATCAGTTCAACGCCTCGAGGATGCGGGCGGCGATGCGTTCGCCGGTGAAGCCTTCGACTCTCAGGACGTCCGCGAGCAGCGCGGGCGTGAACCACCGCTGGGACAGGGCGATCGGCAGCACGCGGGCAGAGATGCCGTGTCTCAGGTAAAGCGCGGCCAAGATAGCGTAGAGGCCATTGGTTTCAAAGTGGTCTTCGACGGTGGCGATCAGGCGCGACCCGGCGAGGGCGCGGAGCGCGTCCTCGTCGACGGGCGCGAGCGTGCGCACGTTCACGACCTTGGTGGGGAGGCCCTGGGCGCCGAGGATCGCTCGCGCCTTCAGCGCCTCGGCGAGGAGGAACCCGTAGGTCACGATCGCGAGGTCGCCGTCGCCGAACACCTCCGCCTTGCCGAGCCGGTACGGCTCGTGGTGCGCCGCGGCCGGCTCGCCGGCGAAGTAGCGCACGTAGGTCGGCGCGCGGCTGTCGAGGATCTGCGGGATCGCCTCGAGGAGCTCCCAGCGATCGGTGGGGCAGACGACCTGCATCCCGGGGATGCCGCGCATGAGCGCGATGTCCTCGATCGCCTGGTGGGTGGGGCCGTTCGCGTCGGACAGAAACCCCGGCACGCCCCCGACGAGCACCACCGGCAAGTGGGGGATGCCCACGTCGTCGCGGATGAACTCGAACGCGCGCAGGGTGAGAAACGTCGCCAGCGCGTGGCAGATCGGCTGCCGCCCGCGCAGGGCCAGGCCGGCCGCCATGCCTACCATGGTCTGCTCGCAGATGCCGACGTCGACGAAGCGATCGGGCAGGCGCGCCGGCAGGCCGCGGATCGCGGCGCGGTTCTCGGCGGTCATGACGACGAGCTCGGGGCGCTGCTGCGCCAGATCGAAGAGAAGATCCTCGTACGTCATTGTCGCACCGCTCGCTCGCTTCGCCGCCGGGCTCCGGGTCGCTTCGGCTGCGCCTCGCTCCAGGGTCGCCTGATCGGCGGCTCCGCTCGCTCGCTCATCTGACCACCAGAGTGGGAGACTGGATGTCCGTCTTCGCCCCGCCGTGGAGCTCGGCGAGCAGGCCCTCGACCTCGGCGGGGGTGAAATTGGCGAACCAGCGGTCGGCGCGCGCCTCGATGCTGGGGCAGCCGCGGCCGCGGACCGTGCGGGCGATGACCGCCGTCGGGCGGCCGGCCGCGCGCGGCAGCCGCGCGAACGCCTGGTCGAGCGCGCCGAAATCGTGCCCGTCCACCGTCGTCGTCGCGGCGCCGAACGCCTCGAGCTTCGCCGCGAGCGGCTCGAGCGGGATGAGCTCCTCGGTGCGCACGTTGGCCTGGAACTCGTTGCGGTCGACGATCGCGACGAGGTTGTCGAGCTTCAGCGCGCTCGCCACCAGGAACGCCTCCCACACCGACCCCTCGTCGAGCTCGCCGTCGCCGAGGACGACGAACACGCGGTTCCCGCCGCGCCGCATCTTGATGTCGAGCGCTACGCCGGCGGCGACGCCGAGGAGGTGCCCCAGCGACCCGGAGTGGAACTCCACGCCCGGGATGGCGCGGTTGGGGTGCCAGTAGAGGTGGTCGTCGGGGCTGAGGTGGTTCGCGAGGCGCGAGACGGGAAAGTAGCCCAGCTCGGCGAGCGTGCCGTAGAGCGCCGGCACGTCGTGCCCCTTCGACAGGAGGAGGTAGTCGCGCTCGGGATCGCGCAGGCGCTCGGGGGAGACGCGCAGCACCCGCGAATAGAGGTGGACGAGCAGGTCGGCGCACGACAGCGACGCGCCGATGAAGCAGCCGCCGCCCTGCGCCATGCGGACGACGTGCTCGCGGACCCGCAGGGCCAGGGCCTCGAGGTCGGCGTGGGGGGATGTGCCAAGGGGTGCGATCATGCGTGGGTCAGCTCACGATGCCAGAACGCCCCGCGGTGCGCGGCGTTCAGCGCATAGATGTCCGGCCGCGCCTCGAGGAGCGCGAGGATGTCCTCCACCGAGAACGGGCGATCTTCGGCGTAGAGCTCGTCGTAGACGGCGGCGATGAAGCGATAGTCCTCTTCGTAGTCGATGGTGAACCGGTGCGTGCGCGACAGGTCGATGCCGCGCCCCCACCGCACGTTGTGCAGGCGAAACCGCTCGGGGCGGGTCCAGAAGAACGACGTCGTGTGCTCGCGCTCGTGCGGCTCTCTCGCCTCGCGCCATGCGAGCTCGAGCGCGGCCATGGGCATGACCTCGACGTCGTTGCCGTCGGGCCAGCTCCCCGGGTGGAGGTTGCCGCAGTAGTCGTGGCGTTCGGCGTCGAACTCGCCCAGCACGAGATCGATGACGCGCGGGTCGATGAGCGGGCAGTCCGACGGGATCTTGGCGACGGCGCCGGCGCCGAGGGCGCGCCCCGCCATGACGTGCCGGTCGAGGAGGTCCGTCGGGTGCCCGCGGAAGCAGCGGACGTCGATCGCGCGGCACAGGTCGACCACGGGGTCGTCGTCGGCGGCGGTCGTCGTCGCCACCACGAGCTCGAACGGCGTCCGCGCGGCGCGCACGCGCTCGAGCTGGCGCGCGAGCAGCGGCCGCCCCGCGAGCGGGCGGAGGATCTTCCCGGGCAGACGCGTCGACCCGGTCCGGGCCTGGACTACCAAGACGAGATTCATTGTTGCACCGCCCGCTCGCGTCGGCGCGCCGCTCCAGGTCGCTCGGCGCCGCCTCGCTCCAGGGTCGCCGGATGGCGCGCCTCCGCTCGCGGGCTCATGCAGAAAGCAGCGCCTGCGGCTCCGTCGCCGGCAGCGGACCCGTGGCCGGGTCGCGCAGGAGCTCGCGGCAGACCTCGCTGATGTTCTCGGCGGCGCGCCCGTGCTGCAGCGGGAGGAGCCGCTTGAGCTCGTCGAGGTCGAAATACGAGTTAACCTCTTTCCCCAGCGCCAGCCCCACGTACGCTACCGACGAATACTGGGTGATGAGGACGTCGCAGTTGGCGATCATCTCCTCGGCGCAGCCGGCCTGGTAGACCAGCGCCGTGGGAGACACCTCGCGGATCTCGCGCGTGGCGCGCTCGAGCTTCTCGTTGGGGTGGAGCTTGAACACGAGCTGCCGGCCCGCCGCGATCGCCGCGCACTTGTCGAGGAACTTGCGCCGGTTCTCGTAGCGGAACGTCTCGCGCACGTCGCTGGTGCACGCCAGCACGTATCCGCGGTGGGGGAAATCGTTGTCGACGTAGCGACCGCAGTCGTCGAAGTTGGGGATCCCCGTCACCACGATCTTCTCCGCGCGCACGCCCTTCTTCTCGACGAAGAAGTCGCGGTAGCCGGGGCTGGCCACGCAGAACCGATCGTAGAGGTCGCTCATCCCCGTCGCCGCCGTGCTGGTGAACCAGCGCGGCACCAGCCAGGGCACCCACCGCCACATGCGGAACATGAACCCCTCGGGGTCGGTCATGCCCTCCTGGACGAGCAGCACCTTCGTCCCCAGGATGTTCCGCGGCATCACCGCGTCCTGGCAGGTCACCACCAGGTCGTAGGGGCCGTTCTTGCCCCCGTGGTCGATGGGCAGGCGGTGCTCGCGCAGGTACGCCATGCACCGCGCGGTCATCTTGTGCCCGGCGATGGACACCTCGATGAACCGCAGCCAGCGCCACAGGTGCAGGATCCCGTCGACGTAGTAGGGCGTGAACCAGGCCTCGATCTCCCCGTCGAGCTTCCGGGCGATCGCGTGCATCTGCGTCGTCTGGTTGCGCGACCCGCAGACGAACAGCACGCGCGGCTTCCCGGCGACGGCGCGCGGCGCCTGCGCCGGCGCCGGGCGCTGCCGCATGAGGCCCAGCATCGCGTAGCCGAAGAGGATCCACACCACCTCCTTGGCCCGCTTGACCAGCACGAACGCGGCGCCGACGTTGGCGGCGTCGGGGATGCCGAACGCGTGGAAGAACGCCAGGTAGCCCACGTCCTGGAAGCCCAGCCCGGCGGGCACGAACACCGCCGCCGAACGGATGAGACTGACGCTGGCGTCGAACGCGAGCACCTGGATGAACGAGATGTCCGCGCCGATGAGCCGGAGGATGACGTAGGACTCGATGGCCTCGATGAGGAAGCCGATATAGAAGAGCATGCCCACGTGGACGAGGCGCCCGCGGTCGCGCGCGATCGGGGCGAAGTGGGCGTCGACCTCGCGGAAGCGCTCCTCGCGGCGGAGCAGCCACTCGCGCACGGCGCGCACCGGGATGGCGACGAGCATGCGGTGGACGCGCTCGGCCATCGCGCCGTGGACGAGCAGGACCGACATGAGCAGCGACGCGAACACCAGCGCGCTGGCGCCGCCGAGGATGAGCCAGGGCAGGCCCTGCGCCCCGAGGATCCAGTACGACGCGTCGGCGAGGTACGGGTAGCCGAAGAACACGCTCGTCACGAGGAACGCGGCGAGCGACATCATGAGCAGGTTCTTCTTGGCAGCGATGCTGGACACGCCCTCGGTCGCGGGGACGCCGCAGCGCTTCTCCAGGAGATAGGCCTTGAGGCTCTCGGCCGCGACCGGGCCCATGGGCAGAGACAGGAGCACGGCCTCGGTGGCAAAACGGAGGTGCAGAAGTTGCCGGAAAGATACGTGCCGCCGCAGGCTCCGCAGCAACACTTGCCACCCCAGGGTGTCTACCGAGATCGCGAAGAGGTACGGCAGCGCGGCGAGGACGATCTTCGGACCGCTGGCGCGGAGGATCGACACCACGCGCGCCCAGTCGGCGGAGCGGACCACATGCACGAGCAGGCCGCACGCGATGGCGAAAACGATGAATTTGACGGCGGAGACCAGACGCGCGCGGGTGATCGCCTTAACCATGCAGCCTCTCGCTACCGAGACGGTTCCGGCCTCCTTCTAACACAGGTTGGGCCGATGAGAAGGGGTCAATTGCCCGAAATCGCGGAAACAAGTGGTAACTGCGGGGTTTCCGTAAAATTTTGAGGTCGGAACGGTGGCGGTGTGGTTACGCGCGCTCGAACAGAGCGGCTGCGCCTTGGCCGCCGCCCACGCACATCGTGACGATTCCGCGCCGCGCCCCGCGCCGCCCCATCTCGGCGAGAAGCGTCGCGGTGAGCTTGGCGCCGGTGCAGCCGAGCGGGTGCCCGAGCGCGATCGCGCCGCCGTTGACGTTGAGCCGATCGTCCGGGATCTCGAGCTCGCGCTGGCAGTACACCGCCTGCGACGCGAACGCCTCGTTCATCTCGATGAGATCGATGTCGCCCAGGCCGAGGCCGGTCTTGGCGAGGAGCTTGCGCACGGCCGGGACCGGGCCGATGCCCATGATCTCGGGCGGCACGCCCACGGTCTGGAACGCGCGGAACGTGGCGAGGGGCTTGAGCCCGAGCGACTCCGCCTTGGCGCGGCTCATCACCACGACGGCGGCCGCCCCGTCGGACAGGGGCGAGCTGTTGCCGGCGGTGACGCTGCCCTTGAGGCTGAACACGGGCTTGAGCGCGGCGAGCTTGTCGACGCTGGTGTCGGCGCGGACGAACTCGTCGGCGTCGAACGGGCGCGACACGCGCACGGCGCGGCCCTCGCGCGTTTCGTAGGCCGTGGCGGTCACCGGGACGATCTCGGTGAACTTGCCCTCCTTCTGGGCGACGGCCGCCTTGCGGTGGCTCTTCACGGCGAACTCGTCCTGCTGCTGGCGCGTGATGCCGAACTTGCTGGCGACGTTCTCGGCGGTGATGCCCATCGGCGTGTACACCGCGGCGATCGTGGCCATGGCCTCGGGGCTGACCGAGAGCTTGTTCCCCGTCATGGGCACGAACGTCATCGACTCGACGCCGCCCGCGACGATGACGTCGGCCGAGCCGAACGCGACGCGCTCGGCGGCTTGCCCCACGGCCTGGAGCCCGCTGGCGCAGAACCGGTTGACGGTGACGCCGCCGACCTCGACGGGGAGGCCGGCGAGGAGCGCGGCGATGCGCGCGACGTTGAGCCCTTGCTCCCCCTCGGGCATGGCGCAGCCGAGGATCACGTCGTCGACGTCGGAGGGCGCGACGGCGGGGACGCGGGCGAGCGCGGCGCGGATGACCTGCGCCGCGAGCTCGTCGGGGCGAGTGAGGGCGAGGGAGCCTTTGCCGGCGCGGCCCACGGCGCTGCGCACGGCGGATACGATGACGACGTCCCGGGTCATGGTCAGTTCCTCAAGGGTTTGTTGTTCATGAGCATGTACTGCATCCGCTCCAGGCTCTTGGGCTCGCCGCACAAGGACAGGAATGCCTCGCACTCGAGCTCGAGGAGCTTCTCCTCGGACACCGGCGCGACGTGGCCGTCGACGCCGCCGCACAGGACGTGCGCCAGCTTCATCGCGACCACGCCGTCGTGGGCGCTCGCCTGCCCCGCCGACTGGAGCGTCTGGACGAGCATCTGCAACGTCGCGATGCCGTTCTCGCCCGGCAAGGTATAGGCGCGGGGCGCCGGCGGGCGGTGGCCGGCGTCCGCCAGGCCGATGGCGCGGGCCTTGGCGTCGTGGACGAGGCGCGCGCGGTCGAAGCTCACGCCGTCCGAGTGGCGGAAGTAGCCGAGGGCCTTCGCCTCGTCGGCGCTGGTGGAGACCTTGGCCAGCGCGATGTTCTGAAACACCTGCGTCACGATGGGGTAGGTGTCGACGTGGGCGCCTTCGGGGATTCCCTCGAGGGCGCGCCACAAAAGGTTGAGCGTGCCGGCGCCGCCGGGGATGAGACCCACGCCCGCCTCGACCTGTCCGGCGTAGGTCTCGGCGGCGGCCTGCACCGCCGTCGCGCCGAGGCACATCTCGAGCCCGCCGCCGACGGTGATGCCATAGGGGGCGGCCACGACCGGGACGCTCGCGTACTTCATGCGCTGGTTCACGCCCTGGAACGCGCGGATGATCTGGCGGATGCGCTCCCAGTCCTTCTGGTTGGCGGCCATGACCACGAGGAACAGGTTCGCGCCGACGGAGAAGTGCTCGCCCTGGTTGGCGATGACCACCCCGCGGAAGTCGCGCTCGGCGCGCTCCACCGACTGCTGGAGGAGGGAGATGACGTCGGGATCCACGCTGTTGGCCTTGGTGGACAGCGTCACGCCGCAGATTCCGTCCCCGAGATCCCACAGCTGGCCGCCGCCGGTTTGCAGGATCGGCGCCGTGCCGCGGCGCTGCTCCGCGAGCGGCAGCTTGCGCGGATCGAGCCGCCGCGGCGCGTACTTGCCGGCCGCGGCGTCCCACACCTCGCCTCCTCTATAGACGGAGGTCGCGCCGGCGGTTTTCATGGCGCCGATCCAGGCGGGGAGGGCGATGCCGTCGGCTTCGATGCGCGCGAGCGTGGCGGCGAAGCCGAGCGCGTCCCACACCTCGAACGGCCCGAGATCCCAGTTGTATCCCCACTTCATGGCGTCATCGATCGCGGAGAGGTCGTCGGTGATCTCGGGGACGCGCCGGGCCGCGTAGGCGAGCGTCCTGGCGGTGACCTTCCACGCGAACGTCCCGGCCGGACCCTTGTCGGCGAGGAGCTTGCGCAGGCGCTCGCGCGGATCGTCCACGCCTTTCAGCGACTTGATGGTGGCGTCCACCGCCGGAGTGGTCTTCTTGGCGCGGTATTCGCCCGTCGCCGGATCGAGCGTCTCGATGCCGGCCGCGCCCTTGCGGTAGAAGCCGCCCTTGGTCTTGTCGCCGAGGAGCTTGCGGTCGTACATCTGCCGGATGTACGCGGGGACGGCGAACATCTCGCGCTCCTCGTCGTCGACGAGCGCCTGGTAGCAGTTGTCGGCGACGTGGACCATGGTGTCGAGGCCGACGATGTCGCCGGTGCGGAACGCGGCGCTCTTGGGGCGGCCCATCGGCTCGCCCACGATCGCGTCCACGTCCTCGGGGGTGAGCCCGTCGGCGAGCATCTGGTGGACCGCCGCCATCATCGCGTAGGTGCCGATGCGGTTGCCCACGAAGTTGGGCGTGTCCTTGGCGAGGACGATGCCCTTGCCGAGAAGGTCGTCGCCGAAGCGGCGCACGCGCTCGAGCACGGCCGGGTCGGTGTCGGGGCCGACGACGAGCTCGAGGAGCTTCATGTAGCGCGGCGGGTTGAAGAAGTGCGTGACGAGGAAGCGGCGGCGGAACTCGGGGCTCCGGCCCTCCATGAGCTTGGCGATGGGCAGGCCCGACGTGTTCGACGAGACGATCGTCTGCGGCCCGACGACCTTCTCCAGGCGGGCGAACAGCGCCTGCTTGATGTCGAGTCGCTCGATGACCGCCTCGATGACGAGGTCGGCGCGGCCGGCCCGGTCGAGATCGTCCTCGAGGTTGCCGACGGTGACGAGGCGCGCGCGCGACGGGTGGAAGAACGCGGCGGGGCGCGCCTTGAGCGCCTTGTCGACGCCGCCGGCGGCGAAGCGGTTGCGCGCGGTGGGGTTCTTGGCGTCGGCCGGCGCGAGGTCCGGCGGGACGATGTCGAGGAGGATCGTGGGGATGCCGGCGTTGGCCAGGTGGGCCGCAATGCCGGCGCCCATGACGCCGGCTCCGAGCACGGCGGCGGTGCGGATGGGCTGCATGAGGGCTCCTTGTGGATGCGATGCTCAGCGCACGCCGAGCAGCTCGACCTCGAAGATGAGCGTGGCGTTCGCCGGGATCACCGGCGGAAAGCCGCGCGCACCGTACCCCAGGTCCGAGGGGATGGTCAGCTTGCGCTTGCCGCCGACGCGCATCCCCTGGACCCCTTGGTCCCACCCCTTGATGACCTTGCCTCCCCCGAGGGGAAACGAGAACGGGCGGCCGCGGTCGAGGCTGGAGTCGAACTTGCTGCCGTTCTCCAGCCACCCGGTGTAGTGGACGTCGACCGTCTTGCCGGCCGTCGCCTCGGCACCCGTGCCGACTTTCAGTTCGTCGATCTTGAGCTCCATGGCCGGCAGCCTAGCATCAATCGATCTTCCTCACAGCCCCAGCCTGTCCCGCACGCGCGCCAGCGTTCGCTCCGCCACCTCGCCCGCGCGCTCCGCCCCGCGCGCGAGGATCGCGTCGACGTGCGCGGGGTCCTGCATCAGCGCGCGGTAACGCTGCTGCACGGGGCCGAGCGCGACGATGATCGCCTCGGCGACCTCGTCCTTGAGGAGCTTGTAGCCCTTGCCGTGAAATTTTTCCTCGATGGCCGCGCGCGGCTCGCGCGTCAGCACCTCGTAGATCGTGAGGAGGTTCTTGACCCCGGGCCCGGCCGAGTCGAAGCGCGCCTCGTTGCCGGGATCGGTCTTCGCCGCGCGCAGCTTGCGGCGGATCGTGTCGGCGTCGTCGAGCATGCCGACGGCGTGGCCGGGGCGGCCCACCGCCAGGCTCTTGCTCATCTTCTCGGTCGCATCGTCGAGCCCCATGACGCGCGCGCCGCTGGCGCGGATGAGCGGCTGGGGGACCTTGAGGCAGTCGCCGAACATGCCGTTCACGCGCTGGGCGAGGTCGCGGGCGAGCTCGACGTGCTGCTTCTGATCGTCGCCGACCGGGACGAAATCGGCGTCGTAGAGGAGGATGTCCGCCGCCTGGAGCGCCGGGTAGGTGAGCACGCCGGCGCCGACGCCCGAGCGGCCCTTCGACTTGGATTTGAACTGGGTCATGCGCTCCAGCCAGCCGAGCGGCGCGAAGCACGTCATGATCCAGCCGAGGTAGGCGTGCGCCGGCACCGCCGACTGGAGGAAGATGGTCGAGTCGTCGGGGTCGATCCCCGCCGCGAGGTAGAGCGCCGCCGCCTCGCGCACGTTCCGGCGCAGCTCGGCGGCGGTGATCTCCTCGGGGATGGTGAGCGCGTGCAGGTCCGCCAGGAACAGGTAGTTGTGGTAGTTGGTCTGGTTGTCGACCCAGTAGCTCAGCGCCCCGATGTAGTTTCCCAGGTGCAGGCTGCCGTTGGGCTGGATGCCGGAGACGACGACGGGGCGGGCTTCCGCGGACATGCGCGGAGTCTACAGCTGTTCAGACGATGAGCACCGAGTCGCCGAACTCGTGGGCGAGGTAGCCGGCGGCGACGGCATGGGCGTGCGCGGCGAGGAGCGTCGCGCGCGGGGCGAACGCCTCGAGCAGGCGGAAATGACTCGTCCCCGGCTCGTGCGTGCCGGTCAGGACGCCGTGGACGGCGCGCAGGCGGTGGCGCCCGTCGACGAGGAGATCGGTCATGCCGGCGCGCGCCCCGGTGGCGGCGTACGACTCGAGCGCGCGCACCACGGTGGTGCCGACGGCGAGGACGCGCCCCGCGCGCTCGAGCGCCGCGGCGGTGGCGGTGGGGACCTCGTACGCCTCGGGAAGCGGCAGGAGCGCGTCGAGCTCGGCATCTCCGGTCGACGACAGGCCGGCCGCGTGGGTCACCGCGCCGATCTCCGCCCCGCGTCGGCGGAGCGCGTCGAGGAGCCCGGCGGTGAGTGGACGTCCGGCGGAGGGCTCCTCCACCGCCCAGGGGCGCGCCGCGAACCCGGTCTGCACGTGCCACAGCTCGAGCGGGCCGGCCACGTGGGCGTACTGCACCGGACGGCCGAGGCGATAGAGCGCGCGCCACAGCGCCGCGCCCGTCTTGTCGAACGCGATGCGCACGAGACGCGGCCGTCGCACCTCCAGGACCTCGGCGACGAGGTCGGGGCCGAGCGGGAGGCGGTCGCCCGCCGCGACCGGCGGCGGGGGCGGTCGATCCTCGGTGCGCGTGCGCCAGTCGCCCGGGCCGAAAGTGACCGCCAGCCACGTGCCGTCGGGCAGGCGCTGGGCCAGCCGGAGCTCGCCGCCGGGGAAGCGGAACGAGGCCGGCAGCGTCGCGGCGTCGTTGACGACGAGGAGGTCGCCGGGGCCGACGAGCCGCGGCAGATCGTCCATGCGCAGGTCGCGCGGCGCGCCGCCGGCGCGGTCGATGTGGAGGAGGCGCTCGCGCAGCGGGTCCTCGCGCGGCCAGGCGGCGGCGTTCATGAGGAGGCCTCGATCGACAGGGCGGCTGCGGGCCCTCGCCGCCCCCCCATCAGGCGGAGCCCGATGGGGCCCCCCGGGTTGGACGCCGTCATGGGGCCAGCCCTTCTATCACGCCGATGAGCCGGCGCGCGACGTCGTCGGGATCGGCGAGCGTCGCCGGGTCGGCGTCGGGCATGGCGTCGGCGTGCATGCGCGTGTTCATCTCGCCCGGGTCGAACGACAGGAAGCGCACCTGCGGCAGCTCCTCCGCCCAGATGCGCAGCATGTGGTCGTGCGCGGCCTTGGACAGGCCGTACGCGCCCCAAGTGGGGTAGGCGCTCACGGCGGCGTCGGAGGTCACGTGGACGACGGTCCCGCCGCCGCGGATCGCCATCCCGCCGGCGATGGCCTTGGTCAGGCGGAACGGCCCGACGAGGTTCACGGCGAGCGTCCGCTCGAGGTCCTCGCACTCGGTGTCGAGGAGCGGGACCAGGGGCACGCGCCCCAGCGTCGACGCGTTGTGGACGAGAAGATCGATCGGGCCGACGAGCGCCGCGGCGGCGCCGGCCAGGGGATGGATGGCCTGCTTGTCGCCGACGTCGGCCGGCAGGGCGTGCGCCTCGCCGCCGGCGGCGCGGATGCCGGCGACGACGTCCTCGAGCTCCGCCGCGCCCCGCGCCACCGCCACCACGCGCGCGCCCTTCTCGGCCAGCCGGCGGGCCAGGGCCGCGCCGAGCCCCCGGCTCGCGCCCGTCACCAGTGCATTGCTGCCTCGGAGGTGCATGACCCTACGATGGCCCCGTCCGCCGATTCGGCGACCGAAATGCCAAAGGATTGGCAGAAGGACACTAGAACGACCGGGGGCTTCAGGCCTCGGGCTTCAGGCCTCGGGCATCAGGTCGGAGGACTGCGTGTGTGTGCTGGGCCGCTGCGTGACCCGCCCAAGGCCTCAGCGTGAAAGGGCCGCGGCGGTCATACCTTCGGTTTAGGGTCCGCCCGTGAGTCGAGACCCGGGGAAGCTCAAGGTTTTCGTGTTGGCGGACGAGCTGGTCATAGACGTGTATCGGGCGACGCGGCGGTTCCCCCTCGAGGAACGGTTCGGATTGCAGGCGCAGTGCCGTCGCGCCGCCGTGTCCGTCGCATCCAACATTGTGGAGGGGTGTGCCCGGCGAACGCTGCGGGATTATCTACACTTCCTCGGCATCGCGCTCGGATCCGCATCGGAAGTGCGTTATCTGCTCGACCTATCCCGACGCCTCGGATGTTTGCCCGTGGACGCGGCGCATGACCTGGTTTCTCGGTACGGGCACGCGATTCGAGCCATACAGGCCCTGATCGCCTCGCTCCGGCCTCCGACCTGAGGCCCGAGGCCTGAGGCCCGAGGCCTGAGGCCTGAGGCCTGAGGCCTGATCAGTCCTCGGGCAGCTCGTCGTCGATCTTGTCGGGCTCGCTCGGCTGGTCGGCCGGCGGCGGGGCTTCCGCCGGCGGCGGGGCCTCGGCCGGCGGCGGGGCCTCGGCCGGGGGCGGGCGCGGCGGGGGCGGCTCGCCCAGCTCGCGCAGCGACTCGTCCATCGCCGCATCATCGATGAGGCCGCCGCGCCGCAGCGCGCGCACCAGACGCGCCGCCCGCCGATCGAGGGCGCGCGACGCGACGCGGGGCGAGCGCTTGACGGGGTTGGGCAGCGCCAGCGCCAGGCGCGCCGCCTGCGCCGCCGTCAGGTCCGCGGCGGACCGCCCGAACCAGTGGCGCGCGGCCGCCTCGGCGCCGAACACGCCGGGTCCCCACTCGGCGATGTTGAGGTAGATCTCGAGAATGCGCTCCTTGTCGAGCGCGGACTCGAGGCGCCACGCGATCATCATCTCGCGCACCTTGCGCACGGGATTCCGCGACGGCGACAGGTAGAGGTTCTTCGCCACCTGCTGCGTGATGGTGCTGCCGCCGCGGCTCAGCGATCGTTCCTGCCAGTCGCGCTCGACCGTCTTCTTGACCGCGTCCCAGTCGACGCCGCCGTGCTCGAAGAAGCGCGCGTCCTCCGTGTGCACCACCGCGCGCTGCAGCAGCGGCGAGATGTGCCCGATGGGACGCCACGTCCAGCGCAGCTTGAACGGCGCGCCCGCCTCCTCCGCCTCGCGCCGCCGCAGCTCGATGAACGCGGTGGTCGTCGGGTTGTCGCGCGCGAGCGGCGCGACGTTGGGCAGCGTGAGCCACAGGACGAGCGCCGTGAGGGCGGCCGCGCCGACGAGGGCGGCGATCATCACGAGCGTCCATTTGAGGATGCGACGCACTGCGGGGATCGTACGTTGCGGCGCGACGTCAGCCCAGCGGAACGAGGCCGGCGCGCTCGGCCAAAGCCCGCGCCGCGGCGCGGTCGGGCTTGCCGCCCGGCGTCAGGGGCAGCGCCTCGACGCGGGCGATGCGGCGCGGGCGCTTGAACGGCGCGAGGTCGGCGAGCGCGGCGGTGGGCAGCGGCGCGGTCGTCGCGGCGGCGACGATCTCCCCCCAGGTCTCGTCGGGCACGCCGAAGACGCACGCCGGGACGCCGCGCGCGTCGAGGTAGGCCTCGACCTCGGCGGCGTAGACGTTCTCTCCGCCGGTCACGATGAGGTCCGTGCGCCGGCCGAGCACGTGAAGGTTCCCGGCGGCGTCGAAACGCCCGAAGTCCCCGGTGGCGAACCAGCCCGGCGCGCGCGGAGGCTCGCCGAGGTAGCCGGAGAACAGCGTCGGGCCGTCGATCTCGATCCGGTCGCCGTCGGCGATGCGCACGGCAATGCCGGGGAGCGGCGGTCCGCATCCGGCGCCGGGCCGGCCGGGCACCTGCGTCGCCACCTGCGAGCAGGCCTCGGTGAGGCCGTAGGTGGTGACGACGGGTACGCCGGCGGCGGCCGCGCGCGCGAGCAGGCGCGGCGGCGCGGCGGCGCCGCCGAGGAGCACCAGGCGGAGCCACCGCGGCGGCGTCCACGCGCCGTCGAGAAGCCGGGCGAGCTGCGCCGGCACCAGCGACACGATCGTCGCGCGGTGGGCGAGGAGGTCCTCCGCCACGCGGTCGCCGCGCCCGAGGACGAACGGCCGCCGCGCGAGCAGACAGCGCACCAGCACCGACAGCCCGCCGACGTGCGCGAGCGGCAGGCTGCACAGCCACCGATCGTCGTCGCGCCAGCCGAGCCGCGCGGCGCTCGCCCGCGCCGACGCGATGAACGCGGCGCGCGAAAGGATCGCGCCCTTGGGCCGGCCACTCGTGCCCGACGTGTACAGGACCGCGAGCGTGCCGTCGGGGATCGCGGCGAGGTCGGGGCGGAGCGCGTCGCGCTCGGCCGCGGTGAGGCGCGGGTGGAGGGGCACGAACGGCCGGCGCGCCCGGATGAGCGCGCGCATCCGCGCGACGGTCTCGGCCGTCGGCTCGGCGACGAAGACCTCGGCTACACCCCGCATGGGAGCACGCGTCCGGGCAGCGCCTCGGCGAGCGCCCGCGTCGCCGCGCGCGCGATCGGACCGTCGTGGAGGTGCGACGCGCACGTCGCCAGGCCGAGCCCGGCGGCCCAGCGGGCCAGCTCCAGGCAACGCATGGCCCCGCCGAGGATCATCGGTTTGAGCACGAGCGCCTGGATCCGGCCGGCGCGCGCGAGGCGCGCGACGTCGGCGGCGGCGAGGCGCAGCAGCGACTCGTCGAGCGCGACGGGAAACGGCAGCGGGGGGAGCTGTCTCGGGTCGGCGATCGGCTCCTCGACGAGCTCGGGGCGGAAACGGACATAGGCGTCGAGCTCGGCGGCGGCTAGCGCGCCGTTCGCGTCGAGGCGCAGGGGGATCGCGCCGAAGCGGCCGCGCAGCGCGGCGAGGAGGTCGCGGTCGCCGGGGACGCCGATCTTCACCTTGAGCGCGGCCGCGCCGTCCGCGACGGCGGCGTCGGCCTCGGCGACGTCTGCGACGAGGCGGCAGCGGGCCACGGCCCGGGGCGCGACGCCCAGGTGGGCGGCCAGGCCCCCGCCGCGGGCGAGGATCGCCGTCTCGAGGGCGAAGCGCGCCGCCGGCAGCGCGTCGGGGAGGCGGGCGACGTCGGCCGGCCCGTCGAGCGGGGGGAGCGCCGCCAGCGCGTCGCGGCACGCCTCGAGCGTGTCGGGCGAGTAGCCGGGGAGCGGCGCGGCCTCGCCGACGCCGCCGCCGTCGAGCGTGACGAGCAGGCTCCGCCGCTCGGTCCACGCGCGGCGCGCGTCGCGGCCGGGGCGCGCCGCGGTCACAGTCTCGACGGAGGCGATCCGGATCACCGCCACAGCCCCACGGCGAAGAGGAGCGAGTGGAGGAGGAAGAGGCGCGCGGTCCCGGCGAGCGTGTCGTTGAGCGCGCGCCCCTCGCGGCGCGCGACCTGCGCCACGAGCGGCATGGCCAGCGGCAGCGTCGCCAGCGGCAGCAGCGCCCACCCGCCGATCGCGATCGGCACGACGTACGCGGCCGCGACGAGCAGGCCGTACTCGGCGATCGCGCCGCGCCGGCCGAGGCGGACCGCCAGGGTGCGCTTGCCGGCGCGCGCGTCGGTCTCGCGGTCGCGCAGGTTGTTGACGACGAGGAGGCACGTCGCCAGGCTCCCGACGGGGATCGCCGCCCACGCCGCCAGCTCGGGCACCCGCCCGAGCTGCACGAACGCGGTGCCGCACACCGCGACGAAGCCGAAGAACGCCATCACAAACGCGTCGCCGAGCCCATGGTAGCCGAGCGGAAACGGGCCGGCGGTGTAGGCGAGGCCGGCGGCGATCGACGCGAGGCCGATGACCACGACCGCCGGGCCGGCGACCGCGGTCAAGTACACGCCGCCGGCGAACGCGAGGGCGAACGCCGCGGCGGCGCC
>DATFWE010000349.1:0-3043 GCA_035259575.1 Haliangiales bacterium
GCGCGTCTTCCGGACCCCGCTCCGCGGGGTCCTCACAACGGGGGGAGCCGCTTCGCGACGCGCGCCTACGGCGCGCGAGAGCTCCCCCCGTTCGCCCCCCATATCGGAGCGACGCCGCCTGCGCCCCCGCTTATCCCGCGCATCCGCCCGACTCGGAACTATCCTCGCGCCGCAAAATGTTCACCAAACTCTCACGGTTTGTCCCAGCCGGCGCGGTCGCGGTAGGCGCGCTGCGCCGCCGCGATCACCTCGAGCGCGCGGTCGCGCCCGTAGAGCTCGTCGACCTCGGAGAGCTTGTGCTCGAGCACCTTGTAGTCCTTGAAGAAGCGCATGATCTCGACGAGCACGTGCGGCGGGAGCTGGGCGTTGTCGGTGTAGTGCGACACCGCGGGATCATCGACGGCGACGGCGACGATCTTGTCGTCGACGCCCTTGTCGTCGCGCATGTAGAAGCCGGCGATCGCCCGCGCGCGCACGATCGTGAGCGGGTGCACCGGCTCCTGCATGAGCACGAGGACGTCGAGCGGATCGCCGTCGTCGGCGTGGGTCTGGGGGATGAACCCGTAGTTGGCCGGATAATGGACCGCGGAGTAGAGCACGCGGTCGAGCATGAGCAGCCCGGTGCGCTTGTCGAGCTCGTACTTGAGCTTGGATCCCTTGGGGATCTCGATCACCGCCGGGAAATGCTCGGCGATGCGGTCGTGGACGGGGATGTCGTGAAGCGGGTGCATCGCCACCAGGATATCAGACCAGACAGCGGGCGCCGCGGCCCACGGCCAGCGCCCCGCGGATGCGCTCCAGGACGAACGCCTTGGCCCCGGCGACGGCGTCGGCGAGCGGCTCCCCCGCGGCGAGACGGCAGGCGATCGCCGACGAGAGCACGCAACCCGTCCCATGGAGCGGCCCGGCGGCGACGCGGGGGGCGTCGAGGACGCGCCAGGCGTCGCCGTCGCGGAGGACGTCGCGCGCGGTGTCCCCCGCAAGGTGCCCGCCCGTGACGAGCACGGCCGCGGCGGGGATGGCCCGCGCGGCGGCGCGCATGCCGGCCTCGTCGGCGACGGGCACGCCGGACAGGGCCGAGGCCTCGTGCAGGTTGGGCGTGACGAGACGCGCCTCGGGAAGGAGCGCGGCCGCCGCGGCGGCGAGGTCTCCGGCGAAGAGGGGCACGCCGCGCGACGGCAGGAGCACCGGGTCCCACACGACGGGCGCGGCGGTGGCGGCGAGCGCGCGCGCCACGGCGCGGGCGATCGCGTCGCTCGCGATCATCCCGATCTTGACGGCGTCGACCTCCACGTCGCCGAGGAGCGCGGCGATCTCGTCGCCGACGGTCTCCGCGGGCGCGGCGACGACCGAGCGCACGCCGCTCGTGTCCTGCACGGTGTGCGCGGTGACGACGCCCACGGCGCGGGCGCCGTGGAGCGCCGCGACCCGCGCGTCGGCGAGGATCCCCGCCCCGCCGGTCGGGTCGAGCCCGGCGATGACGAGGATCTGCTTCACTCCTCCACCACCACGCGGTCGATCGTGTCCCCCACCTGGAGCGCATCCACCACCCGCTGGTCGGCGGCGGGCACGTGCCCGATGACCGTGTAGCGCCCCTCGAGGTGCGGCGCCGGCGAGTGCATGACGAACCACTGCGAGTCGCCGGTGTCCTTGCCCGCGTCGGCGATGCCGGCGGTGCCGCGCACGTAGCGCTCGGCGCTCGGCTCGGCGGGAATGCTGACGCCCGAGCCGCCCGACCCGGTCGCGGTGGGATCGCCGCACTGCACCACGAAGTCGGGGACCACGCGATGGCACACGGTGCCGTCGTAGAAGCCGCGGCGCGCCAGCGCCACGATGTGCGACACGTTCCACGAAGCGAGCGACGGCACGAGCTCGATCGTGAACGATCCCCTGCTCGTGTCCACGCGCAGGCGGCGGGCGCGGACGAGCGGGTCGGCGGGCGGCGCCTGCACCGTCGCGGGCTCGTCGGGGACGGTCTGGCCCATCGCCTTGGCCGCAGCGCGCGCCGCGGCGCGGATCGCCGGGTTCTTCGCCGCGAGGCCCCGCGCCACCGCGCGCTCGCCCCCGGGCGGCTTGCGCTTGCCGATCTCCTCGAGGAGCCCGCCGGCGAGCTCGGGGTCGGTCTCCTCGGTCGCGCGGGCGACGAGGGCGGCGAGCACGTCCTCGGACGCGCCGTCGAGATGCTCGAGCGCCGCCTCGACGACCGCCGACGACCGATCGTCGATCGCGTGCTCGAGGACCGACGACGCGATCGCCGGGTCGCCGAGCTTGACGCCGATGTGGACCGACGCGGCGCGCAGGCGCACGTCCCGGGCGTCCGCGAACGCGCGCCACAGGCGGAGCTTCGCGTCCGCGGCGCCGTGCCCGTCGGCGATGACCTGGGCGAGAAGCTGCGCGCGCGCCCACTCCGGGCCGCCGCAGCCTTCGAGGACCGCGAGCGGCGCCCCGCCGCGCGCGCCCCCGGCCGCGGCGAGGCAGCGCACCGTCGCGTCGGTCGCGGCGGCGCCCACGCGCTCGAAGGCCGCGCGGACGGCGGGGTCGGCGGCGTGCGCCTGGAGGCGGGTCAGCGCCTCGCGCACCGCGTGGCTCGGCTCGGGCCCCACGAACGCGGCGGCCTGGGCGAGCTGCGCCGGCGTCGCCTTGGCGCCGGTCAGCGCGCGCACCGCCTCGACCTTCACCCAGATGTTCGCGTCGGCGAGTCCGCGCGCCCACAGATCGGGCGAGCCGGCCCCGCGCGCCCCCAGCCCGCGCAGCGCCATCGCCCGCACCTCGGCGTCGGCGTCGCCGGCGAGACCCGCCAGGAGATCCTCGTCCCCGTCGGGCTGGAGCGCCATCCCGTAGGCGGCGGCGTAGCGGACCTCGGCATCGCCGTCGCCGGCGAGCTTGCGCAGCGCGGCGCGCGCGCCGGGAGGCACCGCAAGCTTGCGGCGCGCCCACATCCCGACCGTCCGCCCCGCGGCGGCGCGCACGCCCGCGTCGTCGTCGGCCAGCGCGCGCTCGACGACCGCGGCCTGCTCCGGTCCGCCGACCGCGCCGAGCGCCC
>DATFWE010000350.1:0-10412 GCA_035259575.1 Haliangiales bacterium
CGAGATCCACCTCGACCGCAAGCTCATGGAGAAGCGCATCTTCCCCTGCCTCGACATCAACAAGTCGGGCACGCGCAAGGAGGAGCTGCTCGTCCCCGACAACGTGCTCAACCGGGTGTGGATCCTCCGCTCGCTCCTCCATCCGCTGAACGTCGTCGACGCGATGGAGTTCCTGCGCGACAAGATCGCCAAGACCGAGACGAACCGCGAGTTCGTGGAGTCGATGTCAGCGTAATGGCGTCGATCCTCCGCCTGCCGGCGCACGGTCGCCTGCTCGTCGCGACCGACCTGCAAGGCCACCTGCGCGACTTCGACCGCATGGCGGACCTGTTCGGCGCCGCGATGGTGGAGACCGACGGCGACGCGCATCTCCTCTTCACCGGCGACCTCATCCACGGCCCGTCGTACGAGCTCGAGGAGTGGCCGGAGGTCCTCGGCGACTACTACCGCGACGATTCCCCGGCGGTGGTCGACGGATTCCTCGCGCTGGGCCGCCGCTTCCCCGGACGGGTGCACTCGCTCCTCGGCAACCACGAGCACGCGCACGTCGGCGGGCCGCACACGGCGAAGTTCGCGCCGGACGAGGTGACCGCGCTCGAGGACCGACTGGGCGAGGTCGGCGCGCTGCGCCTGCGCGAGATCCTCCTCGAGCTGCCGCTCGTGGCGGTCGCGCCGTGCGGCCTGGCGTTCACGCACGCCGCTCCGGCCGCGCCGGTCGCTTCGGTCGACGACATCCTCGCCGCGCCGCTCGCCGGTCACGAGAAGGCGGCGCTGGCCGAGGTGTTCGACATCCCCGTCGTCGGACCGCTCCTGTGGGCGCGCTGGGCGCCGGCCGAGGTGGCGCGACGCTTCCTCGCCGCCGTGGACGCCCGCGTCGCCGTCTACGGTCACGATGTCGTGCGCGAGGGGTTCGAGCGCATCGGCGAGGAGCAGATCGTGTTTTCCACCAGCTTCGGGCTCCTCGATGCCCGCAAGGTCTACCTGGACCTAGACCTTGCCCGACCGGTCGCGAGTGCTTACGATATTCGGGAAAACGTAGAAATCCTTCCTCTTTATCCCGACTTGTGCGAATCGGCCGTCTCTGCTATATGACTGGCCTTTTCTGAACGGAAGCAAGACCATGCCCAAGGCAAACATCCATCCCGACTACAAGCCGTCCACCATCACCTGTGCTTGCGGCGCCGTGTACGAGACGTTCTCTACGCGCGGGCCGTTCATGGTGGAAATCTGCGCGAACTGCCACCCGTTCTTCACCGGGAAGCAGAAGCTCATCGACACCCAGGGCCGCATCGACCGCTTCAACAAGAAGTACGGGCGCGGAGGCAAGAAGGAGAAGGCCGAGAAGGCCACGACCGAGAAGGGCGCGTAGTCCTTGAGGCCGGGCGAGCGATGAAGAGGGTCGAGGTCGGCGGCCAGGCGGTCATCGAGGGCGTGATGATGCGCTCGCCGCGATCCTTCGCGGTGGTGTGCCGCCGGCCCTCCGGCGAGATCGTGGTGCGCGAGGCGCCGTGGGAGCCGGTGTGGGGCGGCCTCCGCTTCCTCCGCTGGCCGTTCTTCCGCGGGGCGATCGTCCTCATCGAGTCGCTGTGGAACGGCTTCTCGGCGCTGTCCTTCGCGGCGCGCCAGCAGACGGTCCCCGCCGACGCGCCCCTGCCGCCGCGCTCCCTCGGCGCGCGGGCGCATTCCGGCGAGATGTCCGAGGGCGCGACCTGGTTCATGATGGCCGTGTCGATCGCGTTCGGGCTGGCGCTGTTCGTCGGCGTGCCGCACCTCCTGACCTGGGCGCTCGGCTTCGACAGCAGGAGCTTCGCTTTCCATCTGGTCGACGGCGTCATCAAGGTGTGCCTGCTCGTCGGGTACATGGCGGCCATCTCGCTCCTCCCCGACATCAAGCGGGTGTTCCAGTACCACGGCGCCGAGCACAAGGCGATCGCCACCTACGAGGCGGGCCTGCCGCTCACCGTCGACAATGCGCGCGCCCAATCGCGCTTCCACCCGCGCTGCGGGACATCCTTCCTGCTCATCGTCGTCGGCGTGTCGGTCGTCCTGTTCGCGGTGCTCCTCCGCGGCGAGATCTCCGACGTCCCCGTCGTCGACAACGTGGTCAAGATCCTGCTCAAGCTGCCGCTGATGCTCCCCGTCGCCGCGCTCGGCTACGAGCTGCTCAAGATCTCGGGCAAGCTCTACGACCGGAGCGCGCTGGCCCGGGCGGTGGCGGCTCCGGGCCTGGCGCTGCAGCACATCACAACCCGCGAGCCCACCGACGATCAGCTCGAGATCGCGCTCCTCAGCATCCGCAAGACGCTGTGGCGCGAGCGGCAGGCGCAGCCGATCGCCGGCGACGACCTGTGCGTCTACCGCACCGCCGCTGAAGTCGACTTCTAAGCTCCGCCATGTTCGACGATCCGAAGTTCCTCGCCAAGCTGGACGGCATCGAGAAGCGCCACGACGAGGTGACCGAGCTGCTCGGGCGCCCCGAGGTGATCGCCAACCGCGCCGAGTTCCAGAAGCTTTCGCGCGAGCACGCGCACCTGGGGGAGCTCGCCGCGACCATCCGCGAGCGGCGCAAGGTCGTGCAGGAGCTCGACGAGGCGCGGGCGATGCTGCGCGACGGCGACGCCGACGTGCGCGACCTGGCCAAGGAGGAGGCCGCCCGCCTCGAGCCCGCGCTCGCCGAGGCCGAGCAGCGGATCAAGATCCTGCTTCTGCCCAAGGATCCTCTCGACGAGAAGAACATCATCGTCGAGGTGCGCGCCGGCACCGGCGGCGAGGAGGCGGCGCTGTTCGCGGCGGATCTGTTCCGCATGTACTCGCGTTTCGCCGAGCGCCACCGGTGGAAGCTCGAGATCCTCAGCCGCTCCGACGCGTCCGCCGGCGGGCTCAAGGAAGTCATCGCCCTCATCGAGGGCAAGGACGTCTACTCGCAGCTCAAGTACGAGTCGGGCGTGCACCGCGTCCAGCACGTGCCGGCGACCGAGGCGCAGGGGCGGATCCATACCTCGGCGGCGACGGTCGCGGTCCTCCCCGAGGCCGAGGAGGTCGACGTAAAGATCCAGGACAGCGACCTCCGCATCGACGTGATGCGCGCCGGCGGCCCCGGCGGCCAGTCGGTGAACACGACCGACTCCGCGGTCCGCATCACGCACATCCCGACCGGCCTCATCGTCGTGTGCATGGACGAGAAGTCGCAGCACAAGAACAAGGCCAAGGCGATGAAGATCCTGCGCTCCCGTCTGCTCGAGATGGAGCGCGAGAAGCAGGAGGCCGCCGAGCGCGAGGCGCGGCGCAGCCAGGTCAAGTCGGGCGACCGGTCGGAGAAGATCCGCACCTACAACTACCCGCAGGACCGGGTGACCGATCATCGGATCGGCCTCACCCGGCACAATTTGCCCGCGATCATGGACGGCGATCTGGGCGCGTTCATCGAGGCGCTCCGCGCAAACGCCCAGGCTGAGGCGCTCAAGGCCGAAGCGATGTAAATTGCCGCAGCAGCGCGGCGATCCGTCGCTTGACAGTCCGCGCGCCCGGGTTTACAGCTTCCGCGCATCATGCGCGACATGAATGTATGAAGCAGATTCTCCCCACGCTCGCCGTCGCCACCGCGGTGGCGACGTACGTGCTCCTCGCCGTGGGCGGCCTCGTGAATCCGACCGGCTCGAGCCTGGCCTGCCCCGACTGGCCGCTGTGCCACGGGCAGGTGTTCCCCAGGATGGAGGGGGGCGTGTTGTTCGAGCACACGCACCGGCTCGTGGCGGCCGCCGTCGGGCTGGCGACCGTCGCCCTCGCGATCGGGCTGTTCTCGATCCGGCGGGGAAAGCTGGGGCTCCTCGCCGTCGGCATGGTGGTCCTGCAGGGCGCCCTCGGCGGGCTCACCGTGGTGCTCAAGCTCCCGCCGGAGATCTCGATCGGCCACCTCGCGCTGTCGCAGCTGTTCTTCTTGACGACGATCTACATCGCGACGGTGGTCGTCGCGCCCACGCCGGCGCCGGTCCCCGCCGGGGCGCGGCGCAGCGTGCAGATCGCCGCGGCGCTCGTGCTGGCGCAGGTCGTCCTCGGCGGCGTCGTGCGCCACCTTCACGCCGCGTTCGCCTGCCTCGACGAGGTGCCGCTGTGCTTCGGCAGCGTGTGGCCGACCCATCACTGGCTGGCGACGCTGCACATGTCCCACCGCCTGGTCGCGGTGCTCGTGGCCGCGGCCGTGATCGTGGCGGCCGTGCGCGTGCTCGGCGGCGGCGCGCGCGGCGCGGCGCGCGGGCTGGCGGCGGCGGCGATCGCGCTCGTGGCGGTGCAGATCGGCCTGGGGATCTGGACGGTGCTGTCCTGGAAGGGGCTCGTCGCGGTCGAGGCGCACCTCATCGGCGGCGCGACGCTCCTCGCGGACATGTGGCTGCTCGTGCTCCTGACCCGCCCCGTTCCGGTGGCGGCGGCGCGGCCAGCGATGGCCCAGCGACCGAGCGCGGGCGAGCGTCTGCGCGACGTGGAGCGAGGCACCGCCGAGCGACTTGGAGCGGCGAGCCCGCGCGAGGGAGCGACGCAACCATGAACATGACCGCGCTCCGCGACTGGATCTCGCTCACCAAGCCGCGCATCAGCCTGCTCAACGTGGCGACGACGGCGGCGGGCCTGGCGCTGGCGGGCGGCGGCCCCGCGTCGCTGTGGGCCGCCACGCTCGTCGGCACGCTCCTCCTCGTCGGCTCCGCGAACACGTTGAACCAGTACCTGGAGCGCGACATCGACGCCAAGATGGCGCGCACGCGCGGCCGCCCCCTCCCCAGCGGGCGCGTCCGCCCGGGCACCGCCCTCGCGCTCGGCGTGATCCAGGCGGCGATCGCCGTGCCGCTCGTGACGTTCTGCGCGAACGCGCTCGCCGGGCTGCTCGGGGCGATCGCGCTCGTCCTCTATGTGCTGGTGTACACGCCGCTCAAGCAGAAGAGCATCTATGCGCTCCACGTGGGCGCGATCCCCGGGGCCATGCCCCCGCTCCTCGGCTTCACGGCGGCCACGGGACAGATCACCGCGCCCGCGCTCGCGCTGTTCGGCGTGGTGTTCTTCTGGCAGATCCCGCATTTCCTCGCCCTGGCGATCGCGCTGCGCGACGACTATCGCGCCGCCGGGCTCAAGGTGATGCCCAACGAGCGCGGCGACGAGGCGACGCGACGCGCGATCGTCGTCTACCTCGTGCTGCAGGTGTTGACGACGCTCGCGCTGGTGCCGCTCGGCGTGGGCGGACCTGCCTATCTGGCCGGCGCGGCGCTCCTCGGCGCCGCCGTCGTCGGCGGCGGGATGTTCGGCCTGTGGGGCGGCGGCGAGCGCTGGGCGCGCGGCCTGTTCCTGGCGTCGATCGCGTACCTGCCCGTCCTGCTCGGGCTGATGCTGATCTCGTGACCGAGCGAACGGAACAAGAACGAAACGAGGCGGTGTTCTGGGGGAAGCGCCCGCTCGGCTGGATCGCGTTCGCGCTGGCGGTCCTCGCCGTGCCGGCGTTCGGCCTCCTCCGCGAGACCGGCCGGAGCTTCGTCGACCTCCTGCCGACGGTGAACGCGACCCTCAACGGCACGAGCGCGGTGCTGCTGTTCATCGCCTGGCGCGCGATCAAGGCGAAGGAGGTCGCCCTCCACCGCGGGTGCATGCTCGCCGCGGTGGGGACGTCGGCGCTGTTCCTCGTCTGCTACCTCATCCGCTTCGCGGCCACCGGGGCGCACGCGTACCCGCTCCACGACTGGACGCGCCCGGTCTACCTCGCGGTCCTGGGCACGCACACCGCGCTCGCCGCGACGGTGCCGTTCTTCGTCGCCCGCACGCTCTACCTGGCGCTGCGCGGCCGCTTCGACGCCCACCGTCGCATCGCGCGCATCACGTTTCCCATCTGGATGTACGTGTCGGTGACGGGCGTCGTCGTCTACGTGATGCTGTACCACATCGCGCGCGTGTGATCGGTTGCCAGGCCGCCCCGTCTGCTAGTCTCTGGGCGTGCGCGCTTTGCCCATGTCTATCTTGGTCCTCGCCTCCCCCGCGCTGGCGCAGGAGCTCCAGTACCACGAGGTGTCTGCCGACGCCGACGTGTCGATCGAGAGCGGGACGAACACCTCGACGGCCGCGCTCCAGTACACCCTCACGCCCGAGGGCATCGACCGCCAGGACGAGGTGATTCCATCGCTGCGGCGGTTCGTGCGCCACCCGAGCTCGGCATTCGTGCGCATCTTCCGCAAGGGGTCGGTGTCGATCGAATCGCGCACGGGGGTCGCGCTCGGCGGGGTGCTCCATCTGTTCGACGGCGCGTTCTACGCCGGCGGCGACATCGGCCTGCAGCGCAACGACGTCCTGTTCGACGACTTCATGGGCGGCGAGGGCCACTACGACATCCTCCCGTTCCACCTCGAGCTCGGCGGGCGCCCCGTTCCGCTCCTGTCCCTCGGGGCGTACTACTTCGGCGAGCCCATCATCGGAGCGCAGTCGGGCACCGACGCGCCCGTCAACCAGATCACCCGCAGCGGCGGGGGCAAGACCCTCGGCGGCGTCGTCGCGCTGTCCACGCCCGACGACCGCTTCTACCTGCGCGCGACCGGCTACTACCACTGGGTCGACTGGACGTTCACCGGGTTCCATCCGGGGGACATGACGGTGCGCGGGTTCGGCGGCACGCTCGAGATGATCTACAACCTCGCCGCCGAGACGGGGCTGGGGCTGCGCGCCTACGCCAGCCGCGAGCACTGGGTCGACAACCGGACGGGGGACAGCGATCCGGGGTGGGTCGGACGGAACACGGACCGCCAGGTGGGGAACATCGAGGTGGACGCCGACTTCGTGTTCTGGTGGCGCGGTCGTTTCGGTTTCCGCGTGTTCGTCGGCGGCGGATACTACGCCGCGCCGCCGTACGTCGGGGTCCTGGGCACCGGATTCGGCAAGTTCGGCGGCGGGATCACTGCCCGGTTCTGATCTATTTCATGAGCTCGCGGATCTTGTCCTCGATCGTCTCCTCGTCGCCCGACTTGTAGCCCGCCTGCACGTGCTTGATGATGCCGTGGCCGTCGACGACGTACGAGCTCGGCATCGTCGGGACGTCGTAGGCCGCCGCCACCTTCCCCGCCGGGTCGAGGAGCACCGTCGCGCGCGACACCTTGGCCTGGCTGAGGAACGCGTCCGCCTTCTTGCGTTCCTTGTCGATGTTCACCGCCAGCACGACGACCTTGCCGGCGTACTTCGCCGCCAGCCGGTCGAGCGCGGGCAGCTCCTTCTTGCACGGGCCGCACCACGACGCCCAGAAGTCCACGATGATGACCGCGCCCTTGAGGTCGCTCAGCGTGACGCTCTTGCCGTCGATCGAGGGCAACGAGAAATCGTGGGCGCGATCGCCGGGCTTGGTCGCTCCGGCCGGCGAGGCCCCGAGCGCAAGGATGACCAGGCACACGGCTGCGGCTCGCATCGTCGTCCTCCTCAGCGGCTCACGGCTTGTTCTTCGGCGATCCAGTCCTCGATCTCATCGACCGTGACCGGCGCGGCGTACAGGCGTCCGTTGATGAAAAGCGCCGGGGTGCCCGGAACCTGGGCCGCCTCGCCCTGCGCCTTGTCGGCGTTCACCTTATCGGCGGTCGCCGGGTCGTTCCAGTCCTTGTCGAACTTGGACAGGTCGAGCTTGAGGTCCTTGGCGATCTGGGCGATCGCCTCCTTGGACTGGTTGGCCTGGCTCGCGAACAACGCCTTGTGCATCGCGCGGAATCGACCCTGCCGGAACGCCGCCACCGCCGCCTTCGCCGCCGGGATCGAGTCCTTGTGTCCCCCGAGGGGAAAGTGCTTGTAGTAGAGGACGATGTCGCGCGGGTGCTGGAGCATGAGGTCGTCGAGGATCGGCATGGCCTCGCGACAATGTGGGCAGCCGTAATCGAAGAACTCCACGATGACCACCGGCGCCTTGGGGTTCCCCTCGTACGGGGTGTCCTTGAGGTCGAAGGTCGCCGGGGTCGACGGCGTGTAGCGCAGGCGGTAGAGCTGGACCACGTCGTCGTCGCTGGCGCCGTACTTTTTCACCAGGCGCTCCACATAGGCGAGGGCGAACGGCGTCCGCTTGCATCCCGCGTCCGCCGACTTCTTCAGGCTGTGCGCCGCGCCGCATGGGGACGGGAGCTTGTCGCCGAGGGCCGCGACGCGCCGATCCTCCGTGCTCTCGACGGCGGCCTGCAACCGCGGCAGGAAGAGCGCAAAGGATGCCAACCCCGCCGCAGCCAGGAGGATGCCTCTCATCGCTGACTTCGACATCGAGGACGCTGGTTTTATTCTACCGGCGTCCGGGTTGCAACCATTGACACGTCCCGGCGCGATCGGTACAAAGCGTATGAATGAATCATCATTCAGTGCGCGGCGGCGCGGGTGACAAGCGGGAGCGGATCCTCCACTCGGCCGAGCGCGTGTTCGCGCTCAAAGGGTACTACGGGGCCAAGGTGTCGGACGTCGCCGAGGACGCGGGAGTCGCCGACGGTACGATCTACCTGTATTTCAAGTCGAAGGATGACCTGCTGATCTCGCTGTTCGAGGCGCAGATGGAGCGCGTGCACGCGGCGCTCGCCGGCGCGACCGCCGGGGCGGCGGACGCGCCGGAGAAGCTGCGGCGGTTCATCCGGGCGTACATGGATCTCACCGCGGAGAACCGCCACGGCGCCGAGGTCATCGCCATCGAGCTGCGCCAGTCGGCGAAGTTCATGAAGGAGTACAAGAATCCGCGGTTCGCCGAGTTCCTGAAGCTCCTGGCCGGCATCATCGCCGAGGGGCAGAAGGCGGGCGCGTTCCGCTCCGACGTGCCGGCCCCGCTCGCGGCGCGCGCGCTGTTCGGCGCGCTCGACGAGCTCACCCTCGCGTGGGTGACGTCGCGCGACGGGAAGATCGACATCCGCAAAGCCGGCGACTGGATCGCCAACCTCGTGCTACAAGGGCTCGAATCAAAGGAGGCCTGAGTGAAGATCCTCGTCACCGTGAAGCGGGTCCCGGACCCGGAGATGCGACCCAAGTTCAAGGGGAACGGCCTCGACCTCTCGGGCGTCACCTGGGTGGTCAACACGTTCGACGAGTACGCCGTCGAGACGGCGCTGCGGTTGAACGAGAAGGCCGATTCCGGCGAAAAGCTGGGGGAGACGGTCGTCCTGTCGATCGGCCCCGACGACGTGTCGATGCAGATCCGCAACGCGCTGGCGATGGGGGCGGACCGCGCCGTGCGCGTGGACGCCGCCGACGAGACGCTCGACGCGGACGCGGTCGCCCGCATCGTCGCCAAGGTCGTCGAGCGCGAGAAGCCCGACCTCCTGCTCCTCGGCAAGCAGGCGGTCGACGGGGACTCCAACCAGGTGGGTCAGATCGTGGCCGGCCTGCTCGGCTGGCCGCAGGCGACGTTCGCCGCCTCTCTCGAGGTCGCGCCCGACGGAAAGAGCATCACCGTCGGCCGCGAGGTCGACGCCGGCCTGGAGCTCAAGAAGGTCCCGCTCCCCGCGGTGATCACGTGCGACCTGCGCTCGATCCTCCCCGCGGCGGTCAAGAACGGCAAGACGCCCGCGGGCCACGCGTACGCCGAGGGGCCGCGCTACGCCTCGGTCAAGGGCATCATGGCGGCGCGCAAGAAGGAGATCAAGGCGACGCCGGTCGCCGACCTCGGCCTGACGCTCGCGCCGAAGGTCACCTGGCTGGGCGTCGATGCGCCGCCGGCGCGCAAGGCCGGCATCAAGGTCGCGGACGTGCCCGAGCTGATCAAGCGACTCCACGACGATGCGAAGGTGCTGTGATGGGCAACTGTCTAGTTCTTCTGGAGTACTCCGAGTCGCACCTCAAGGGGTCGGCGCTGTCGGCGCTGAACGCGGCGGCGCAGCTCGCCGGCAAGCACGGCGGCAAGGTCGTGGCGCTGCTCGTCGGCAAGGGCGCGGGGGCCGCGGCCGACGCCGCCAAGGCGCACGCGCCCCGCACCGTGGTCGTCGACGACGCTCGGCTCGAGCACTACATGGCCGAGACGTACGCGCCGATCGTCGCCCGCGTCGCCAAGGACGAGGGCGCGAGCGCCGTGCTGGCGATCGCCGACAACCTGGGCAAGGACCTCATGCCGCGCGTCGCCGCGCTCCTCGACGCCGGCATGGCGTCGGACGTGTCGGCGATCCTGGACAAGGACACGTTCCGGCGGCCGATCCTGGCGGGCAACGCGATCGCGACTGTCAAGGTCGGCTCGCCCGTCGTGGTGATCACCGCGCGCCAGACCGAGTTTCCGCCGGCGGCCGCGGGCGGGGACGCGGGCGAGGTGGCGACGGCGACGGCGGGCGACGTCAACGCGCTCGGCGCGACGGTGGTGAGCGTGCAGGCGACCAAGAGCGAGCGTCCCGAGCTCACCGACGCGAAGATCGTCGTCTCGGGCGGCCGCGGCATGCGCAGCGCCGAGAACTTCA
>DATFWE010000351.1:0-4194 GCA_035259575.1 Haliangiales bacterium
CGTCGCGCGGGCCGCCCGCCTGGTCAAGAAACGCTGCGCCCGCTGACCGCTGATGTATGATGGAAGGGGTGTCGATCGTCGAGGACGCGCTGGCCCGGGACGAGCTTTACATCGCCCTCCAGCCGATCGTCGATCTCGCGCGCGGACGCATCTTCGCGCACGAGGCGCTGCTGCGGAGCCGCGCGCCCGAGTTCATCACCCCCGTGCCGTTCCTGCAGGAGGCGGTCGCCGCAGGCGAGATGGGCAGGCTCGGGCGGCACCTGCGCGCGATGTCGCTGGCGGTGTGCCCGGCGACGCCGCTGTTCCTGAACGTCCACCCCAGCGAGTTCGGCGAGGGCTTCCTCGTCCGCCCCGACGACGCCATCTTCTCCCACGACCACGCCGTCTACCTCGAGATCACCGAGTCTGTCCCGCTGACCCACTACCGCTGGTGCCACAGCGTCCTCAAGGAAATCCGCTCGAAGGGCGTGCTGCTCGCCATCGACGACCTCGGCGCCGGCTATTCCAACCTCAAGTACATCGCCGACCTGGCGCCCGAGATCGTGAAGCTCGACCGCCAGCTCGTGGCCGGGCTGGTCCAGGGCGGCCGCACGCACCGCCTGATCTCGCACGTCGTGCGCCTGTGCGCCGAGCTGGGCGCGAGCGTCATCGCCGAGGGCGTCGAGACGCGGGGCGAGCTCGAGGCGTTGGCCTCGGCCGGCGTCGGCCTGGTGCAGGGGTACCTTTTGGCGCGGCCGGCGTTCCCGGCGCAGCCCGTGGACCTCGAGGCGCTGCGGGGGGTCAAGCCGGCGCGCTGAGGCTTGACTCCTCGCAAATATTTCACTACACCAACCATTAGTGGCACGAAACAGTCGCGACCTCGACCTCATCGTCGAGACGGTCATCTACCTGCAGACCGAGAGCCGCCGGCTCGCGCGCGAGGAGTGCGGGCGCCTGGGCGTCACCGCGACCCAGCTCAACGTGCTCAAGCTGCTGGAGGAGATCGGCGCGCTGTCGCTGTCGGAGCTGTCGCGCCGCATCGCGGCGCAGAACTCGACGGTGACCGGCATCGTCGACCGCATGGTCGAGGCCGGGCTCGTCGAGCGCGTCCAGTCGGAGAAGGACCGGCGCGTGTGGCAGATCCGCGCGACGGCCAAGGGGCTGGGCATCGCGCGCGCCGCCAAGGTCGCGCCGTGGGAGCTCCTGCGCGGCGCGTTCGGCGCGCTCACCGCCGACGAGAGGGAGCAGCTCGTGGGGATCCTGCGCAAGATGGCCGGATTCGTTTCGAAGGAGGCATCACGCAATGTCGCTCGCGGATAAGGTCATCCTCTCCTGCGCCCTGACGGGCGCGGTCACCACCAAGAAGCACTGCCCGGCGATCCCCTACACGCCGGCAGAGATCGGCGAGGAGGCCCGGCGCGCCTGGGACGCGGGCGCGACGATCGTCCACATCCACGCGCGCACCGACGACGGCCTGCCGACGTGGGAGGTCGACACGTTCCGCCGCATCAAGGAGGAGGTGCACAAGCGCTCGCCCGTGCTCATCAACTGGTCGACGGGCGGCCTCGGCCCGATGGAGGGGCGCGTGGGGCACCTCGCGCTCCGCCCCGCCATCGCCGCGCTCAACATGGGCTCGATGAACTACGCCAAGTGGCGCAAGGACAAGAAGGACTTCGCGTTCAACTTCGTGTTCCAGAATCCGTTCCACGACATCATCGCGTTCGCCAAGGCGATCAAGGAAGCGGGCGCGAAGCCCGAGCTCGAGTGCTTCGACACCGGCCACACCGCCTCGGCGGAGGTGCTCGTCGACCTCGGCCTCCTCGACGCGCCCCACCACTACTCGTTCATCATGGGCGTCCTCGGCGGCATCCCGGCGACGGCGCGCCACCTCGCGTTCCAGGCGCAGAACACACCCCCGGGCTCGCGCTGGAAGGTCATCGGCATCTCGCGCGACCAGTGGCCGCTCGCCATGGCCGCGCTGTCCCTCGGCGGCGACGTGCGCGTCGGGCTGGAGGACAACTTCTACCTGCCGAACGGCGACATGGCCCAATCGAACGGCGACCTGGTCGACGCCGCCGTCGGCATGGTCAAGCTGTCCGGTCGCAGCGTCGCCACGCGCGAGGAGACGATCCGGATCCTGTGGCCGAACGGGGGAGGCAACGTCTAGTGCCGACGATGCGGGAGCTCGTCGCCGAGCTCGAGCGGCGGCGCAGCCAGATCAAGGAAATGGGCGGCCCGGACAAGGTCGCCAAGCAGCACGCGCGCGGCAAGCTCACCTGCCGCGAGCGTCTGGCCCGGTTTTACGACGACGGCGCGTTCGTCGAGATCGGCATCCTCGGCACGCAGATGGGGTCGGGCGATCCCAAGGACAAGCCTCCCGCCGACGCGGTGGTGTGCGGCTGGGGCAAGGTCAACGGGCGGCTGGTCGCCTCGACCGCCTACGACTTCACCGTCAAGGGCGGCTCGATCGGCATGACCGGCGAGACCAAGGTGACGCGCCTGCGCGAGCTGGCGCTCCGCTGCCGCATGCCCCTCGTCTGGTTCATCGACTCGGCGGGCGCGCGCATCGAGCCCCGCCCTGACGCCGCCGACTTCATCTCCATGTTCGCCGGGACGGGTTACCTCTTCCGCGAGGAGGTGATCATGTCCGGCGTGGTCCCGCTCGTGTCGGCGATGGTCGGGCCGGGCGCGGCGGGGACGGCCTACATCCCCGGGCTCGCCGACTTCGTGCCGATGGTGAAGGACATCGGCTCGATGGCGCTCGGCGGCCCGCCGCTCGTGAAGGCGGTCACCGGCCAGGAGATCTCCGAGCAGGAGCTCGGCGGATCCAAGGTCCACACCGAGAAGAGCGGCGTCGGCGACGTCGAGGTCCCCGACGAGGACGCCTGCATCCAGGTGATCAAGGACTACTTGTCGTATTTCCCGCAGCACTGCGAGGAGAAGCCGCCGGTCGTGCCATGCGCCGACCCCATCGATCGGCGCGAGGAGAAGCTCCTCGACGTCCTCCCCGAGTCGACGCGCGCCGCCTACGACATGTACGACGTCATTCGCGCCACCGTCGACGATGGGAAGTTCCTCGACCTCAAGCCGAAATGGGCGCGCTCGATCATCACCTGCCTGGCGCGCTTCGGCGGCCGCCCGGTCGGCGTCGTCGCCAACAATCCGCGCCAGCTCGGCGGGATCCTCAACAACGACAGCGCCGATAAGGCCGCGCGCTTCATCCAGATCTGCGACGCGTTCGGCCTGCCGCTGGTGTTCTTCATGGACGTCCCGGGGTTCATGGTCGGCTCGGCCGTCGAGCACGCCGGCATCATCCGCCACGGCGCCAAGATGCTGCACGCGATGGCGTCGGCGACGGTGCCCAAGCTGACCGTCGTCGTGCGCAAGGGCTACGGCGCGGGCTACTACGTCATGGCCGGCCGCGCCTACGAGCCGGACCTGCTCGTCGCCTGGCCGGGGGCGGAGATCGCGCTCATGGGCGCCGAGGGAATGGTGGGAATCGCCGGCAAGAAGCTGTTCCCCGCGGGCGAGCCGCCGGCGGAGCTCAAGGCGCAGCTCCTCCAGATGATCCAGCAGAACATCAACATCTTCAAATCGGCGCAGTGGGGGATGATCGACGACGTCATCGACCCGCGCGACACGCGCAAGATCCTGTGTCTCGCGGTGGAGATGTCCTGGAACCGCCGCGTCGAGCGGCCGTACCGCAAGCACGGCATCATGCCGGTGTAGCCCGGCGAGCGGAGGCGAGGGATGACGCGACCTGGAGCGAGGTGGAACCGAGCGACCTGGAGCGCCCGAGCCGAGGCGAGCCGGGCAAACGATAAAGGAGACCGAATGTTCGCCTTTTCCGACGAGCACAAGATGGTGCGGCAGATGGTTCGCAAGTGGGTGAACGAGAAGCTCGTCCCCGTCAACGAAGCGCTCGACCAGAACCAGATGCTCCCCTACGACCTCATGCGCGACTTCGCGCGGACGTTCGGGCTGCCGGATCTGGCGCGCGCGGCGTTCGAGCGGAACGTGAACCGCGACAAGCCGAAGCGCGAGGACGGCGAGGCGAACGTCGGCGGCGACCCGGCCATGCAGGCCATCCTCGCCGTCGAGATGTCGCGCATCAACCCGGGCTTCTTCATGGCGTTCGGCGCGTGGGTCGGCCTCGCCGGCGGCGCGATCATGGCCAAGGGGACGCCGGCGCAGCGACGGCGGTGGGCGCTCCCC